>JACQZV010000158.1 GCA_016213695.1 Acidobacteriota bacterium | reverse complement strand
TATGTGGAGCGGTATCCGGAGCTGGCTAGCCGGCAGCAGATTTCGACGAGCGGCGGCACGCGCCCGATCTGGTCACGCAACGGCCGGGAGCTGTTCTTCATCGGCCCGGGCGGTCGGCAGATGCTCGCAGTCCCCGTGCAGTCCGGGACGACGTTCGTCGCAGGGCAGCCGCAGGTGTTGTTCGAAGCTGCCGTCGCCGCCCTTCTCGGGGGCAGTCGACCCTGGGACCTCGCCCCGGATGGGCGGTTCGTCATCATCCGAAATAGCCAGGCGGACGCGGGCGGCAGCGCCCCGTCGAACCTGATCCTGGTGCAGCACTGGTTCGAGGAGCTGAAGCGCCTCGTGCCGGTGAACTGAGCATTCGGGTCATTCGAGACGTTCGGACCGTTCGGTCGTTCGCGTAGTCGCTGGGCGGCTATGATCGGAGGCCGTCATGCGCACGCTGCCGCATCTGTTCGACAACAACCGGGCCTGGGCCCGCCGGATTGCCGAACGCGATCCCGGGTTCTTCCAGGCGCTCGCGTCGCAGCAGTCCCCGAGGTATCTCTGGATCGGCTGCTCGGACAGCCGCGTGCCGGCCAACGAGATTGTCGGGCTGCTGCCCGGCGAGCTCTTCGTCCATCGCAACGTGGCCAACGTGGTCGTGCACACCGACCTCAATTGCCTCTCGGTGCTGCAGTACGCGGTTGACGTGCTGAAGGTCGAGCACGTGATCGTGTGCGGCCATTACGGGTGCGGCGGCGTCCGCGCCGCGTATTTCCGCTCGTCGCTTGGACTCATCGACAGCTGGCTGCGGCACGTGCAGGACGTGCGCGACCGGCACGAGCCGCTGCTCGCCGGCCTCGGCGGCGACGAGGAGCGCGTCAACCGCCTGTGCGAGCTGAACGTCGTCGAGCAGGTGCGGCACGTGTGCCAGACCACGATCGTCGGCGAGGCGTGGGGGCGGGGGCAGCCGCTCTCGGTGCACGGCTGGATCTACGACCTGCGCGACGGGCTGCTGCGCGATTTGCGGTGCACGGTCGAGCGAGGGGAAGACGTCGCCGCGACGTACGCGCAGGCGATCGGCCGGTAATCCGCGTGCTATCGGCGCACGTCACGCCAGATGACCGCGCACCGCTGCGGCAGGGTCGCGAGGCGGCTCTCAACGTCCCGCGCGACACCGCCGGCGGCATCGGTCGCCCAGCAGTTGTTCGATATCCCACCGATCCTGACTGCCCCCGGCGTACAGCTTGAGCAGTACCAGGTCGGCGGCCAGGGCCACTGGTGGGCTGCCGGCAGGTTGCAGCGGCTCGGCGCGAGCGATCAGATCCTGCTGCCAGCAACGGCGGCCGATGACGATATCGACGTCTCGTTCGCCCGGCTGTCGGATTCGAGCGACGCCTGCCAGTGGATCGTCGGGGTCGCCACGGCGCAGTTCGACGCGGGCCGAGAGCTCGCGCCAGAACGTCTCGTCGAGCACGCGCCCGTCGGTGACGAGGAGGTCCTGATCGAAAGTGGAGCGGCTGACGCCGTGGACGGCAAGAGCGGCGGCGCCAATGAGAGCGTGAGGAACCGTGCGCTGCTGGAGATAGCGACTGACGGTCTCAAGAAGCGGCACCGCGTCTACAACGTGTCGGCATCGGTCTGCCGCCGCAGTTCATCAGCGACACTACGCACCATGCCAGTATAGCCTCGCGCCCTCACACCGTGGAGTGCCACCGGCGGGTCCGCCGCATCTTCGCTGAGCGGCTCCGCCCTACGTGCGATCCGATCGCTTCTCTTCAACCAGCTTCAGAAACGCGGCCGACGCATGCGATCGCTCGCCCGCCTTGCGGAACACCAGCCGCACCTGCCGGCGCAGGCGGATCTCCGGCATGGTCAGCGCCACGAGATCGCCGCGCGCGATCTCCGACTCGGCACAGCGGCGGGGCAGCAGCGCCACCCCCATCTTCAGTGCCACGGCGCGCTTGATCCCTTCGAGGCTCGGCAAGGACACGAGGATGTTGGCCGGGATGTGATGCTGCTCGAACAGCCGCAGCACGCGGTCGCGGACGTGCGACGGGTCGTTGTGGGCAATCACCGTCTGCCGGCCGCATTCGGCGAGCGTCACCTCCCGCGCGCTCGCCAGGGGGTGTGACGGATGGACGAGCATCACGAGCTCGTCCTGGCCGAGCACGATCGAGCCGAGCTTGGGCTCGGCGGGCTGGAACGTGAGCACGCCGAAATCGAGGCTCCCTTGCGCGACCTCGGCGCCGATCTGGCGCGCGGGGATGCGCCGGACGTCCACGTGCACGAGCGGATGCGTCTCGCGGAATTGCTGAATGAGCGGGAGGACGACGTGCACCGAGGCCTCGTTGACGCCGAGCAGCACGCGCCCGCGGCGCAGGTCGCGCAGCTCCTTGACCGCGGCCTCCGCTTCCTCCGACAGCCGGAGCAGGCGGTCCGCATAGTCGCGCAGGAGCCGTCCGGCGTCGGTCAGCGTGGCGTCCTTGGTGGCGCGGTCGAACAGCCGCTCCCCAACGCTTTCCTCGAGCCGGCGGACGGCCTGGCTCACGGCCGGCTGCGTCCGGTGCAGCTTCATCGCGGCGCGCGAAAAGCTCCGCTCGGCCGCGACTGTGAGGAACACGCGAAGTTCGTTCAGTTCCACGGGGTCAGCCCCATAAATTCTTGTAATCCAAACAGAATAATTATCATTTTGACATTATCCTGGCCAGTCGCGTCTACTGGCAGGACGGGGAGTGTTCCCCGGGGAGTTTCCAGATGAGCGAGCACCGCGTCCGCATCTTCGACACGACGCTCCGCGACGGCGAGCAGGCCCCGGGCTTCTCGCTGCGGACGGCGGAAAAGCTGCAGCTCGCCCGTCAGCTCGACGCGCTCGGCGTGGACATCATCGAGGCCGGGTTCCCGATCGCCTCGCCCGCCGACGCCGAGGCGGTGCGCCGGATTGCCACCGAGATCCGCCGGCCGGTCATCGCCTGCCTGGCCCGCTGCCACCGCGCCGATCTCGAGAAGGCCGCCTGGTCGATTGCCCCGGCGGCGCGCGGCCGCATCCACACGTTCATCGCCACGTCCGATCTGCACCTCCAGGCCAAGCTGCACATGAGCCGCGAGCAGTGCCTCGAGGCGGCGGTCGACGCGGTCCGCTTCGCCCGCCAGCACACCGACGACGTGCAGTTTTCGGCGGAGGACGCCACGCGCAGCGACATCGAGTTCCTGTGCCGCGTGGTCGACGCGGTGATCAAGGCCGGCGCGACGACGATCAACCTGCCCGACACGGTGGGGTTCTCGACTCCGGACGACACGCTCGCCTTCTTCACGCAGATCCGCGAGCGCGTGCCGGACGCCGACAGGGTGATCTTCAGCACCCACTGCCATGACGACCTGGGGCTCGCGGTCGCCAACTCGATCGCGGCGGTCCAGGGCGGGGCGCGCCAGGTGGAGTGCACCGTCAACGGCATCGGCGAGCGCGCCGGCAACGCCGCGCTCGAGGAAATCGTCATGGCGTTCCACGTGCGCCGCGACCGCTATCCGTACGCGGTCGGCGTCGCGCACACGCAGATCTACCCGTCGAGCGAAATGGTGACGCGGCTGACGGGGCAGGGCGTGCAGGTCAACAAGGCGATTGTCGGCCGCAACGCCTTTGCGCACGAAGCCGGCATCCACCAGGACGGCATCCTGAAGGACCGCCGCACCTACGAAATCATGAAGGCGGAAGACGTCGGCGCGCCGTGGAATCCGCTGGTACTCGGCAAGCACTCTGGACGGCACGCGGTACAGAAGCGCTGCAAGGAGCTGGGGCTCGAGGTCGAGGGGGCGGAGCTCGTCGAGATCTACCGCGCGCTGATGGACATCGCCGACGATCGCAAGGTCATCAGCGACAACGACATCGTCGCCGTCGTGAGCGGCGTCCGTGGCGCGACGGCGCACGCGGCGGCGCCCGGCCACGTCGATCCGTTCGACACGCCGTCAGCCGCGGGGCACCACGCGCTGCACGAATCGGGCTACGGGCATGGGGTGTAGAAGAGGGTTCTCAGGTGCCCGGGTGCACAGGTGCTCGGGTTCCGGTTCTCGGGTTCCCGGTTCTTGGGTTCCCGGTTCTCGGGTTCCCGGTTCTCGGGTTCGGCCTCAGCGGCCGTCCACGAATCTGAGTCGCGGGGCCATGTCGATGCCCCGTTCGGCGAACACCTTCACGATTCGCCTGCGCAGCTCGCGTCCGACGAGCCATTGCTTGAGCGGCACCGTCTTGATTCGTGCCTTGACGACCAGTTGCCCCGGCTCGAAGGCGTCCACGCCGTACATCTCCAGCGGCTCGAGGATGTACGGGGTGTACTCGCGGGCGGCCGCGAGGCCGGCTCCCGCTTCGCGGATGGCGTCGATCGCCCGATCGACGTCGGCGTCGTAGGCGAGCCCCACGGTGATCACGTAGTACGCAAAATCCTTCGACATGTTGGCGAGCGTCTTCACCTCGCCGCTCGGAATGATGTGGACGGCGCCGGCCTCATCCCGCAGCACGATCGTGCGCAGGTTCACCTGTTCGACGAGGCCGCTCTGGCCGTTGACCACCGCCACGTCGCCGACGCGCACCTGGTTCTCGGCGATGAGGAAGAAGCCGGAGATGACGTCGCGGACCAGGGTCTGCGCGCCGAAGCCGATGGCGAGGCCGGCGATGCCGGCGCCGGTCAGCACGGGGGTGATGTCGACGCCAACCTCGCGCAGGACCATGAGTCCCGCCATGCCGATGACGACGATCGAGAGCGCCTTCTGCAGGATGCGGCCGAGCGTCCGTGCGCGCTTGGCGCGCTCGAGGGCGTCGGGCCCGGTGCCGCGGCCCATGTCGTGCTCGAACCGCCGCGCCGCGGCCCTGCCGATTCGGACGAGGACGAACGCCGCGGCGAGCAGGCCGGCGATGCGCAGGGCGGTTGCCACGGGGAGGGCGGCCACGCTAGTTCGCGCTGGAGACGATCGGCACCTTCAGATCGAGCCGGCGGCCCTCCCGCATGACGCCGATGGCGGCCGTGCTGCCGATGCGCGCGTCCTGAATCAGCCGCGAGAGCTGGCCGCCGTCGGTGATGGCGGCGCCGTTGAAGCTGACGATGACGTCGCCGGGGCGCAGCCCCGCGGTGTAGGCCGCCGCGTCGCGGCGCATCGCCTGCACCAGGGCGCCGCGGGCGCCGGTCACGCCGAGCTGTTCGGCCATCAGCGTCGAGAGCGGCGCAATCTCCACATACCCGATCGAGCCGCGGCGCACCTCGCCGTAGCGCGTGAGATCGTCCACGACCCGGCGCGCCAGGTTGCTCGGGACGGCGAAGCCGATGCCCTGGTAGCCGCCGCTCTGGCTGAAGATCGCCGTGTTGATCCCCACGAGCTCGCCGCGCGTGTTGACGAGCGCGCCGCCGGAATTGCCCGGGTTGATCGCCGCGTCGGTCTGGATGAAGTCCTCGTAGGCCGAGATGCCCACGTTGGTCCGCCCGAGCGCGGACACGATGCCGAGCGTCACCGTCTGATTGAGCTGGAACGGATTGCCGATCGCAAGCACCCACTCGGCCACCCGGAGCCTGCTCGAATCGCCCCACGGGACCGTCGGCAGGCTGGACGCGGGGATCTTCAGCAGTGCCAGGTCGGTGGCCGGATCGACGCCGACAATCCTGGCCTCCATCTCGCGCGCGTCCCCGAGCGCCACCGTCACGGCCGGGAGCTGGCGGAGCGAGAGCCGCCCCGACTCTCCGGCCACCACGTGGTTGTTGGTCAGCACGAGGCCGTCGGGGCTGACGACGACCCCCGATCCCAGGCTGCGCTCGACGTCGCGGCGCTGGCCGTAGACGTCGTCGGGATTGCCGAAGAAGAACTGGAAGAACGGGTCGTTGGCAAACGGCGAGTTCGGGCGGCGCACCACCTGGAGCGACGAGATGTTGGCGACGGCCGGGACGGTCCGCTCCGCGACGCGCGAGAAATCGGGCAGCGCGGCCGCGCCGGCGCCGTTCGGCGCGACGACCTGCGGCGGCGCCGTCGGCCGGTTCTGCGCGCGCACCTCGGTCGTCTGACGCAGGCGCGCGGTGATCACGAGGCCCGCGGCGAAGCCGCAGCCCAGGAGAATCAGCGCGAGAATCAGGCGACGGCCGCTCATGTTATGAAATCTCGATGCGCCGTACCTCGGGCCCCGATTTCGGGCACGTGATCGTCAGCACGCCGTCGCGCAGGTCGGCGACGATGCGATCGGGGTCGACGGGTACGGGCAGCTGGAAGGTACGCGTAAACGATCCGTGGCCCCGCTCCACGCGGTGGTACTGTTCGCAGGCGACGTCCCGCTCCCGGCGAACGCCCGACACGGTGAGGCGGCCGTCGCGCAGCTGAATCTGGACGTCCTCGCGCCGCACGCCGGGGACCTCGGCCGTGAGCACGTACTCATCCGCTGTTTCGAGCAAATCGACCGGCGGCACCCAGCCGGCCGGGCCCGGCGCGAAGCGCTCCAGCCGCTGCTGAATGGCGAGCAGATCGCGAATCGGATCCCATCGCGCGAAGGCCACGGATCGATGGTACCACTAGTGGGCAGCCGGCAGTCGAGGACCGTGTGCTAGCATCGATGGGATCGACAGACGGGATTATGGCCACCATACAGGCGACGCGCGTCAAGAAGGGCATGCTGGTGAAGATGGGCGAGGACCTGTTCCGGATCCTCGACTTCCAGCACGTCACCCCAGGCAACCTGCGCGGCTTCGTCCGCGTGAAGATGCGGAATATCCGCAGCGGCGCGCTGGCGGACCAGAAGCTGCGGTCCGAAGACCTCATCGAACGGGCCACGCTCGACGAGCGGCAGATGCAGTACCTGTACAAGGACGGCGACGCCGTCTATTTCATGGATACGAGCACTTACGAGCAGGTGCACATCTCGAGCGAAGCGCTCGGTGACTCGGTCAATTACCTGAAGCCGGAGATGACCATCCAGGTCGAGTTCTACGGCAGCGAGCCGGTCGGCATCGAGCTGCCGCCGGCTGTCGATCTCAAAGTGCTGGACACCGCGCCGGGCATCAAGGGGGCCACGGCGAGCGCCCAGGTCAAGCCGGCCACGCTCGAAACGGGTTTCGTCGTCCAGGTGCCGCCGTTTGTCAACCCGGGCGACACGATCCGCGTGAACACGGAAACCGGCGAGTATCTCTCGCGTGCGTAGCGGCATGGGACAGGCCACGGAGGCACGGGGTCACGGAGACGCCACAGGGACTGCCTCCGTGCCTCTGTGGCTCTGTGGCTCGTGATCGCCTATGGACGTCGTCCGCACTCCCGTCAACCAGGGCTGGATTGAAGTCGTCGTCGGCAGCATGTTCAGCGGCAAGAGCGAGGAGCTGATCCGGCGGCTCCGCCGCGCCCAGATCGCGCGGCAGCGTGTGCAGATCTTCAAGCCGGTGCTCGACACGCGCTACGCCGCCGACCACATCGTCTCGCACAGCGAGATGCGGATTCCGTCGGTCGCCGTGGCGACGGCGCGCGAGCTGCTCCGGCAGGTCGAACCCGAGACCGAAGTCGTCGGCATCGACGAGGGGCAGTTCTTCGACGCGGAGCTGCCGGCGGTGTGCAACACGCTGGCCGATCAGGGCAAGCGCGTGATCGTCGCCGGACTCGATCAGGACTACCTCGGCAAGCCGTTCGAGCCGATGCCGCAGCTGCTCGCGATTGCCGAATACATCACCAAGACGCTCGCCATCTGCATGGTGTGCGGCAACCCGGCCAACCACACGCAGCGGCTCGTGGCCAGCGAGGACCGCGTGCTGCTCGGCACGCAGGGTACCTACGAAGCGCGCTGCCGGCGCTGTTTCGATCCGGCGCTCGCCAGCGCCCCGGCGCGCGCCCAAAGACTGAAGCCCAAAGCCTGAAGCCTGATACCCTGATCGCATGGCGCCGGACGCCCTGCTGCCTGGACTGCTGTTTCTGTTCGGCATCGGCTTTTTCGCGGCCAACCTGAAGGTCACCACCGACCTCATCCGCTTCCGCCTGCGCCGCACGTCGGCGCTGCTCGTCTGGAACGCTCCCAAGCCCCGGTACTACGGCTTCGCGCTGGCGCTCGGCGCCATCCTCGGGCTCCTGGTCGTCTTCAAATTGTTCGTGCTCGGCCGGACGCCGGGGCAGCTGTTCGGCGAGGTGATGATGTTTCTCTACTTCGGTTATGCCGTGCCGCTGAGCTCGCGCATCTCGCGCGGGTTCTACCGCGACGGGGTGTGGGCCGACACCGGCTTCATGCCGTGGGGGCAGATCTCCGCCGTGTCGTGGAAGGAGGACGAGACGGTGACGCTCGTACTGATCTCGCACGCCCGCAGCGTCGCGCAGCGGCTGGAAGTGCCGGGGCACCTCTACGGGCAGTCGCGCCGGCTGCTGCACGACAAGATCAAGGCGCAGGAGATCCAGATCGGCGGCTCGGGGCTCGACCTCGGCAGCCGCGCCGGCCAGGATGCAGTCTGATCCGGCCCCAGCCGATACACTGCCCGTATGCCGCCCCGTTCGACTTGGAAGGGCTTCCTCAAGGTGAGCCTCGTGACGATCCCGGTGAAGGTGTTCCCGGCCACCGAATCGGCCGCCACGTTGTCGTTCAACCAGCTCCACGCCGAGTGCCAGACGCGCATCCAGCAGAAGCGCTGGTGCCCGCACTGCGAGCGGGAGGTGACGAACCAGGAGCTCGCCAAGGGGTACGAGTTCGAGAAGGGCCGGTACGTGATCGTCACCGACGAGGACCTGCAGAAAGTGCGCGTCGAGTCGACGCGCGTCATCAACCTCGTCCAGTTCGCCGACGCCGCCGACCTCGACCCGATCTACGTCGATCGTGCCTACTACCTCGCGCCCGACGGCCCGATGGCCGCCGAGTCCTTCGCGGTGATGCGCGAGGGGATGGCGGGGAAGGCCGGCATCGGCAAGGTGGCGCTCTACGGGCGCGAATACCTGGTCGCCATCAGGCCGCAGAAGAAGGGGCTCGTGATGTACACGCTGCACCACGACGCCGAGATCCGCCGCATCGACGAGATCGAGGAGCTCGAGTCGGTGCCGGCGAAGGTCAAGCCCGAGGAGATGAAGCTCGCCCGGCAGGTCATCGCGACCTTCGACGCCGATCTGAACCTGAAGGACTACACCGACGAGTACACCCGGGGCCTCCGCGGCATCATCGACGCGAAGATTGCCGGCGAGGAGATCGTCACGCCCGAGCCGCAGGAGCCGCCCGACGTGGTCGACCTGATGGACGCGCTGCGCCGCAGCCTCGACTCGGTGAGCAGGGACAGGAAGAAGCCGGCACGGGCGGGCCTGGCCACCGCGCGGAAGGCGCGGCTCAAGGCTCCAAAATCAAAAGCCGCCGCGGGGTGATACCCTATGCCCGATTCGAGGCATACATGCGGCTCCGACGTCTGACGTTCGTCCTTGCGGCGACCGCGTTCTTCCTGGCTCACGCCGCCACGATCACCGCCCAGACCCCCCCGGCCCCGGCCCTCCCGCGCACCCCCGACGGCAGGCCCGACCTGTCCGGGATCTGGCAGGTGCTCAACACCGCGGCGTGGGACATTCAGGACCATGCCGCCCAGAAGGGCGTCCCCGGCGGCCCCGGCGTGGTCGTGGGCAACGAGATCCCGTATCAGCCGTGGGCGCTGGCCAGGAAGAAAGAGCACTACGACAAGCGTGCGGCGCTCGACCCGGACGCGAAGTGCTACCTGCCAGGCGTGCCGCGCCTCATGTACATGCCGTTTCCGTTCCAGATCGTCCAGACGCCGGGCGAGCTGACGATGCTGTACGAGTACGTGCATGCGGTCCGCTACGTGTTTACGAACGGCATGCCGCATCCCCGCGGACCGATTGAGTGGTGGCTCGGCGACTCGCGGGGCCGCTGGGACGGCGACACGCTGGTCGTCGACGTGGTCCATTTCAACGACCAGACCTGGTTCGACCACGCCGGCAACTTCCACAGCGAGGCGCTTCACCTGGTCGAGCGCTACACGCCGCTCGACGCCGATCACATCCAGTACGACGTGACGGTCGAGGATGGGAAGGTCTTCACGCGGCCGTGGGCCATGAGCATGGTGCTCTACCGCCGCAGGGAGAAGAACGCGCAGCTCTTCGACTACGAGTGCTATGCCTTCGACCTGGAGAAGTACTATCCCTATCCCGAGATGAGGACCGGCCAGTGAAGACGACCTGCACCATCGGGGCCGTCGGGATCGCGCTGCTGGTCGGGATGCAGGCGTTCGTGCGGGGGCAGGAGGGCCCGCCGGCGGCCGCCCCGAAGCCCGTCGGGCGCCTGGCCGACGGCCAGCCGGACGTGCAGGGGATGTGGAGCCCCGTGAATGCCGGGTCGCTGTCGCTCACCAATCCGGTGCCGCAGTCGGCCGATTTCGACAAGACGATCGCGCCGCTGCCGAGCCGGATCATCGACCCGCCCGACGGTCTGGTGCCGTATCAGCCGTGGGCCGCCGCGCTCCAGAAGAAGCAGGGCGTCGACTACGCGCGCCCGACGCGACCCGAGCATATCGACACGCAGCACCGGTGCCTGCTGTCGGGGGTGCCGCGGCTCTTCACGATCGTGCCGCCACTCAAGATCGTGCAGTCGCCCGGCCAGGTCGTCCTCATCTGGGACTCGTATCACGCCTACCGCGTGATTCCGCTCGACAACCGGCCGCACGTCGCCTCGAACGTGAAGCTCTGGATGGGCGACGGCCGCGGCCACTGGGAGGGGAACACACTCGTCATCGACACGACGAGCGTGAAAGGGCAGCGGCTGACGTATATCGGCGACTTCTACAGCGAGAACGCCACCGTCGTGGAGCGCCTCACCTGGAGCGACGCCGACAGCATGACGTACGAGGCGACCCTCACCGATCCCGCCGTCTTCACGCGTCCCTGGACGATGCGCGTCGCGCAGCGTCGGCGACCGAGTGAAGAAATGTGGGAATCCGCGTGCTACGAGGGGATGACCGATCCCGATCGGTTCCTGCTGAAGCAGTAGGCAGTCGGCAGTGGGCGGTCGGCAGCAGGTTCTGCCTACTGCCCACTGCCCGCTGCCCACTTGCTCACTCCACCAGCGCCCAGAGCCCCAGGCCCGCGGCCGTCGGGTCGCGAAGCCACTCGGGCGGCGTCAGCCACACGAACGCCAGGATCGCGATCACCCACAGGTCGTAGGGCACCGTCGTGCGTTCGTCCCGCCAGAAGAACGCGCGCCAGAAGACCCTGGCCACCGGATTCGCGCCCGACGGCGGCTCGCGGCCGCTGAGCGCGAGGTAGGTGTAGTGCATCCGGTTGATGACGGCGACAATGGACAGGACGAGAATCACCCAGAGGACGCCGGCCATCCGGTCGGTGAACGCGCCGACCATGAACAGGACGATCCGCTCGGGCCGCTCCATGAAGCCGACCTTGCATTTCTCGATGAGCGACTCGGCCCGCGCGCGCGTGTAGCTGGTCATGATCGAGAACATCATCGCCAGCGCCGCGATCATCACATAATCGGTGCGGCGGATGTCGGCGTACAGGTAGATCAGGCCGAGGAAGAGCGCGATGTCGGAGAAGCGGTCGAGCGTCGAGTCCCAGAACGCGCCGAACCGGGAGACGGTGTTGGTCAGGTGCGCCACCTTGCCGTCGATGAAATCGAAGATATTGGCGGCAATCATGAAGAGGCCCGCCAGCGGGAACCGGTCGAGCCCGAGCGCCCAGGCCGCCGCGATGTTCAGCACGACGCCGACGAGCGTCAGCACGTTCGGGTGGATGCCGAGCGCCACCGAGGCGGCGATGATGGCGCGCATCGGGAACATGCAGACGGTTCCCACCAACCCGGTGAATGTCATTCGGTTGTTGGACTGAGAGGTTCTGTCGCGAGGATCAGCCCCGACATAGTAGCCCATGCCGATTCACGACCTCAAGGATCAGATCGCGAGGCTGCCCGAGCAGCCCGGCGTGTACCTGTGGCGCAACGCCGCCGGCGACACCATCTACGTCGGCAAGGCGCGGGCGCTCAGGGACCGCGTGCGCAGCTACCTGGGCGCGGCGGGCACGAGCCCCCGGCACGACGCGCTGCTCGACGAGATCGCCTCGGTCGAGGTGATCGTCACCGATTCGGTGATGGAGGCGCTGGCGCTCGAGAACAACCTCATCAAGCAGCGCCGGCCCCGATACAACATCCTGCTGCGCGACGACAAGAACTATCCGTACCTGCGGCTGACGACGAGCGAGGCGTTCCCCCGCGTGCTCGTGGCGCGGCACGTCGAGCGGGACGGCGACTTCTACGCGGGGCCGTTTCTGCCCGCCCGGCTCGGGCGCCGCACGATGGGGCTGGCCCACCGGCTGTTCGGCATCCGGTCGTGCAACGAGGTCATCACGGGGCAGCGGGGGCGGCCCTGCCTCGAGTACGACATCAAGCGGTGCATCGCGCCGTGCGTGGCGGAGATCTGCGATCGGGAACGGTACGGCGCGGCCGTGGCCGGTACGAAGCTGCTGCTCGAGGGGCGCACCGGCGAGCTCGCCGACACGCTGCGTGGCCGGATGGCCGCGGCCGCTGATGCCGAGCGCTACGAGGAAGCCGCGCAGCTGCGCGACGCGCTGCGGACGGTGCAGGTGCTGCGCGACCGGCAGCAGAAGGTGGCGACCCCCGGCTTTGGCGACCGCGACGTCTTCGGCCTCAAGGTCGGGCCGAGCGGCGGCGCCCTCCAGGTGTTCGCCATGCGCGGCGGCCGCATCGTCGAGCGCATGGAACTCGGGACCGAGCCGGGAGCCGTCGCCCCGCGCGACGCCGACGTGCTGCAGGCGTCGCTGCCGCAGTTCTACCTCGATCGCGTGCCGCCGGCGGAGATTCATCTGCCGCTCGACATCGAGGACGCGGAGGCGATCGAAGCCTGGCTGTCGGCGCGCGCGGGCCGCCGCGTGCGCCTCGTCGTGCCGCAGCGCGGGGACAAGCGGGCGCTCGTCGAGCTGGCCACCCGCAACGCCGAGCTGTCGTACCGCACGCGCTTCAACGAGATGACGGCGGCGCACTTCGACGCGCTCGAGACGCTGCGCGCCACGCTCGGCCTGCCCTCCGTCCCGCGGCGGATCGAGTGCTTCGACATCTCCACGATCCAGGGGAGCGAGACAGTGGCCTCGGTGGTCGTCTGCGAGGACGGCCGGATGAAGAAGAGCGAGTACCGGAAGTTCCGGATCAAGGGGCTGCAGGCTTCAGGCTCCCGGCTCCAGGCGGACGACTTCGCGGCGATGCGCGAGGTGGTGCAGCGCCGCTACCGCACGGTGCTCGAAGCGGGCGGGCCGTTCCCCGACCTGCTCCTCATCGACGGCGGCAAGGGGCAGCTGGCGGCGGCCTACGACGGGCTCGAGTCGATCGGCCTGGAGAATCTCGTGGCGGTCGGCCTCGCGAAGCGGGAGGAGCTGCTCGTCACGCGCGACCGGCACGACCCGGTGGCGCTGGCGGAGCACGACCCCGCGCTGCTGCTGCTCGAGCGGATCCGCGACGAGGCGCATCGCTTCGCGCTGACGTTTCACCGCCGGGCGCGCGCGATGCGCGACCTCCGGTCGGAGATCGACGCGGTCCCCGGGATCGGCCCGCGGCGGCGGAAGGCGCTGCTGACGGCATTTGGCAGCGTGGCCGGAGTGCGCCGGGCCACGCGCGAGGAGCTCGACGCGGTCGTCGGTCCGAAGGCCGCGGCGGCGGTGATCGATTACTTCGCCGAATCCGGATAACCGGGCCACGGAGTCACGGAGGCACGGAGGGCAGACATCCACTCCGTATCTCTGTGTCTCCGTGGCTTGTGAGCGCGAGGCGCCGCGATTTCGAGACCGATTCTGAGATCAGATCTCCAATTTCCGCGGTTCCGTGCCGCAT
Organism: Acidobacteriota bacterium; assembly: GCA_016213695.1. GTDB lineage: Bacteria > Acidobacteriota > Vicinamibacteria > Vicinamibacterales > UBA2999 > DATCJA01. Next base: position 2,311 of record JACQZV010000158.1, on the reverse strand, counting down.
GTTAGCGTGCGTGGCACGGTGTCCTGGTCGCGATCGGTTCGGCTCGCGCTGCTCGTCTGGATGGTCGCGCTCGCGTACGGCGGCGGCCTCTCCGCGCAGACGCCGCCGCAGCCGCCTGGCGCGCCGCGGCTGACGCTCGACACGGGCAGGCAGATCTTCGAGGGCGCCTGCATCGGCTGCCACGGGCCGGGCGCCACGGGGCAGCCGCTGTCCACCCTCGGGTTCGAGCCGCCCGCCACGTTCCCCGATTTCTCCGACTGCAACGGCAGCACGCGCGAACGCACCTTCGACTGGCGGGCGACCATTCACGAGGGGGGCCCGGGCCGCGGCTTCTCCGAGATCATGCCGTCGTTTGCCGACGCGCTGACCCTCGAGCAGATCGACACGGTGATGGCCTACCTGCGCGAGCAGTGCCCCGACCCGGCGTGGCCGCTCGGCGAGCTGAACCTGCCGCGCGCGCTCTTCACCGAGAAGGCGTTTCCCGAGGACGAGTGGGTCCTGACGACCGCCGCCAATACGAACAGGGACGGCGGCGTCTCGAGCGCGATCATCTACGAGAAGCGGTTCGGCGTCCGGAACCAGCTCGAGCTGGTCGCGCCGTTCAGCGCCGTGCAGCAGGGACGCACCTGGAACGCCGGCGTCGGCGACCTCGTGGCCGGGTACAAGCGCGTGCTCTTCAGCAGCCTGCCCGCCGGGTCCATCGTCAGCGCGGTCGGCGAGTTCGCGGTGCCGACCGGCCACGCCGAGCGCGGCCTGGGACTCGGCGTCCCCAAGGTCGAGACCTTTGCCGCCCTCGGCCAGATCCTGCCGCGTCTCAGCTTCATCCAGTTCCAGGCTGGCGGCGAGCTGCCCACCGACCCGGCGCGGGCGCCGCGGGCGGCCTTCGGCCGGCTCGCGTTCGGCAAGAGCTTCGCCGGGAACCAGGGTTTCGGCCGGCTCTGGACGCCCATCGTCGAAGTGCTCGTGGACCGGGAGTTCTCGCCCGACGCGCACACCAGCTGGGACATCGCGCCGCAGTTCCAGGTGTCGCTGAACCGGCGGCAGCACATCCGCGTCAATGTCGGCGTCAAGCACCCCGTGCGGAACACCGACGGCCGATCCACGCAGGTCGTCTTCTACGCGCTCTGGGATTTCTTCGACGGAGGGCTCCGCGATGGCTGGTAGACGGACGGCGCTCGGCACGCTGGCCGCCGTGCTCCTCCTGCTGACGCTGCCCGCCGCGCGGCAGGACGCGCGCACCGCCGGCCCGCACGAGCAGATCGACCGGGAGCTGTTTCAGACCTCCGACCGGTGCTTCGCGTGCCACAACACGCTCTCCACGTCGAGCGGCGAAGACATTTCGATCGGCATCGCGTGGCGGCCGACGATGATGGCCAATGCGGCGCGGGATCCGTACTGGCAGGCGGGCGTGCGCCGCGAATCGCTGGATCACCCCGCGTCACAACCGGCCATCGAGGAGGAATGCTCGAAGTGCCACATGCCGATGGCGAACCGCCAGTCACGCTTCGACACGCGCGAGCCGTCGGTCTTCGCGCACCTCGGCATCAACTCGGACAACCGGATGGACCGCCTGGCGCAGGACGGCGTCTCCTGCTCGCTCTGCCATCAGATCCAGCCGGACCGGCTGGGCACGCGCGAGAGCCTGGTCGGCAACTTCGTCATCGACACCCCGCGCCGGCCGGGCGAGCGGCAGGAGTTCGGCCCCTTCGAGATCGACAAGGGCGAAAACCGGATCATGCGCACGTCCTCGGGCGGCTACCAGCCGACCGAAGGGAAGCACATCCGGCAGTCGGAGCTGTGCGCCACCTGCCACACGCTCATCACGACCGCGCTCGGCCCCGACGGCGGCAAGATCGGCGAGCTGCCCGAGCAGATGCCGTATCAGGAGTGGTTCAACAGCGAATTTCGCGACACCCAGAGCTGCCAGAGCTGCCACATGCCGGTCGTCGAGGAGCCGGTGCGGATGACGAGCGCGCTCGGGCAGTTCCGCGAGGGCGTCTCGCGCCACGTGTTTGTCGGCGGCAACTTCTTCGTGCAGCGCATGCTCAACCGCTACCGGGGCGATCTCGGGGTCTGGGCGCTGCCGTCCGAGCTCGAGGCCGCCGCCTCGCGGACGATCGGACATCTGCAGTCGAAGACCGCGCAGATGGCGATCGATCGGGTGGCAGTGAGCGGCGGGCGGCTCGAGGCCGACATCGCGGTGCGGAATGCCGGCGGCCACAAGTTCCCGACCGCGTACCCGTCACGCCGCGCGTGGCTGCACGTGCGCGTGCTGGATCGCGACAACCAGGTCGTCTTCGAGTCGGGGGCG
>JACQZV010000155.1 GCA_016213695.1 Acidobacteriota bacterium | reverse complement strand
GGCGTCGCCGCACAGGGCGCGCCGGCCACGCCGGCGACGGGGCTCGAAGTCGTCTTCCGGCCCGATCCGAGCGTGTACGACGGCCGGTTCGCCAACAACGCGTGGCTGCAGGAGCTGCCGAAACCGCTCACGAAGCTGACGTGGGACAACGCGGCGCTCATATCGCCGACCACGGCCGAGCGGCTCATGCTCACAGACGGGGACATCGTGGAGCTGCGGCAGGGCGGGCGCTCGGTGCGCATTCCTGTGTGGCGGGCGCCGGGGCAGCCGGCCGACACGCTGACGCTGCACCTGGGGTACGGACGCACGCGCGCCGGGCGCGCGGGCAACGGCCCCGGCTTCAACGTCAATCCGCTCCGGACCGTTGCGGCGCCCGACGTCCTCACGGGCGTCGAACTGGTGAAGACGGGCGATCGCTACGAGCTCGCCTGCACGCAGGATCACTGGACGCTCGACGACACACCGGCCCGAAACCTCATTCGCGTGGCGACCTCCGTCGAGTACGCCGCGGACCCGCAATTCGCGAAGAAGCAGGAACGCGAGCCGCTCGCCGACATCTCGATGTACGGCAACTTCAAGAACGAGGGATACGCCTGGGGGATGACGATCGATCAGAACGTCTGCACCGGCTGCAACTCGTGCGTCGTTGCGTGCCAGGCGGAGAACAACGTCCCGGTGGTCGGCAAGGAGCAAGTGTTGAACGGGCGCGAAATGCACTGGCTGCGCGTGGACCGGTACTACACCGGCGATCTGGAGAACCCGGAGACCTATCATCAGCCGATGCCGTGCCAGCAGTGTGAGGCGGCGCCGTGCGAGGTGGTCTGCCCCGTGGCGGCGACCTCTCACAACAACGAAGGCCTCAACGACATGGTCTACAACCGCTGTGTCGGCACGCGCTACTGCTCGAACAACTGCCCGTACAAGGTGCGCCGGTTCAACTTCCTGCTGTATCAGGACTGGAACACGCCGACGCTCTGGCTCCAGCGCAACCCGGACGTCACCGTGCGCAGCCGCGGCGTGATGGAGAAATGCACCTACTGCGTGCAGCGCATCAACCAGGCGCGGGTGACGGCGAAGCTCGACGACCGGCCCATCCGCGACGGCGAGGTCGTGACGGCCTGCCAGTCGGCGTGTCCGACCGACGCCATCGTGTTCGGCAACATCAACGATCCGAACAGCCGGGTGACGGCACTGAAGGCGAACCCGCTGAACTACAGTCTGCTCGCCGAGCTCAACACGCGGCCGCGCACGTCCTATATGGCGATCGTGCGCAACCCGAACGTCGAGCTCGAACCGGCGGCGCCGGCCGCCGCCGAGGGACGCTGATGGCATTCGAACACGAGCTGCCCGGTCTGAGCACGCCCGGCCGCGTGACGCCCGACGTGATCGCGCCCGGCCACACGTTCGAGTCTGTCACCGAACGGATCAGCGCGATCATCCTGACCAAGCGCACGCCGATCGGCTGGTTTGTCGGTTTCGGCATCGCGTTCGTGTTCCTGCTGCTCTTCAACGTGACGGTCGGCCACCTGCTGCTGACGGGCATCGGCATCTGGGGCAACAACATTCCGGTCGGCTGGGCGTTCGACATCATCAATTTCGTCTGGTGGATCGGGATCGGCCACGCGGGCACGCTGATTTCGGCGATCCTGCTGCTGTTCCGCCAGCAGTGGCGCACCTCGATCAACCGGTTCGCCGAGGCGATGACGCTGTTCGCGGTCGCGTGCGCGGCGATGTTCCCGCTGCTGCACACGGGGCGGCCGTGGCTCGCCGCCTACTGGCTGCTGCCCTACCCGAACACGATGAACCTGTGGCCGCAGTTCCGCAGCCCGCTCATCTGGGACGTGTTCGCGGTGACGACCTACTTCACGGTGTCGCTGCTCTTCTGGTTCACGGGGCTCGTGCCCGACATGGCCACGCTGCGCGACCGCGCGCAGTCGCGCGCCGCGCGGGTGGCCTTCGGCGTGCTGTCGCTGGGCTGGCGCGGCTCGGCGCGCCACTGGCAGCGCTACGAAACGGCGTACCTGCTGCTGGCGGGGATCTCGACGCCGCTGGTCCTCTCCGTGCATTCGGTGGTGAGCTTCGACTTCGCGGTGTCGGTGCTGCCGGGCTGGCACACGACGATCTTCCCGCCCTATTTCGTGGCCGGGGCGATCTATTCCGGGTTTGCGATGGTGATGACGCTGGCGGTGCCCCTGCGGAAGTTCTACGGCCTCGAAGACTTCATCACGATGCGGCACATCCACAACATGACGAAGGTCATGCTCGTCACCGGGATGATCGTGGCCTATGGGTACGCGAACGAGGCGTTTTTCGCCTGGTACAGCGCGAACCCGTACGAAAGCTTCATGATGTACAACCGGATGGCCGGCCCGTACGCCGTCTTCTACTGGGCGCTCATCGGCATCAACGCGCTCATGATCCAGCTCTTCTGGTTCAGGCGGGTGCGTGAAAACGTCGCGCTGCTGTTTGTCCTGTCGCTGTTCGTCAACGTCGGCATGTGGCTCGAGCGGTTCATCATCATCGTGACGAGCCTGCATCGCGACTTCCTGCCCTCGTCGTGGGACATGTACGCGCCCACGCGCTGGGACTTCGCGATGTTCACCGGCACGATCGGGCTGTTCCTGTCGCTGTTCTTCCTGTTCATCCGCTTCCTGCCCGCGATCGCGATTTTCGAGATGCGGACGATCGTGCCGGAGGCGCGGCTGCAGACCGGGGAGCACGGGTGATCTGATGGCACACGCTGAAGCTGCACCGGCGTTGCACGGTCTGATGGCGGAGTTCGAGACGCCGGCGGCGCTCGTCGCGGCGACCGAGCAGGCCCGCCTGCACGGCTACCGCCAGATGGACGCCTATTCGCCGATGCCGGTCGAGGAACTGAGCGAAGCGCTGGGCCTCCGCCGCACCCGCCTGCCGAGGCTCGTGCTCGCCGGCGGCGTGCTGGGCGGGCTGGCGGGTTACGGCCTCGAGTACTGGTCGCAGGTCATCACGTATCCGCTGAACATCGGCGGGCGCCCGTTCCACAGCTGGCCGCACTTCATTCCCGTCACCTTCGAGACGACGGTGCTCGGCGCGGCGCTGGCGGCGTTTGTCGGCATGTGGGCGCTCAACCGGCTCCCGCAGCCGTACCACCCGGTGTTCAACGTGCCGGCGTTCGCGCGCGCGTCGGTCGATCGATTCTTCCTCTGCATCGAGGCGACCGACCCGAAGTTCGATCGCCACGCCACGTGGAAGTTCCTCGAGAGTCTCCACCCCGCAGGAGTGTCCGAAGTTGTTGCATGACGTTGGGCGGCGGGCGTTCGGCGTTGGGCGGTGGTTGCCGGTTGTCGCGGCCGCCCTGGCGCTCTCGGCGTGCCGGCAGGACATGCACGACGGCCCGCGGTACGAGCCCCTTGAAGGGAGCACGTTCTTTGGTGACGGCCGCAGCGCGCGCACGCCCGTGGCCAACACCGTCGCGCGCGGGATGCTGCGCCAGGACGAGCACCTCTACAACGGCACGATCAACGGCCAGCTCACCGACACCTTCCCGATGCCGGTGACCCCCGGGATGATGGCGCGGGGCCACGAGCGCTTCAACGTGTTCTGCTCTCCCTGCCACGGTCGTACCGGTCAGGGCAACGGCATGGTCGTGCAGCGCGGGTTCCGCGCGCCCGCGTCCTTCCATGACGCGCGGCTGCGCAACGCGCCGGTGGGGTATTACGTGAACGTCGAGACCAACGGGTTTGGCGCGATGTCGGACTACACGGCCCAGGTGCCGGCCGCCGATCGCTGGGCCATCGCCGCCTACATCCGCGCCCTGCAGTTCAGCCAGAACGCCACGGTGGACGATGTCCCGGCCGACCGGCGCGCCGAGCTCGACGAGCCGGCCGCGGCGGAGCCGGGCGCGGCGCCGGCGCAGGAGGCACGCTGATGGCCGACCCCAGGCCTGACACCCTCTTCGCGCCGGCCGCGGACGTCGATCTGGCGCGGTCGCGCGCGCTCCGGGCGGCCGCGGTCGGCCTCGCGGCGTGCGCCATCGGGTTCGTCATCGATCGCGATCACTTCTACCGCGCGTGGTTGATTGCCTACCTGCTCTTCCTCGGCATTGCGCTCGGCTCGATGGGGCTGCTGATGATTCAGCACCTGTCGGGCGGCGCGTGGGGCGTCTTCCGCCGCATCTTCGAAGCGTCGAGCCGCACGCTGCCGCTGCTCGCGCTGCTGTTCCTGCCGATCGTCCTCGGCATGGGCACGCTCTACTCGTGGACGCATGCCGATCGCGTGCAGGCCGATGAAGTCCTGCGGCACAAGGCGGCCTACCTGAACACGGGGTTCTTCCTCCTCCGGGCCTTCGTATACTTCGCCGGCTGGATTCTCATCGCCTGGACGATGACGCGCTGGTCGCGGCGGCAGGACGAGGGCGACATGAGCGTGAACCTCCGCCTGCAGTACCTCGCAGGCGGCGGCATCGTCTTCTACACCTTTGCCGCCACCTTCGCCGGCATCGACTGGGTGATGTCGATCAACCCGCACTGGTTCTCGACGCTCTTCGGGTTCATGTTCATCGGCGGGCACGGGCTGGCCGCCCTGTCGTTCACGATTGTGGTCAGCACGTTCCTGGTGCGGCGGGCGCCGATGGAGCACGTCCTCAGGCCCAGCCATTTCCACGACCTCGGCAAGCTGTCGCTCGCGTTCGTCATGCTCTGGGCGTACTTCAATTTCTCGCAGTACATGCTGGTGTACGCGGCCAACCTTGTCGAGGAAGTCCCGTACTTCATCGCGAGAATCAGCCACGGCTGGCAGTATCTGGCGCTGTTCCTGGTGCTCTTCCAGTTCGCCGTGCCGTTTCTGCTGCTGCTCCAGCGCGACCTCAAGCGGATGCCGTACCGGCTCGTCTGGGTGTCGCTGGCGCTGCTCGTCGTCCGGTACGTCGATCTGTTCATGCTGGTGTCGCCGGAATTCGCCCCGACGGGCGCCAATCTCCACCTGCTGGCGGGCGAGCCCGAGTCGCGACTGTTCGTGCACTGGCTCGATCTGGCGGCGCCGCTCGCGATCGGCGGTCTCTGGCTCTGGATGTTCTTCACGCAGCTGGCCCAGCGGCCGCTCGTCGCATTTGCCGACCCGTACCTCCGCGACGCGCTGGAAACGACGGGAGGCCACTGATGGCACACGACGAGGTACTCGCGCACGGGCACGGCTCGGCCGACGACGAATACCGGGAGACGCCGCCGGATTCGACCTACGAGCACACCGACGCGCACGCCTGGGTGATCGTCAAGTTCCTGATCTGGCTCGCCGTCTCGGCCGTCATCGTCCACTTCGGCCTTGGCGTCGTGTACCAGTTGTTGATCGATCGATCGATGGAGACCGCCCAGCCCTATCCGCTGGCCACCACCGTGGAGGAACGCCTCCCGCCCGCGCCCCGGCTGCAGCAGTTTCCGCGGAACGAGCTGTATCAGTTCCGGCTGGACGAGAACGTGCAGCTCGAGCGGTACGGCTGGATGAACAAGGACGCGGGCACCGTCCACATCCCGATCGAAGACGCCATGCGGTTGACGCTCGAACGCGGGGCGCTGCAGTCGAGGACGCCCGACGGGACCGCGCCGGTCGAAACGCCCGGCCTGATGCCCAGCGACTCGAGCGCCGGCCGGGTCATGGAGCGGCGAAGGCAATGAGCCGGCTTCAGGTCCTGGGCGTTGGGCTTTGGGTTGTGGGGTGTGCAGGCATCGCAAGCGCCCAGCCGGGCTTTCCGGCCAGCTACACCGGCGATGAGCACGCGCCCGGCGCGGTGTCGACCCAGGCACTGGCGGAGTTGCAGGATGTCACGTTCAAGCAGCGCCTGAACGAGGCGCTGCCGCTCGACGCCGCGTTCAGGGACGAGACCGGCCGCGCCGTGACGCTCGCCCGGTACTTCGAGGGCGGCCGACCCGTGGTGCTGGCGTTCGTCTACTACCAGTGCCCGATGCTGTGCACGCAGGTGATGAACGGACTGGCGAGCGCGCTCAAGGTGCTGCCGTTCAAGGCGGGGCAGGACTACGACGTGGTCCTCGTCAGCTTCGACCCGCGCGACACGCCGGCGGCCGCCGCCGAAAAGAAGGCCGCCCACCTGAAGTACTGGTCGATCGAGCAGGACGCCGCGGCCTGGCACCTGCTCACCGGCGACGAGGCGACGATTCGGCGCGTGACGTCGGCGGCGGGGTTCACCTACCGCTGGGACGAGCGGACCGGCCAGTTCGCGCATGTGAGCGGGGTGCTCGTCGTGACGCCTGATGGCCGGCTGTCGCGGTATTTCTACGGCGTGGAATATTCGGCGAAGGAGCTGCGGCTCGCGCTCGTCGAATCGGGCCAGGGGAAAGTGGGCTCGGCCATCGACGAGCTGCTGTTGTACTGCTTCCACTATGACCCGGAGAGCGGCCGGTACGGGCTGCTGACGATGAACCTGGTGCGCGCGGGCGGCGTGCTGACAGTACTGTGCCTCAGCGGTTTCATCCTGCTGACGCGACGCCGCGAGTCGCATCCGCCGCCCGGTCCGGCCTGAGGCCGCAACGATATGGTGTCTGGAATCCCGCTGTTTCCCGAGCAGGCATCGACCCTCGCGCCCGAGGTCGACAACCTGTATTTCTTCGTCACGGCCGTGACGGCGTTCTTCGCGCTGCTCGTCGTGGTGGTCGTCCTCGTGTTCGCGGTGAAGTATCGCGACCGGACGGGCGAGAAGGTCGGGGCGCCCATCCACGGGTCGCTTCCACTGGAACTCGGCTGGTCGATCATCCCGTTCTTCATCTCGATGGCGATCTTCGCGTGGGCCACGCTGGTGTTCTTTCACATCGTGCGCGCGCCGGACCAGACCCTGGAGGTCTATTCGACCGGCAAGCGGTGGATGTGGCGCTTCCAGCACATCGACGGCCAGGCCGAGATCAACGAGCTGCACGTGCCGCTCGGCCGCCCCATCAGGGTGATCTTCACGTCCGAGGACGTGCTGCATTCGCTGTACATGCCCGCGTTCCGCGTGAAGGCCGACGCCATCCCCGGCCGGTACAGCTCCATCTGGTTCACGCCGACCCAGGTCGGCGAGTTTCATCTCTTCTGCGCGGAATACTGCGGCACGCGGCACTCGGGCATGATCGGCCGCGTCGTCGTCATGGAGCCCAACGAGTACCAGGCGTGGCTGAGCGGCGGCGGCAGCGGGATGTCGATGGCGGCGCGCGGGGAGCAGCTGTTCCAGCAGCTCGGCTGTGTGGGGTGCCACCTGCCCGATGGATCGGGTCGCGGGCCGTCCCTCCTCGGGAAATACGGTATCCAGGAGACGCTGGCGACCGGCGCGACGGTCACGATTGACGACACGTATGTCCGCGAGTCAATCCTGACGCCGCAGATGAAGCTCGTGGCCGGGTACGGCCCCGTGATGCCGACCTTCCAGGGCCTCGTGAACGAACAGGGCGTGATGAGCCTGATCGAGTACGTCAAGTCGCTGCCGCGCACCGGCGGGCCGCCGGCCGCGGCGCAGGCGAGCGCCGCGGGCGCGCCGGCTGCGGCACCGGCCCAGGGGCCAAGGTAGGACCACATGACCACAACCGTGCTGCCGCGCGTGACGTATCTGAACGTGAGGACGACGGTGGCCTCGTGGCTGCTCACGAAGGACCACAAGCGCATCGGCATTCTCTACCTGCTGGTCGTGTCGTTCGCATTCCTGCTCGGCGGCATCTTCGCCGCGGGCGTCCGGATCGAGCTGACCACGCCGGAGGGCGACTTCGTGTCGGCCGACACCTACAACCGGCTGTTCACCATGCACGGCGTGGCGATGGTGTTCTTCGTGCTGATTCCCGCGGTGCCGGCCATCCTCGGCAACTTCGCGATGCCGCTGATGATCGGCGCCAGGGACGTGGCGTTTCCGAAGATCAACCTCCTGAGCTGGTATGTGTTCGTCATCGGGTTTCTCTTCACGCTCGCGGCCATGCTGTTCGGCGGCGTCGATACCGGCTGGACGTTCTACACGCCGTACAGCTCGCAGGCGTCGAATTCCAACGTCCTGCTGACCGGCATCGGCGTCTTCATCGCGGGGTTCTCGTCGATCCTCACCGGCCTGAACTTCATGGTCACGATCCACCGGATGCGGGCGCCGGGGATGACCTGGTTCCGCCTGCCGCTCTTCGTGTGGGCGCTGTACGCCACCAGCCTGGTCCAGATCCTCGGCACGCCGGTCATCGCGATCACCGTCCTCATGCTGGCGCTCGAGCGCGCGCTCGGGTTCGGCATCTTCGATCCCCGCCTCGGGGGCGACCCGGTGCTCTTCCAGCACCTGTTCTGGTTCTATTCGCACCCGGCGGTCTACATCATGATCCTGCCCCCGATGGGGGTCATCAGCGAGGTCCTCGCCTGCTTTTCGCGGAAGAGCATCTTCGGCTATTCCTTCGTCGCCTTCTCGAGCCTCGCGATTGCCGTCTTCGGCTTCCTGGTCTGGGCCCACCACCTGTTCGTGGCCGGCATCTCGCCCTACTCGGCGATGGTGTTTTCGTTCCTGTCGTTCGCCGTGGCGATTCCCTCGGCGGTGAAGACGTTCAACTGGGCGGCCACGCTGTATCGAGGCGCCATCTGGTGGCGGGCCCCGATGATCTGGGTCTTCGGCTTCATTGGCCTGTTCCTGGTCGGCGGCCTCACCGGCCTGTTCCTCGCCTCGCTCGGCCTCGACGTGCACCTGCACGACACGTACTTCGTCGTGGCGCATTTCCACTACATCATGGTCGGCGGCGCGATCATGGGGTACTTCGCGGGCCTCCACTACTGGTGGCCGAAGATCACCGGCCGGATGTACTCGAACGGCCTGGGCACGCTCGCCGCGATGCTCGTGTTCGTCGGGTTCAACCTGACGTTCTTCCCCCAGTTCATCCTCGGCTACCTCGGCATGCCGCGCCGCTACCATGCGTACCCCGAGGAGTTCCAGGTGCTGAACGTGCTGTCGTCGGCGGGCGCGTCGCTTCTGGGCATCGGCTACACGCTCATCGCGTGCTATCTGCTGTATTCGCTCTGGAAGGGCGAGGAGGCGGGCGCAAACCCCTGGGGCGCCACCGGGCTGGAGTGGAAGACGCAATCGCCGCCGCTTCCGGAGAATTTCGCGCAGACGCCGATCGTCCGCGAAGGCGCCTACGAATATGCCAAACGGGAGACCAAAGTTGCCTGACGCCCTCGCCGCGCACGCCGAGCCGCACGGCCATGCGCATCATCCTGCGCTGCAGCACCATTTCCAGACGATGGCGCAGCAGCAGGAGGCCGCGACGCTTGGCATGTGGGTCTTTCTGGTCACCGAAGTCATGTTCTTCGGCGGGCTGCTCATGGCGTACCTGCTCTATCGCGTCTGGTACCCGGAGGCCTGGTCCGAAGGCAGCCTCGAGCTGGACATCCGCATGGGCGGGTTCAACACCGTGGTCCTCATCGGCAGCAGTCTGACGATGGCGCTGGCGGTGCGGTCGGCGCAGACCGGGGCGCCGCGCGCCACGGTCCGGTGGCTCCTGCTGACAATCGCCCTCGGCCTGACGTTCCTGGTCGTGAAATTCTTCGAATACAAGGAGAAGTACGACCTGCACCACATTCCCGGGCCGAACTTCGTCTTCGAAGGGCCGCAGAAGGACCACCTTCAGATTTTCTTCTCGCTCTACTTCGGCCTCACGGGCCTGCACGCGCTCCACATGGTGATCGGCGTCTCGCTGCTGTCGGTGATCACGTGGATGGCGCATCGCCGCCGGTTCAGTCCGGAGTGGTACACGCCGGTCGAGATGTCCGGCCTCTACTGGCACTTCGTCGACATCGTCTGGATCTTCCTGTTCCCGCTCCTGTACCTGGTCGACAGGGCGCATCAATTGAGCTAGGCATGGCAGGTCATATCTCTCCGCTCAGGACGTACTTCGCGATTTTCGGCGCCCTCATGGTGTTGACCACCATCACCGTGATTGCGGCGTTCACCAACCTCCAGGCATGGAACTTCCCGGTGGCCCTGGGCATCGCGATTACGAAGGCCACGCTCGTGGTCCTGTTCTTCATGCACGTGAAGTACAGCAGCCGGCTGACGAAGCTGATCTGCGGGACCGCGTTCTTCTTCCTCCTGATTCTCTTCGGACTGACGCTCTCCGATTACCTCTCCCGCGGGTGGTTCACCGCGCCGGGCGGCACGGCGGCCGCAGGCACGCGCGTGACGATCGGCCCGGCACCCCAGCCGGCGCCGGCGGCCGAAGGCAGACCGGCGACCGCGCCCGAGCGATAGGACGCCTCCAGGGAGGCGCCTGCACTGCTCGCGCGGGCGCCGAAGTACGCAGGCCGGGTGCGGCGAAGCCGACCCGGCGAAGTAAAGTACGCAGATGATCGGCCCGATACGCTCCATCCTGTTCGTTCCAGGCTCCCGGCAGGACCGATTTGGCAAAGCGATGAGCGCCGGCGCCGACGCGGTGGCGTTCGACCTCGAGGATGGCGTCGAGGCGGCGCAGAAGGAGCGGGCCCGCGCGCTCATCGCCGGGTTCCTGTCCGGGCCCGCCTCGTCTGAGGCGCTGCGTCTTGTCCGGTTCAATCCGGTGGGGACGCCTGCCGGCGACGGCGATCTGGCGTTCTTCCGCGACCTGGACGGGTTCGACGGCATTCTGCTGCCGAAAGTCGAAACGCCCGGCACGCTCGAGACGGTGGCCCGTGCGTTCGCGTCGGGCCGCAAGGCGGGCCGCGTTCCACCGCTCCTCCCGCTGCTCGAGTCGCCACGCGCGATCCTGCACGCAGCCGACATCGCGGCCGCCGCCGCGCCGGTCGCGGCGCTGCTGTTCGGCGCCGAGGACCTCACCGCCCGGCTCGGTGTGCCGCGGACCGTCGACGGCGAGGAGTTGGTCGTGGCGCGCGGGCAGATTGCGCTGGCGGCGGCCGCGGTGGGCGCCGAGGCCGTCGACGCGGTCTTCACCAATCTCGACGATCTGGCGCTGCTCCGGCGCGACTGCGAGCGCGGGCGCGCGTTCGGGTTCCGCGGCAAGATGGCGATCCACCCGAAGCAGGTCGCGGTCATCAACGAGGTCTTTACCCCTTCGGACGCCGACGTGGAGCGCGCGCGGCGCGTGGTGGAGGCGTACGAGGCGGCGCGGGCGGTGGGGGAGGGCGTCACGAGAATGGGCGACCAGATGGTGGAACTGCCCATCGTCGAGCGGGCGCGCCGCACGCTGGCGCTCGCCGCGCGCTACGCGGGTCGCTGATGGCGGGAGGCGCGCGCCCACTCGAGGGCGTCACCGTCGTCACGCTCGAGCAGGCCGTCGCGGCGCCCTTCGCCACGCGCCAGCTCGCCGACCTTGGCGCGCGCGTCATCAAGATCGAGCGCCGCGAGGGCGGCGACTTCTCGCGCGCGTACGACGCCAGCGTCAACGGTCTGTCGGCGCATTTCGTCTGGCTGAACCGGTCGAAGGAATCGCTCACGCTCGATCTGAAGCACCGCGCCGCAGGCGACATTCTCGACCGGCTCCTCGCGCGCGCCGATGTGTTCGTGCAGAACATCGCGCCCGGCGCGGCCGGGCGGCTCGGGCTGGCC
>JACQZV010000154.1 GCA_016213695.1 Acidobacteriota bacterium | reverse complement strand
TCGTAGATGCGCCAGACGTTGGTCTTGAACAGCTTGGCGGCGCTGTTGCCGGTGCCGTCGGACAGCAGCACGATCCTCTTGGACATGCGGGTCCCCCTCTTGCAAATAACGTTGGCTGTCGTTGAAACGAACGCCCGGCGCGATACTGTGCCGTGAAGGGGCCCGGGTGTGCCGAAAAACGTGGACAGGCAGGGGCGATTCCGCCGATTCTGTGCAACGAGCGGACAGGAGTCACAGTGATGAGAAACCTGATGATCGGGGCCGTGGCGACGCTGCTGGCGGCCGTGCCACCGGCGCCGGTTCATGCCCAGTCGAGACCGCTGCCGGCCGGCGCGTTCGCCGGCAACGTGGAGGTCGTCAGCTTCACCGACGTCAGCGGCCACATTCCATTCAAGATGTCGATTCACCAGGCCGGGGGCCGCTGGTACATGTACGCCGCCGCGCAGGACGACCGCGGCTGGAGCGTGCTCGACATCACCGACCCGGCACGTCCCATCGTCCTCAACTGGATTCCCGGTCCGGCCAACACGCGGACGGTGCAGGTGGACATCGCCGAGGGCAGGATGATCACCGGCCTCGAGCAGTCGCAGCGCGGCGGCGACACCAATCCCAGCGCGCCCTTTGACGACGGCGTGCTCATCTGGAGCCTGGAGGATCCGGTGCACCCCCGGCTGCTGGGGCAGTACAAGACGGGCGGCGGCCTCGGCACGCATCGCAACGGGTATTACGGCGGGCGCTATATGCACCTGGCGGCCGGGATGCGGGGCTACGCGGGCAACATCTACGTCATCGTGGACATCAGCGATCCGGCGCACCCCCTTGAAGTGTCGCGGTGGGCGCCGCCGGAGATGAAGCTGGCCGATCCGAACGCGCAGAACACCGCGTGGCCGCACGGCATGGGCCTGCACGGCCCGCCGCTTGTCGTCGGCAACCTCGTCTATCTCGGCTTCGATACGCAGCTCGTGGTGCTCGACATCAGCGACATCCGCCACCCGAACGAGGTCGGGGCGCTGCGCTTCGATCCGCCGTATCACGGGTTGTTCAGCGTGCACACGGTGCTTCCGTATCCGAACCGCCAGATCGCGGTGACGACCTCGGAAGGCGGGTGCGCTGACGGCCCGAGCCAGACGTCGAGTCTCGACATCGCGGATCCGGCGAAGGTGAAGGTGCTCTCATTCTTCCCGACGCCGGTGCCGCCGCCGGGCGCGCCGTACCGGAACTTCTGCGAGCGGAGCGCGGGCTTCGGCGCGCACAACGTCAACATGCTGTTCCACAACCCGAACGTGGATCGCGCCGACAACATCGTGTACATGACCTACACGAACGCCGGGCTGCGGGTGTTCGACATCTCGGACGCACGGCTTCCGCGAGAAATCGGCTACTTCGTCCCCCCGAGTCCCGCGCGGCGCGAGGGCGCCGCCGCGCCGGGCGGCGAGAACGACGTCTCCAACGGCGCCGACGTGATCGTCGACACGCGCGGCTACATCTACATGTCGGACCGGAGCCAGGGCATCTGGGTGCTGCGCTACACGGGGCCGAAGCCGGGACCCGCGCGGCCGGTCGTGCGGTACCCGCTGGCCCCGACACGGATCAAGCTGGAAGACGCCGAACGGCGGCGCCGGCAGCAGGCGCCGTAGCGCGCTTCCGGCGTCGCGGTCGCGGAGTGTTCGCGGAGTTGACAAGGGAAGAGACGTACGCGACTCTCAGCCGCGATGACGCATGACTGTCGGAGGCATCCCGTGATGAACGCACTCTTCGGTCTCGTGGCCTCTTTGCTGCTGCTGGGGATGTCGGCGGCGCCCGCGTCGGCGCACCACGCCTTCGCCGCCGAGTTCGACGCGACCAACTGCTCAGAGGTGACCGGCATCCTGAGCAAGGTCGACTATCAGAATCCCCACGCGTACCTGTGGGTGAACACGACGGGCGCGGGCGGCCAGACGGAAGAGGCGACGTTTCAACTCTCGTCAACCTCGAATCTGCGGCGAGGCGGCGCGACCTACGCCGTCCTGACGGCGAGCCTCGGCAAGACGGTCATCGTCAGGGGCTGCGCGGCCAGAAACGGCGAGAAGAACCGGTACGCGGCGTCGTTCATCAAGCTCGCCGACGGCGTGGTGCAGCGCGTGGGACAGGACGTCGAAGGCATCTTCGGCACCAAGATCTGGAGATAGCCATGAGGACGCACGTGGGCGCGGCGCTCGTGGCGGCCTGCCTCCTGCCGGCGGCGGCCGCCGCCCAGGAGAAGCCGAAGACCTTTGTCGAGGCCCGCGGCAACGTCGTGCCGGTGCCGCTGCCGCCGGGAGGCCCGGCGCCGCGGATGGCGGACGGCAAGGTCGACCTGTCGGGCGTCTGGTTCGCGGGGCCCACCGGGAAGGCCAACGCGTGGAGCGTCGTGCCGGACGCGCCGCTCGCGCAGGACGCGGTGCCGTTCCAGCCCTGGGCGGACGCGAAGATCAAGAGCATGAGCCGGACCGAACGGGAACTCGGCAACCCCGGAGTCACCTGCGCGCCGGTCGGCGTCCCGGGCATGTTCACCATCAATCCGTACCCGCATCAGATCGTGACCACGCCGGGGCTGTTCGTGCACCTCATCGAGAGCGACAACCGGTGGCGGGTGGTGCACACCGACGGCCGGCCGCACAAGAGCAAGGACGAGCTGGAGCCGCTGTACAACGGCGACGAAACCGCGCGCTGGGAGGGCGACACGCTCGTCATCGACTCCATCTCGATTGACGAACAGACGTGGATTCAGGGCAACGGCTGGTTCCACAGCGACGCGCTCCACGTCATCGAACGCCTCCGGCGCCCGTCGCTGAACTACCTCGAGTACCAGTTCACGATCGAGGACCCGAAGGTGCTCACCAGGCCGTGGACGTCGGCCTGGCGGACGTATTCGCTCGGGAAGGAAGACCTGACCGAGAACTTCTGCACGAGGAACGAGAACGTCGACCAGCTGCGCAAGCTCAACGAGGTCGAAGCCGGCACGCGCCGGTAGTCGTCCCCTGTCCGTGTGTCTGCCGTGGAGGCGATGATGAACCGGCGCCAGTTTCTCCATACCGCCGCCGCGGGCGCCGCAATGCTCGGCCGCGCGCCGCGTGCCTCGGCCGCGACCTACGATCTGGTCATCCGGGGCGGGCGCGTCGTCGACCCGTCGCGCCGGCTCGACGCGATCCGGGACGTGGCGATCGCGCGCGGGCGTATTGCCGCGGTCGGCGCGGCGATCGCGGGCGACGCGCGCGAGACGATCGACGCACGCGGCAAGCTGGTCGTACCCGGACTGCTCGACATCCACACCCTCTACGCCCGCGACGCCGACGGTCCGAAGGTGTGCCTGGCCGAGGGCGTGACCGGGTGGATCGACGCGGGGTCGGCCGGCGCCGATCACGTCGCCGAGACCGTGGCCGTGGCGAAGTCGGCGCCGCAGCCGGCGCGCGTGCTGATCAACATCGGCCGCGCCGGCGTCGCCACCGACGGCGACACGATGGACCTGGCCCGCGCCGACGTCGCGGCCGCGAAGGCCGCCATCGCCGCCAACCGCGCGTTCATCGTCGGCGTCAAGGCGCGCCTCTCGCGGGATGTCGCGGGCACGAATGATCTCGAGGTGCTCCGCCGCGCGCAGGAGGTGGCCACGTCGTTCAATCTGCCCGTGATGATTCACATGGGGCAGACGATGTCGCCGCTGCCGACGCTGCTCGCCCTGCTCAAGCGCGGCGACATCGTCACGCACCTGTTCGCGCCGCCGCCGAACAGCATCATCGACGACACCGGCCGGATTCTGCCGGAAGTGCTGGCGGCCCGGCGCCGCGGCGTCTGGTTCGACGTCGGCAACGGGCGCAACGGGCATCTGCGGTGGGACACCTTCGACCGCATCCTGCAGGCGGGCTTCTGGCCTGACACGTTCTCCACCGACGGCAACACGATGAGCCGCACGACGGGGGTAGTCGATTTCCCGAACGTGATGTCGAAGTTCCTCGGCCTCGGAATGACGCTCGATCAGGTGGTCGCGCGCGCAACGATCAACGCGTCAAGAGTGTTTCCGCTCTTCCGCGATCGCGGCACGTTCAAGGTGGGTGCGCCGGCCGACGCCGCGCTGCTCGAGCTGCGCGACGGAACGTTCGAGTTCGTGGACAACTACGAAAACAGGCGGACCGGCCGGCAGCGGCTGTTCCCGGCCGGGACGGTGCTCGGCGGCCGGTGGATGCCGCGCGCCTGACGGGACTCGAACCCGCGGCCTCCGGCGTGACAGGCCGGCGTTCTAACCAACTGAACTACCACCCCAAGACAAGTGCAACATGCAACGTGCAAAGGTGCACGTAGCTGAATGGGCGGTACAGGATTCGAACCTGTGACAGCCGGCGTGTAAAGCCGGTGCTCTACCACTGAGCTAACCGCCCGCCCGTGCGCTGCGCTTCATTATCCCGCGGCGCGCAGGCGGTACAAACACCACATTATAACTTAAGGCCGCGTGACGATCTTCAGTGCGAGCAGCGCAAAGCCGGCCACCAGTCCGACAACGGCACGGTACTCGCGGTTGCGCCGCGCGCGCGCGAGGCTGAAGCGGCGCGCCATCGGCGCCGCGCGCGAGGCCAGGTAGTCCTCGTACACCGACCCGAACGCCCTCCGCAGGTCGGCCTCTTCGGTGCGCACCGCCGCCGCAATCGTCAATCCCATATACACAGCGATCAACGCGGCGACGAGCGCGCTCTGCGCCGCCAGCGCCACGCCGCCGGCAATCACCGTCGAGCCGACGTAGAGCGGATGGCCGGTGAACCGGTACGGTCCCGACCGGGTGACCTCGCGCCCCTTTTCGAGATGCCCCGCGGCCCAGATGCGAATCGCCTCGCCGGCGCATGCGGTCAGCAGTCCGGCCGTCCACGTGACCCAGGAGGGCACGGCAAGCGCCAGCACAAGCACGGCGGCCAGGAATCCGATCGGGATTCGCCGACGCGCCAGGATGCGGATCACCGCGGCGGCCGGCTCATCCATGTGCCGTGAGGCGGCGGCGCACGGCGTCGCGAACCTCGTCCACGCCGATGTCGTCGATGCAGGGCGATGCCCGCCGGCACCGGCGTTCGTAGCAGCACCCGCACCGCGCGGTTCGCGACACGACGACGTCGCGCGGCGACCAGGGACCGTTGCGCTCCGCGAAGGTGGGACCGAAGAGCGCCACGATTGGCGTGCCGACGGCGCCCCCGATATGGAGCGGCCCCGTGTCGCCGGAAATCATCACGCGCGCCCCCTGCGCGATCCCCACCAGGTCGGCAATCGTCGTCTGCGGCGCCAGCGCGGCCGCCCCCTCGGATGCTGCGACGACCGCACGCGCGAGCGGCTGTTCGTCCGGTCCCCAGAGCACGAGGGACCGCAGGCCGAAGTCGCGCCGCAGCGAGGCGGCCACGGCGCCAAAGCGCGCGGCGGGCCATCGTTTGTTGGGCCAGGCGGCGCCCGGATTGAGCAGCGCGTAGCCGGCGCCACCGGCCTGCGCCTGCGCGGCGGCGACCGCAGGCGTGCGCGTCACCGCGAGCGGAAAGCGGACGCGGCGATCGGAGACGTCCAGCGCACCGAGCAGCGCGAGGTTCTTGTCGATGACGTGGGGCGCGCCGCCAGCATCGGGCGTGTCGGTGTAGAACAGCCGCGCCAGCGGCTCGCGGAGGTGCGGCCGCGGAAATCCAATCGTCCGCCGCCCGCCTGCCAGCCGGGCGAGGACCGCGGACTTGAGCAGCCCCTGGAGATCGATCACGGCGTCGTACGAGGCGCCCCGCAGTTCCCGAACCGTCGCCCACGCCGCGGCGCGCCCGCGCAGAAGGTCGCGTGGATCGAACGGAATGCGCGCGTCGATGCCGTCGACCAGATCGAGCAGCCCGACGTACCGCGGATCGACCACCCAGTCGATTCGCGCCTCCGGATACCGGTGACGGAGCGCGGCGGCGGCGGGAATGCCGTGGATCACGTCGCCGAGCGAACCCAGGCGAATGATGAGGAATTTATTCATCGGCGGGTCCGGCTGAAGCCGGACACTACGTACGCTTCCCCATTCTCGCCAGGAGGTCGCGCGTGGAGTGGTCCTTCGGGTCGCCCACGATCGCGACGCGCCCGCCATAAGCCTTGACAACGTCGCGCTCCGGAACGGTGTCCAGCGTGTAGTCAGTCCCCTTGCAGTGGACGTCCGGCCGGACCGCGTCGAGCAGCGGCCCGACCGTCGGCTCCGGAAAGATGACGACGTAGTCCACGGGCCGAAGCGCCGCGACGAGCTCCGCGCGGTCGGCCGCAGCCAGGATCGGCCTCCCCTCCCCTTTCAGCCGGCGCACCGACTCGTCATCGTTGATGGCGACGACGAGACGATCCGCTTCCCGCGCCGCCGCCTGCAGGTAACGGATATGGCCGACGTGCAGCAGGTCGAAACAGCCGTTGGCGAACGCCAGCGTGCGCCCGGCCGCACGCTCGGCGGCCACGCGAGGAAGGAGTTCGTCGCGGGTGAGGACCTCACCCATGGACGGCGGCGCGCAGTTCGTCGGCGCTCACGGTGGCGGTGC
>JACQZV010000153.1 GCA_016213695.1 Acidobacteriota bacterium | reverse complement strand
CGGCGCCCGGCGCCACGCCCTGACGCGCGCCACCGCGCCCTCGGCCAGCAGGTACGCCACCGGCACCACGACCAGCGTCAGCAGCGTGGACGTCATCAGCCCGCCGATCGTGGCAATGGCGATGGGCGACCGGAACTCGCTCCCGTCCCCGGTGCCGATCGCGGAAGGGAGCATGCCGAGAATCATCGCCACCGTCGTCATCACGATGGGGCGGAGCCGCACCGGGCCGGCGGCAAGGAGGGCGTCCTTCAGCGGCAGGCCGTCCCCGTCGCGCCGCAGGTGGTTGGTGTAGTCGACGAGCAGGATGGCATTCTTCGTTACGAGGCCCATCAGCATGACGACGCCGATCATCGCGGGCATGCCGAGGTTCTTGCCGGTCAGCAGCAGGAGCAGCAGCGCGCCCACGAGCGCGAGCGGCAGCGCCAGCATGATGATGAACGGCTGCAGAAACGACTCGAACTGCGATGCCAGCACGATGTAGATGAAGGCGACCGCGAGAATCAGCGCGAGCCCCATCGCCGCGGCCGATTCCTGCATCATCTCCACGTCGCCGGCAAAGCCCCACTCGAAGGTCGGTGGCATAGGGATGGCGTCGATGGCCTTCCGCACCTCCGCCGTCACGTCGCCGAGGGCGTAGCCCGGCGCCAGATCGACGCCGATCTTCGCCTGCCGGCGGCGCTGCTCGCGGTCGATGTTGCTCGGGCCGACTTCCGGCGCGAACGCCACGAGATCGCCGGCGCGCACGGCGGCGCCGGCCGGCGAGTACAGGGGGGTCCGGAGCACGGCCGCGGGATCGTTGCGGTACTGCGGCGCCAGCCGCACACGGATGTCGTGCTCGCGATCGCCGTCGCGCAAGTGCGTCGGTACCAGGCCCTCGACCATGCCGCGGAGCTGCGCGGCGACGCTGCCGACGCTGAAGCCGAGGTCGGCGGCGAGCGAGCGGTTCACGCGCGCGACCATTTCCGGCTGGCCGCTCTCGAGGTTGCTGCTGATGTCGACGGCTCCTGGAATCCGGCGGACGCCGGCCTGAATCTCGCTCGACACCCGCTGCAGCCCGGCGAGGTCGTCGCCGCGCACGAAGATGCTGATGGGCGGTTCGTACGGCGCGCCCTGCATGAATTCTGGGTCGGCCACCTTGCCGTCCACGAACGGCATCGTCGCCAGCATCGCGCGGACCTGCGCCTTGATGTCACCGATGCCGCGCGCGCGCTGGCGCTTCTTGGTCAGCTTCACGCGGAGGGTCGATGTGCGGACCTGTCCGCCCGCGCCGACGGTGCTGAAGACCTGCGTCACCTCGGGGAGTTCGCGCACGGCCCGCTCGATGCGCGCCACGGCCTCCACGCTCTGGTCGAAGGACGTGCCCGGCGGCAGCTCCGCGATCACCTGGAATTCGCCGCGATCCTCGATGGGAACAAACTCGGTGCCCATGATCGTCACCGTGCTGAGACTGCCGGCGAAGATGAGCGCGGCCACGCCGAGAGTCTTCCAGGGATTGTTCAGCGCCACACGAAGCACGCGGTGGTAGCCGCGGTCCAGGCGGTCGTAGGCGCGCCCCGTCCGCTCGAATAGCCGGCCCAGCCGCGTCCGCATCCGCTGATCGGGCGGGATGTACCGGACGAAGCGCGACGAGAGCATCGGGTCGAGCGTGAACGCGACGAAGAGCGACATCGCCACGGCAAAGGCGATCGTCAGGGCGAACGACTTGAAGAACTGCCCGACGATGCCGGTCATGAAGCCGACGGGGAGGAAGACCGCGAGGATCGTGAAGGTGGTCGCCATGACGGCGAGCCCGATCTCGGCGGTGCCCCGGCGCGCGGCGGTCATCGAGTCCTCGCCGTGTTCCATGTGCCGGTAGATGTTCTCCCGCACGACGACGGCGTCGTCGATGAGGATGCCGATGACGAGCGAGAGCGCCATCAGCGTCATCATGTTGATGGTGAAGCCCGCGACCCAGATGAAGAAGAAGGTGGAAATGACCGACGTCGGCAGCGCGAGCGCCGAGATCAGCGTCGACCGCCAGTCGCGCATGAAGACGAAGATGACGAGTACGGCCATGGCGGCGCCGAAGACGATCGCCTCGCGCACCTGCGCCACGTTCTCCCGGATGAATTCGGCGTCGTCGTGGACGGTGCGGATCTGCAGCTGCGGGAAGTCCGGCCGGATGCGGTCGAGTGCCGCGTGCACGCGGGCGGCGATCGCCGCCGTGTTCGCGCCCGACTGCTTCTTGATCGAGAACGACACCGCGTCGGCGCCGTCGAGCCGGGTCGTTGACGCGCGCTCCTCGAAGCCATCCACGACCGTGCCGACGCCGCGGACGCGGACGACGGACCCGGCGTTGGAGCGCAGGATGACGCGCTCGATGTCGTCGACCAACTGGAATTCGCCCTTGGTGCGCAGCGACACGGTCTGTCCGGGCTGCCGCATCTGGCCGCCGGGCAGATCGAGATTGTCGGCCGCCAGCGTCCCCGCCACCGCCGCAACCGAAAGGCCGAGCGCGTCGAGCCGGCCCGGGTCGAGGTCCACCTGAATCTCACGCACCTCGCCGCCGTTGACGTCGACGGCCGCGACGCCGTCGATCTGCTCGAGCAGCGGCTTCAGGTCGTCTTCGACCTGCCGCCGTGTGATGTCGGAGCGCTGGGCCGAACCCACCGCGAACGTCATGATCGGCAGCGCGGCCACGTCAAAGCGCGCGATCGTGGGGTCTTCAATCTGCTCGGGCAGCCGGCTGCGGATCGCCGCCACCTTCTCGCGGACCTCGGCGGCGGCTGCCTGCGCGTCGACCTCCAGGCGCAGCTCCAGCCCGACGCGGCCGAACGACTCGGTGGAGCTCGACTCCACGCGTTTCACCCCGTTGATGCCGGCGACGGCGTCCTCAATCGGCCGGACGACCAGCGTTTCCACTTCTTCAGGCGACGCGCCGGGGTAGGCCACGCCGATGTTCACGAAAGGGAAGTTCACTTCTGGAAAGAGGTCGATGCCGAGCCGGGTCATCGACACGACGCCCAGCACCATGAAGCTCACGATGACCATCGTCGCGAAGACCGGCCGGCGGATCGAAAGATTTGAAATCCACATCGTCTGTTACCGTGCGAAAACGGGGTTGACCCTGGTTCCTGCCGCGACGTCCTGGCGGGCGTCCGAGACGATGACGTCACCCGCCTGCAGGCCGCTGGCGATCTGCACCAGCCGGCCGTCGGTCAATCCTTCGCTGACGACGACCTCGCGCAGCGTGTCGCGCTCGATCCGGAGCGCGACGCGCTGGCCGGCGCGTGACGCGATCGCCTCGCGCGGCGCGGCGACCACCTGTACGGCGCGGGCGGTCGGGATCGCCGCCGCGCCGTACATGCCCGAGAGCAGGACCCTCCGGGGATTCGCCACGCGCACCTCGACCCGGAAGTGGCGGTTCTTCGCGTCGACTTCCGGCGCGATCGCGGTGACGCGGCCGTCAAACGTCTCGCCCGGCCTGGCCTGGGCGGTCACGCGTGCAGGCAGCCCCACGCGCAGGCGGCCTGCCTCGAGTTCCGACACGCCGGCCTGCAGTTTCATCGCGCTGAGGTCGGCGACCACGACGACGGCCTTGTCGCCGGGGCTGACGCGGCTGCCGGCGTCGTAGTTGCGCTCGACGACGACGCCGGTGATGGGCGAGGTGAGCGTCGCATCCCGCTGCAGTTCCCGCGCGCGGCGCAGGGCGGCGTCCGCCTGGGCCACGCTGGCCCTGGCGAGGTCGCGCTGCGCGCCGGTCGCGCGGCGCGCCGTGTCGGCCGCGTCGAGCCGCTGCCGCGGGACCGCCCCGCGATCGAACAGGTTCTGTGCGCGTTCGTGTTCGACCAGGGCGTTGGCCAGCGCGGCCTCGGCCGCCTCCAGGCAGGCCTGCGCCACGTTGACGGCGGCCGCGGCGGCATCGACCTGTGCGTCGATCTCGCGCTGGTCGAGCGCCGCCACCACTTGCCCGGTCCGGACGCGGTCGCCGATATCCACCGCGACGCGCGAGAGCGTGCCGGGCAGCGTGGCCATCACGGCCACCCGCGTGTCGGGGACGAGATTGCCCGAAAGCTGCAGCGTGGATTCCACGTCAGAGAGACCGACCGTCACGGCGGCGACGTCGACGCGGCGTTCGGCGGGCGGCGATGACGCGGCCGCGGCCGGTTCTGCGGTCCCACGGCACGCGGCGACCGTGAGCGGAGCCAGGACGAGCAGGAGCAGAGTGTGATTACGCATGGTTGAGTGTCGTGGTGGTGGAAGTCACGGCAGCCGACGCGTGAAACGCGCATTCGGATGCCACGAACGTTGAACGGATACCGGTCGTGAAGCCGGACAGGAGCGTGTCAAGCAGGTCGCGGGCGAGCGCGTCCGGGTCCTCGCCGGGTGCCAGCCGCTGGCTCAGGCCAATCGTCGCGGCGCCGAGCATGCCGACCCACAGGACGTGGAGCGCCGCCGCCGGATTGAGCTCGCGCGAAAACTCTCCACGCGCGATGCACGCCTGCAGGTCGGCCTCGGCGCGCGCGGTCGTCTCCTGAAAGAATTCAAACCGCTGAAAATCCTGACTGAGACTCGGCACCGACCGGTCGACGAACATCAGCTCGAAATACTCGCGGTTCGATTTCGAAAACTCGTAGAAGGCCCAGAGCCCGCGGCGCAGCCGGTCGAGCGGATCGGCCGTGTCCTTGACAGTGGCCAGGAGCTCATCCGCGAGCAGGCGGAAGCCTTCTTCGGCCAGCGCGAAGAAGATGTCGTCCTTGCTCGGGAAGTAGCTGTAGATCGCGGCAGCGCTGTACTCGATGCGGTCGGCGACCTTCCGCATCGAGACGTTCCGATAGCCTTCGGTGACGAAGAGGTCGCGCGCTGCGGTCAGGATGGCGTGCCGGAGGCGATCGCGGTCACGCTGCTGGCGTTCCTTTGTGCCCATCAACGTCAATCGTAGTCTGAACAGCGTTCAGACTTCTAATAGCGTTAGACGAGCCGACTCGCAAAGGAGATACCGGTGGCGGACCGATGCGCATGTATTACTGTAAGTCTATGTATATAAATTACTTAATTAACGTAATGGCCATGGCCGCGACGCCGTAGATGAGCGCGGCCGTCGACAGCGTGCTGGAGAATCCCCAATTCATTGCGACAAAGACCGCGGCGGCTGCGCCCAGTACCGACAGCGCGCCGTTGAGGCCCCACGCCCACGGAATCAGCTCCGGACGCGACGCCGCCACGAGCCGCATGCCTGCCGGCAGCGGCACGCCGAGCAGGACGCCCGCGGGAACGAGCAGGCCGGCCGCCGCCGTTACCCGGAGCGGCAGGGGCCAGGCGATCGCCCGATCGATCGCGGGGGCGAGCGCGACGACGCTTATCAGCGCGAGCGCGCTGACGCCGGCGATCGCGCGCACGGCCACCGCTTGCAGGCCGGCTGCGTCCACGCGCCGGCTGAGGAAACTGCCAGCGCCGGTGCCGACCAGCAGCGAGAACAGCGTCACGGTGAGCGAATACACAGGGTGGCCGAGCAGAAGCACGAACCGCTGGAGCAGCGCCACTTCGAGGAGCATGAAGCCGGCGCCGAGCGCGCCGAAGTAGAGCAGCCACAGGCCCCAGCCCGGCGCGGGCCGCGGGCCGCCCACGACGAGCGGCCCGGCGATGAACAGCACCACGAGCAGGGTCGAGATGCCCATCAGCGTCAGCAGCGCGCTCAGGCCGTTGCCGAAGAGCATCGACCGGCCGAAGGCCACCCTCGGCTGGTCGCGGAGGCGTGGGGTGTGAAAGAAGAACGGCCTGTCGTCGGTGGTGGGCGTGATGTCGAGCGGATAGCCCGCCAGAAAGCGCTGCCGGTCGCCGCTGAGGATGAGCCGCCGGTAATCCGCGGACGCGGTGCCGGTCCGCACCATCTCGATCGGATCGTCCGCGGTGGGCGCGGCGTTCGCGCCCGGCGCGTACAGGACCTCGAAGCCGAGGTCGTCGGCCAGGCGCTGCAGCCGCGCTGATTCGGCGGCCGTAAAGGGCTGTTTCTTCAACAGAAACGTGGCCACGCGATCGTGGCGCACGATCGCCAGATGCCGGGACGCGTCGAGGCCCCGCGCCGCGCACGCCTCCTGCGCCAGCGAGACGAGCCGCAGGCCGTCGAACACCCACCGGGTGATCGTAAGCACGCCGTCGCCGGTGAGGTGATCGAGGTACTCGCCGAACGCTTCGGTCGTGTAGAGGGAATTTTCCGTCAGCGTGTACGCCCCGGCCGCAGTGGCCGCCCAGGTGTCGACAAGCGACGCCTGGATCACGTCGTAGCGCGACGCGCTGCGCCGCACGAAGCTGCGGCCGTCGTCGACATGGATGGTCACGCGCGGGTGCGCGTAGACCGCTCCGGAGTAGTCGCGGAACCGGTCGAGCATCACGTCGCGGGCGATGATGGGGTTGATCTCCACCCCGTCAACGTGCCGCGCCCCGAACACGAGCGCCGACAGCAGGTCGCGGCCGCCGCCCGGTCCGATGACGAGCGCCGTGAACCCATCCGCGCGCTCGACGAGGTGATAGGCAAATGCCGTCAGCTCGTACCGGAGATAGGCCGCGCCGGCTGGATCGCCGGAGCCCTTCAGGATGGGCGTCGAGGCGGCCGAGTCGATGTCCATGAACAGCGAGTCGCCGCGCGCGCCGGTGAAGCGCGGGCTGAGCGACCAGTCGCCATGCGCGCGGTCGTAGACGGCCACTCGGGAGAAGGAGTTCCACTTGTCGAACAGCACGCGGTCGCCTTCGTGCCCCTTGGTGTCGGCGACGTCGAACGGCGCGCGTCCGGTGGCTTGCGCCGCCGCGGGCAGGCTGAACAGCACGGCCGCGGCCGCGGCGATCGACCGGCGGCGGCCGGCGGGAGCGAAGCAGACTGCCGCGCCGAGCGCCAGCGCCGCCGCCGTCAGCACCACTCCCGGCGCGCCGAGCCGGTCGAGCAGAGGAATCAGCACCAGGCAGCCTGTCGATGCGCCGATGAGGTCGGCGCTGTACACCACGTTGATCCGATCGGTCAGCCTGGCGAACGCGACCGAAATCACCGCGCCCCCGGCAAAGAACGGCAGCGCCGCGAGCAGGTAGATGGCGAGCATCAGCAGCAGGTTCGCGGGCGAGTAGTTCAGCCCCACCCGGATGCGGACGAGGCAGGCAAGCGCCACGACGGTGGCCAGCGCATGGAGCAGCGCCGCCGCGGTCAGCAGCGTGCGCGTGCCGATCGCAGCCAGTCGCGCGCGCAGGACGTAGAGGGCCACGCCGCTCGCGCTCAGCCCGAAGAGCGCGATCGAAATCGCCAGGAAGGCGAAGTGGTAATACATCGTGACCGAGAAGATCCGGGTCAGGGCGAGCTCGGTCATGAGGATCGCCGCCGAGACGGCCCCGATGCCGGCGAGCATCAGACCGTCTGTCGAGGCCGCGACGTACGGCGCGCGTTCTCCGGTCATCGTCCCCGCAGTCTAGCCCGAAGCCGGAAGCCCGAAGCCCAAAGCCCAAAGCCTCAGGGTAGACTACCGTCGATGGTCACCTATCTGATCTGCGCCGCCGCCTGGGCGGTGCCTGGCGCCGGCCACCTGTGGCTCGGACGGACGCGCAAAGGGGTGATCTTCCTGATCACGCTGCCCCTGATGTTCGCGTGCGGCTTGTGGCTGGAGGGGCGGTTGTTTCCCTTCGATCTCACCCAGCCGCTGGTGGCGCTCGCGGCATTCGCCGACGTCGGCCTGGGCGTGCCGTACCTGGCCGCGAAGGCGGCGGGCGCCGGCGCCGGCCGCGTGATTGCCGAGACGTTCGAATACGGCAACGCGTTTCTGATCGTCTCCGGCCTGCTGAACATGCTGGTCGTGCTCGACGCGTTCGACGTGGCGCAGGGGCGGAAATGACGAGCCACGCCGGCATCATGGTCGTTTTCGCGCTCTTCATCTCGGTCGTGTTCGCCACACTGATGCGCGACGACCCGGTGGAGCAGCTCCGGCTCGGCGCGCGCCTGTTCGGCAGCCTCGTTCTCGGCGGCGTCGTCGCCGGCTGGCTCCTGTACGCGCTGCCGTTGTGATGAGACAGGCCACGGAGTCACAGAGACACTGAGGATGCACAGACGCGACTCCGTGACTCCGTGGCTCCGTGGCTCGTGACTGTCGATGTCGCGTCGGATCAGCCTCTGGGCGCCCGTCGTCGTCTACATGGCGGCGATCTTCTATCTGTCGTCGATGCCCCAGCCGCCCTTGCCGCCCGGAGGCGATAAGCCGTGGCACTCGACGGGGTACTTCGGCCTGGCCGTCGTCGTGACGCGTGCGGTCGCCGGCGGCCTGCCGCGGCGGATCACGCTGGCGGTGGCCGCGGCGGCGGTGGCGATTGCGGCGGGCTACGGCGCGACCGACGAGTTCCACCAGATGTTCGTGCCGGGCCGATCGGCGGACTTCAACGATCTGGTGGCCGACGTCGTCGGCGTCTGCACCGGCACGGGCGCGTGCTGGGCGTGGGGTATAATTTCGCCCTCGCGCGATGAACTTTGACAATCTCCTTCTCGAGCGAGATGGCGCGGTTGCCGTTCTGACGATCAACCGCCCGCAGGTCCTCAACGCCCTCAATACTCCAACGATTGACGATGTGCGCCGCGCTGTGCTCGAGCTGAAGCAGGACGGCGCGGTGCGCGCCGTCATCGTGACCGGCGCGGGCGAGAAAGCGTTTGTGGCGGGGGCCGACATCAACGAACTGGCGGTGCAGCGGCCGGTGCAGGGGAGGGAGCACGCGCTCCGGGGCCAGCACGTCTTCGATCTCATCGAGAACATGGGCAAGCCGGTGGTGGCGGCGATCAACGGGTACGCGCTCGGCGGCGGCTGCGAGCTGGCCATGGCGTGCACGCTGCGGATCGCGGCGGACACGGCGCGGCTCGGCCAGCCGGAAATCAATCTCGGAATCATGCCGGGCTACGGCGGCACGCAGCGCCTGGCGCGTCTGGTCGGCAAGGGCGTGGCGCTCGACCTGCTGCTCTCGGGCCGCCACATCACGGCGGCCGAGGCGCTGCAGATCGGCCTGGTCAATCGCGTGGTGCCGGCCTCGGAGCTGATGCCGGCGGCGCGGGCGCTGGCCGCGGAGCTGGCGGCCAAGGCACCGGTGGCGGCGCAGTACATTATCGAAGCGGTCAATCGCGGCCTGGAGATCTCCCTGGACAAGGGGCAGCGTCTCGAGGCCGCGCTGTTCGGCCTCGTCGCCTCGACCGATGACATGCGCGAGGGCACCGCAGCGTTTCTCGAGAAGCGCAAGCCGGCCTTCAAAGGGCAATGAGGCACATGGGACGGGTTCCGCGAGGCGGCCCCGCCGGGCTGTGAGCATGGAGTTCCAGGGATCGCGCACCGCACCCGGGCGCCGCTTCGCGATCGTCGTGTCGCGGTTCAACGAGGCGATTACCGACGGCCTGCTGCGCGGCGCGCGGCGCGCGCTGGCCGACGCGCTCGTCCGCGAGGAGGATGTCGAAGTCGTTCGCGTGCCGGGGGCGTTCGAGATCCCGCTCGCCGCGCGGGCGGCGGCCGGCAGCGGGCGTGTCGACGCGGTGATCTGCATCGGCTGTCTCATCAAGGGCGAGACGATGCACTTCGAGTACATCGCCGAGGCGGCCTGCCGGGGCATTGCCGAGGCGGCCGCCGCGACCGGCGTGCCGATGACGCTCGGCGTGATCACCACGCTGACCGAGGAACAGGCGCGGGAGCGCGCCGCCGACGGTCCCGGCAACAAGGGGCGCGAGGCGGCGCTGGCCGCCGTCGAGATGGCGACGCTGCTCCGGCAGTGGCCGAAGGGAGCGGCGCGGTGAGCCTCAAAGCGGAGCGCCGGTCGGCGGCGCGCCCCGTCCGGGAGACGCGGCACCGCGCCCGGGAAGTGGCCCTGCAGATGCTCTATCAGTGGGAGGTCGGGCGCGTCCCGATGGCCGACGTCCTGCGCACGTTCTGGCTGCACGCGCAGCCGGACACCGCCCAGCTGGCGGACGAACTCCGCACGTTTGCCGCCACGCTGGCGACCGGCGTGACCGAGGCGGTCGGCACCATCGACCCGGCGATCGTCGACGCGGCGGAGCACTGGCGGCTGGAACGGATGAACGTGCTGGACCGGCTCATCCTACGAATGGCGATCTACGAATTCCTTCACGAATCGGGCACGCCCGCGCGCGTCATCATCAACGAGGCGCTCGAACTCGCCCGCACGTTCAGCGGAGACGACTCGGTGCGCTTTGTCAACGGCGTGCTCGACGCCGTCCGCCGCCGGCTCGAACGCGAATGACCACCACCGACGAATCCGATCAGGTGTTGCAGCGGCGGACCAACCTGGAAGAACTGCGCAAGCTCGGGGTTGCGCCGTACCCGAACCGCTTCGACCCGCAGGCCACGATTCACGAGGTCGTAGAGGCGCACGGCGCCCGGAGCGCCGAGGCGCTCGAGGCCGGGCCGACCACCACTCGCACGGCAGGACGGATCCTGGCCATCCGCAGTTTCGGCAAGGCGAACTTCCTGGTGCTGTCCGACGGCCGCGCGCGGATCCAGGTGTACGTCCGCGAGGACTCGCTGTCGCCGCGCGACTTCCGGATCTACAAGCTGCTCGACTTCGGCGACTGGGTCGGCGTCGAGGGACGGTTGTTCCGCACCAAGACGAAGGAATTCACGATCTGGGCGTCGCAGCTCGAGTTCCTGGCCAAGTGCCTGCTGCCGCTGCCGGAGAAATGGCATGGCCTGACCGACATCGAGACCCGCTACCGCCAGCGGTATCTCGACCTCGTCGTCAATCCCGACGTACGGCGCGTCTTCGAGGTGCGCAGCCGTGTCATGGCGGCGGTGCGCGAGTTCCTGGGCGCGCGCGGGTTTCTCGAGGTCGAGACGCCGATGATGCAGTCGATCCCGGGCGGGGCGCTGGCGCGCCCGTTCGTGACGCACCACAACGCGCTGGATATTCCGCTGTATATGCGCGTCGCGCCCGAGCTCTACCTCAAGCGGCTGACCGTCGGCGGCGTCGAGCGGGTGTTCGAGATCAACCGCAACTTCCGGAACGAGGGGATGTCGGCGCAGCACAATCCCGAGTTCACCATGCTCGAGTTCTACCAGGCGTACGCCGACTACACCGACCTGATGCCGTTCACCGAGGCGCTGCTCGCCGACGCCGCGCAGCACGCGGTCGGGACCGATCGCGTCGCGTACGGCGGCCAGACGATCTCGCTGGCACCGCCGTTCCGCCGCGTGTCGCTCCGGGAGATGGCGCGCGAGGCGGCATCGGCGCGCCTCGGGGCGGATGTCGCACCCGAGGACCTGCGGTCGCGGGACAAGGCCGCGGCGCTGGCGGCGCGCCTGCATCTGGAGGTCACGCCCGCGATGGGGGCGGGGCGTATCACGGCCGCCATCTTCGAGGCGCTCTGTGAGGACGCGCTCGTCCAGCCGACCTTCGTCTACGACTTTCCGACGGAGGTCTCGCCGCTCTCGAAGCAGAAGCCGGACGATCCCGACACGGTGGAGCGATTCGAGCTGTACGTCGCCGGGTTCGAGCTGGCCAACGCGTTCAGCGAGCTGAACGACCCGGCCGAGCAGCAGCGCCGCTTCGAGGCGCAGCTGCGCCAGCGCGCGGGCGGCGACGAGGAGGCGCATGCGATGGACGAGGACTACATCCGCGCGCTCGAATTCGGGATGCCGCCGGCGGCCGGCGAGGGGCTCGGCATCGATCGGCTGGTCATGCTGCTCACCGACAGCCATTCGATCCGCGACGTGATTCTGTTTCCGCTGATGAGGCCGAAGCCAGTGGGCAGTGGGCAGTGGGCAGTAGGCAGTGGGCAGTAAGCAGTAAGCAGTAGGCAGTGGGCAGTATGTCGTTCGAATTGTTCGTGGCGCTCCGGTATCTGCTTGCCCGGCGCAAGCAGGCCTTCATCTCGCTGATCTCGCTCATCTCGACGATGGGTGTGGCGGTGGGCGTGATGGCGCTCGTCATCGCGCTGGCGCTGATGACGGGCCTGCAGGGCGAGCTGCGCGACCGCATTCTCGGCTCCACCGCGCACGTCTATGTCTGGAAGACCGGAGGCATTGACGATTACCACGCGGAGGTCGAGAAGCTCCGCCGCCTGGACGGCGTGGTCGGCGCCGGCCCCGCCATTCTCGGCAAGGCGCTCATTTCGAGCGGGCGCGCCGACGCGTTCATCAGTCTGAAGGGCGTGGATCCGTCGCTCGAGCCGAACGTCACCGACATCCAGCGCGCCATGCTGCGCGGCGGCCTCGAGGGCCTGATCCCGGCCGCCGAGGACGCGCTCCCCGGGATTCTGATCGGCCGCACGCTGGCCGAGCAGCTCGGACTCACCGTCGGCGATATGGCGATGCTCCTGACCCCGCAGGGGACGCTCTCGCCGATGGGCATGATTCCCCGCACGCGCCGCGTCCGCGTGGCCGGCGTCTACACCCTGGGCCTGTACGAATTCGACGCCGCCTACGGTTTCGTGTCACTCGAGTTTTCGGAGCGGCTCCTCGGCAAGGCGGCGCCGGATCTGATCGAACTGCGTGTCGCCGATATCGCCGCTGCCCCGGAGATCTCCGCACGCGTCGCCCCCGAGCTCGGCGCCGACTACGTGAGTCAGGACTGGGCCGACATGAATCAGTCGCTCTTTTCGGCGCTCTGGCTCGAAAAAATGGCGATCTCGATCACGATCGGGCTCATCGTCATGGTGGCGGCGCTCAACATCGTGGCGTCGCTTGTACTCCTCGTCATGGAGAAGAGCCGCGATATCGCCATCCTGAAGACGATGGGCACGTCGGCGAGGCGCGTGATGACGATCTTCATGCTCCAGGGGCTCGTGATTGGCGTCGCGGGCACGTCGGTGGGCGCCGTGTGCGGGCTGGCGCTCTGCTGGGTGCTCGACCGCTACCGCCTGATCCGCGTTCCGATGGACGTCTACCAGGTGTCGTACGTGCCGTTCGTCGTGCGGCCGGTGGATTTCGCGGTCGTCGTCGCCGCCGCCATCCTGATCTGCTTTGTCGCGACGATTTACCCTTCGCGTCAGGCCGCCCGGCTTGACCCGGTACAGGCGCTCCGCTTCGAGTAGCGGATGCCGTTCGTCACCGTTCGCGGGCTCAACAAGTCGTACGTCGTGGGCAGCCAGCGTCTCCATGTGCTGCGCGACCTCGATCTCGAGGTCGCCGAAGGCGAGATGGTGGCGATCGTCGGCGCCTCGGGCGTGGGGAAGAGCACGCTGCTGCATCTGCTCGGGGGCCTCGACCGGTCCGATTCCGGAACGGTTCGGATTGCCGATGCCGATCTGACCGCGATGGCCGACGCCTCGCTCGTGGCATTCCGGAACCGGAACGTCGGGTTCGTGTTCCAGTTTCATCATCTGCTGCCGGAATTTGACGCCGCCGAAAACGTGGCCATGCCGATGCGCATCGCCCGGATGGCGCGTGACGTGACGCGGCAGCGTACGGCAGAACTGCTGGGGCGCGTCGGCCTGGGCGAACGGATGGCGCACCGGCCGGGGATGCTGTCAGGGGGGGAGCAGCAGCGCGTCGCCGTGGCGCGGGCGCTCGTGATGCGGCCCGCGCTCCTGCTGGCGGACGAGCCGACCGGCGACCTCGACGAGACGACCGCCGAGTCGCTGCATCACCTGCTCCGCGAGATGCACGCGGAGCACCGGCTCACGTCGATCATCGCCACGCATAACCTGCGGCTTGCCGGCGCGTGCGACCGCGTCCTGCGGCTGGAGCGCGGGATGCTGCACCCGGTCTGACCGTCGCACCGTCACACGCCGTCGGGTCCGGAGCTCAGCCCCGCCAGCGCAAACAGCACCGTGCCGAGCGACGCATAGTCGTCATCGGCGCGTCCCGCCGCCATCGTCGCCTCGACCAGTTGCTGCACGACCGCGCTCACGGGCGCCGGACTGTGGTACGCGGCCAGCGTCGACGAGACGATCCGGAAATCCTTCGCATAGAGCGCCGTGCGGAAGCCCGGCTTGTAGTTGCCGGTCAGCATCCGCTCGCCGTGCACCTCGAGCACCCGGCTCGCCGCGAAGCCGCCGAGCAGCGCCTGGCGTACCTTGACCGGATCGACCCCCGCCTTGCGCGCCAGCGCGAACAGTTCGCTGACGACGGCGAGCGCGCCGCCGATCGCCATCTGGTTGCAGACCTTGCAGATCTGCCCGGCCCCCGACTCGCCGATGAGGACGACGCGTTCGGGGTTGCCCATCGCGTCGAGGATCGGTTTGACCTCGGCGAAGGCGGCCGCGTCGCCGCCGACCATGATCGAGAGGGTCCCGTTGATCGCGCCGATCTCGCCGCCGCTGACGGGCGCGTCGAGCATCCGGGCGCCGAGCGTGGCGGCGCGCTCGGCCAGACGCTGCGCGGTGACGGGTGCGATCGTGCTCGTGTCGACGAGGATCGTTCCGGGCTGCAGCGCGCCGAAGACGCCGTCCGGCCCTTCCAGCACCCGCTCGACATCGGGCGAGTCGGGCACCATCGTGATGATGCGGGTCGCGCGGCGGGCCACGTCGGCCGGGGAGGCGGCGCGCGCCGCGCCGGCGGCGACGAGCTCGTCGACCGGTCCCTGGCTGCGGCTGTGGACGACGAGCGGGAAGCCGGCCTTGAGCAGGTTCTTGGCCATCGGCCGTCCCATCACGCCGAGGCCGATGAATCCAACGGTGTTCGTCATGCGCCAAAGTATATGTGGTGCACGCGACTGAGGGGCCGCCGACATTGGTGACGCCCGGGCTTTGCCATATAATGACGCTCAAGAGGTGGGCGGGCCTGATGTTCGAACGCTACACGGAACGGGCACGACGGGTTCTCTTCTTCGCCCGCTACGAAGCCAGCCAGCTCGGCAGCATCTCCATTGAAACCGAGCACCTGCTGCTCGGGCTGATTCGCGAAGGCAAAGGCCTCACCAGCCGCATTTTTGCGCGCTCGCACCTGTCGCTCGAAAACATCCGCAAGGACATCGAGGGGCGCACCGTCTTCCGCGAGAAGGTGTCCACATCGGTCGAGATTCCCTTCAGCGCCGAGACCAAGCGCGTGCTGCAGTTTGCCGCCGAGGAAGCCGATCGGCTGCTGCACAACTACATCGGGACCGAACATCTCCTGCTCGGCATTCTCCGCGAGGAGCGGTCGGTGGCCGCCGCCATCCTGATGGAGAAGGGGATGCGGCTGCACACGGTGCGCGAGGACATCGTGCAGCTGCTGAACGAGAAGACGACCCTCACGCGCGTGAAGGAAACGCCGCTGCTGGCCGAGTTCAGCCGCGATCTGACCGAAGCGGCGATGAAGAACCAGCTCGACCCGCTGGTCGGGCGGGAGTACGAGCTCGAGCGCGTGCAGCAGGTGCTGTGCCGCCGCACGAAGAACAACGCCGTCCTCATCGGCGAGCCGGGCGTCGGCAAGACGGCGATTGTCGAAGGGCTGGCACAGAAGATCGTCTACGGCGACGTGCCGCACTTTCTCGCCGACAAACGGATTCTCGCGCTCGACATCTCGCTCATCGTGGCGGGCACGAAGTACCGCGGGCAGTTCGAGGAGCGCCTGAAGGCGATCATGAAGGAGCTCACCGAGAACCCGAACATCATCGTGTTCATCGACGAGCTGCACACGCTGGTCGGCGCGGGATCGGCGGAAGGATCGCTCGACGCCGCGAACATCCTGAAGCCGGCGCTCTCGCGCGGCGAGATCCGCTGCATCGGCGCGACCACGCCGGCCGAGTACCGCAAGTACATCGAGAAGGATCGCTCCCTCGAGCGCCGGTTCCAGGCCATCAAGGTCGACCCGCCCGCCGAGAAGGAGACGATCGAGATCCTGATGGGCGTGAAGGACCGGTACGAGCAGTTCCATCACGTCGAGTACACGTCCGAGGCCATCGAGGCGGCCGTGTACCAGTCGAGCCGGTACATCACCGATCGATTCCTGCCCGATAAGGCGATCGATCTGGTGGACGAAGCGGGCGCCCGGGCCAAGCTCAAGGAGGCGGGCTACAGCGAGGAGTTCGGCGAGATCAACCGGAGCATCCGCGTCGCGGTCGAGCAGATGGAGAACGCGGTCTCGCAGAAGGACTTCGAGCGCGCGCAGTACTACCGGGAGCAGGAAGTGTCGGCCCGCGAGAACCTGCAGTTCGTCCGCGAGAAGTTCGACGTCAAGTCGAGCGCCCGCAGGATCGTGGTCAACAAGGCCGACATCGACGAGGTCGTGTCGAAGTGGACCGGTGTCCCGATCTCGTCCATCAATCAGGACGAAAGCGACAAGCTGCTGCGGATGGAGGGGGATCTCCATAAGCGCGTGATCAGCCAGGAGAAGGCGATCTCGGCCATCTCGCGGGCGATCCGGCGCTCGCGCGCGGGGCTGAAGAATCCGAACCGTCCCGTCGGCAGCTTTGTCTTCCTGGGCCCGACCGGCGTCGGCAAGACCGAGCTGGCGCGGGCGCTCGCCAATTTCCTGTTCGGCAGCGACAACGCGCTCATCCGCTTCGACATGTCCGAGTACATGGAGAAGCACTCGGTGTCGAAGCTGATCGGCTCGCCGCCCGGCTACGTCGGACACGAGGAAGGCGGGCAGCTGACCGAGAAGGTGAAGCGCAATCCCTACTCGGTGGTCCTGCTCGACGAGGTCGAGAAGGCGCACCCGGACATCTTCAACATCCTGCTGCAGGTGTTCGAAGACGGCCATCTGACCGACGGCCTCGGGAACCGGGTGAACTTCAAGAACACCATCATCATCATGACGTCGAACATCGGGGCGCGCTTCATCCAGAAGAAGGCGTCGCTCGGGTTCCAGGCGAGCGACGCGGTCACCATCGACAAGAACGTCACCGACATGGTGCTCGGCGAGGTCAAGCGCACGTTCAACCCGGAGTTCATCAACCGCATCGACGAGATCATCGTCTTCGAGGCGCTCGGCGACGAGGATCTGCGGCGGATTACGGCGCTGCTCGTCGACCAGTTGAACGCCAACCTGTCGGATCGGCGGATGACGATCGCGCTGACGCCCGAGGTGATCGACTGGATCATCGACGTCACGTGCAAGGACCGCTCCTACGGCGCGCGTCCGCTGCGCCGCGCGATTCAGCGGTACGTCGAGGACCCGCTCTCCGAAGAGCTGATTCGCGGCAACCTGCGCGACGGCGACGTCGAGGTCTACCTCGAGGGTGGCCAGCTCTCCTATCGCCAGGCCGGCGAACTCACGGCGGGCCGTCGGCTGTCCTGACGCCCCGGGGCGCGACCAGGCCCTGCTGGTCGTGCGCGTCTAAAATCCTGTAAACTTAAGTGTTTCCAGACGATCTCAAGGCATGCGCATATTGACTGCTCGCGCGCTCGTCGGGGCCGGACTGCTGGCCGCCGGGGTGTCGACGTCCTGGGCACAGGCGCCGTCGCCTGCCACGCCGGCCCAGGGACCTGGCGCGGCCGTCCGAATCTGCGGCGTGCCCGTGCCGCCTCCGGCCAGCCTGCCCCCCGCGGCGTCGGGTCCGGTGATCTATCAGCTGGCGCCCTGCTTCCAGGCCCAGGGAAACGTCTCGACCGTCGAGCCGCAGACCTACCTCTATTACATGCAGCTGCGTCCGAGCCAGCCGTCGCAGAACATCTGGATTCCGTACGACGAAAAGGCCGAGCAGACGATGCTCGAGGACTTCAAGCGCCTGTGGGCGACCAATTTCCTGACTGACCTGTCGATTGAGGTGGCCGACTACGTCTTCTCGAACGGCGTGGTCGGCAAGCTCGTGACCTACAACATGGAGGAGCGCGAGCGCGTCAAGATCGTCAACTACGACGGGACCAAGCAGATCGAGCGTACCAAGATCGACGAGCAGCTGCGCATGCGCGGCATCGAGATGCGGCTCGACTCGTTCCTCGACCAGAGTGTCATCCGCCGCGTGGAAACGGTCCTGCGGGAGATGATGGCGGAGAAGGGCTTCACCAACGCCGAGGTGGGGCACACGACCACCACGGTGGCGGGCGGCCCGAAGCTCGTCAACGTCACCTTCCATATCGGCGAGGGACCGAAGCTGAAGATCCGCCGGGTCGAGTTCGTCGGCAACACCGCCAAGAGCGACCGCAGGCTGGCGGGGAAGATGAAGGACAACAAACCTCCGAATGCGTTCTGGGGCTGGATCACGCGCGGGGGCACGTACAAGGCCGACAAGTTCGAGTCCGACGCCGACCTGGTGCAGGCGTACTACCGCAACGAGGGCTACGTACGCGCGCAGATCGGCCAGCCCGAGGTGCGGACGCTCGAGGACGCGAAGGACCGCAAGACGCGCTTTATCGAGCTGCGGATTCCGGTCACCGAGGGGGAGCGCTACCAGGTCAGGGACTTCGCCATCGAGGGCAATACCGTCGTCAAGGGTGAGGCGCTGCTGCCGCTCTTCAAGGTGGCGAAGGGCGAGTGGTACAACGAAAAGCGGGTTCGCGATGGCCTCGTCAAGGCGCGCGAGATCTACGGCGCCGGCGGCTATATGGAGTTCACCGGCTTTCCGGACCTGAAGCCGAGCGACGAGCCCGACGACAGCGTGCCGGCCGCGCTTGCGGCGCCGCCGTCGCCGGGGCCGCCCACCGTTGACGTGACGATGCGGCTGCAGGAAGGCCCGCAGTATTTCGTGAACCGGATCAACTTCGTCGGCAATTCGACGACGCGCGACAACGTGATCCGCCGCGAGATGCGTCTCGTCGAGGGCGCCGTCTTCAACACCGAGGCGCTCAAGTACAGCGTGCGGCGGCTGAACCAGCTCGGCTACTTCGAGCAGATCAACGAGCAGGACCAGAACGCGATCAAGACGCAGAAGACGGCCGGGCGCGACAACCAGATGGACGTCACGCTCACGCTGAAGGAGCAGAACCGCAACCAGCTCACCTTTGGCGCCGGCGTGTCGCAGTACGAAGGGGTGTTCGGCCAGCTCGCGTTCCAGACGGCCAATTTCCTCGGGCGCGGCGAGAGCGTCACCTTTTCGCTCATGGCGGGCGATCGGATGCAGAACTACCAGGTCGCCTTTACCGAGCCGTTCCTGTTCGACCGCAACATCACCGCCGGCTTCGACGTCTACAAGCGGGCGCTCCAGTACATCGGCTACTACACCCAGAAATCGACGGGCGGGAACATCATGACCGGGTTCCCGGTCGCGGACTTCAGCCGGATGTTCTTCAGCTACGCCTTCGAGTCGATCCGGATGACCGACCTCAACGAGGCGTTCATCGACCCGAACTGCATCCTCGCCGAGCAGGGCTGCTCGACCGTGTCGCTGACCGACCTCTCGAAGGTCAGCCCCGACGCGCTCGAGAACCTGCGGCGCAACCCGTTCGTGTTCGACTCGCTGCTCATCGGCGAAGGCGGGCGGCGGACGGTCAGCAAGGTCATCCCGAGCTTCGTGCACAACACGGTCGACAACCCGATCTTTCCGAACACGGGCCAGCGGCTGACGACGTCGATCGACCTGGCGGTGCTCGGCGGCAACACGCAGTACTACAAGCCGCGGATCGAGGCCGTGCGCTTCTGGCGGCATACCTCGCGCACCTCGTTCGGCATCCGGGGGCAGTACGAGTTCATCGCGCCGCTCCGCGGCACGAAGACGCTGCCCATCTTCGAGAAGCTGTTCCTCGGCGGCGAGTACAGCGTGCGCGGCTACGACATCCGCTCGATCGGCCCGTCCGATCCGTTCACCGGCCTGGTGCTCGGTGGCAACAAGGATCTCCTGTTCAACGCCGAGTACCTGTTTTCCATCGTGTCGCAGGTCCGCCTCATCGCGTTCTACGACGCCGGACAGGTGGCTGACGACAACGAGCCGTTTGCGATGGACCGGTTCCGCACCTCGACCGGTGCCGAGGTCCGGTTTTACATGCCCGTCCTGAACGTGCCGTTCCGGCTGATCTTTGCCGCGAACCCGCAGCGCGAAGGCGTGCTTGACAACAGCCTCCGTCCGGCGAAGAACTTCACGTTCCGCTTCGCCGTGGGGTCGACGTTCTAGGGATCAGGGATCAGGGATCAGGGATCAGGGATCAGGAGTTGGTAGCTGGTAGCGAAAGGACAACGACTGCTATGAGAGTGTGGATTGGTGCTGCGGCGCTCTGCGTGATGCTGGCGGCCGCTCCAGCCTTCGCCCAGGGGCCAGCCGCGCCGGCGGCGCCCGCCCCCCAGGCCCAGACCGCCCCGGCGCCCCGACCGTTGCCGGCCGGCGTGAAGTACGCCTTCATCAACATTCAGCGCATCGCCGCCGAATCGGCGGAAGGGAAGGCGCTGGCCGCCAAGGTTCAGGCGCTCAATCAGCAGAAGGTGAACGAGCTGAACGAGAAGAACAAGCAGCTGCAGGCGGCGCAGCAGAAGTTCGAGGCGAGCGCGTCGGTCATGAGCGATCAGGCGCGCGGACAGCTCCAGAAGGACATCGAGCGGATGCAGGTCGACATCCAGCGATTCACGGAGGACGCGCAGCAGGAGGTCATGACGCTCCAGACGCAGCTCCAGGACGAGTTCCAGCGCAAGCTGTCGCCGGTCGTCGACCAGATCGCAAAGGAGAAGGCGCTGCACCTGCTCTTCAGCGCGGCCGACGCCGGACTGGTGTGGGCCGACCTTTCGCTCGACATCACCGGCGAGGTGATTGAGAAGTTCGACGCGATGCCCAGGACGGCGGCGGCGGCGCCGGCGCCGAAGCCCGCACCGGCCGCAGCCGCGCCGAAGCCCGCGCCCGCGCCCGCACCGAAACCGGCGCCCGCACCGAAACCGGCCACTCCCTAGTCGTTCTCACGGGCACGGGTGATTCAGTATGCTTAATTCACCCGTGCCCGTACCCGCGACGACCGATCTTCCCGACCTCCTCGACCGGGTCTATTACCGCTATCCGTCGTTCCTCATCGACGCGGTGGCCGAGCACGAGCCGGGCCGCCGCCTGGTGGCGGTCAAGAACGTCACCGTCAGCGAGGAATTCTTCCAGGGCCACTTCCCGGGTTCGCCGCTCATGCCGGGCGTGCTGATGATCGAGGCGCTCACGCAGGCGGCGGCCGTCCTGCTGCTCGCCGGGTCCGGCGCGCCGGCGACCGCCCGCGTGCGGCTCCGCGGCGTCGACAACGCGAAGTTCCGGCGCCAGGTCGTGCCGGGCGATCGCCTGCGGCTCGAGGTGGAGCTCGGGCGGAGCCGCACGGGCCTCACCAGGGCGCGCGGCGTCGCGTATTCGGCCGGCCAGACGGTGGCCGAGGCGGACCTGCTGCTCGCCGTCGAGTACGGCGCGGCGTCGGTCGACCCGACGGCCCACGTCCATCCGGCGGCGCGGATCGGCGCCGGCACGACGGTGGGGCCGAACTGCACGATCGGCCCGGAAGTCACCCTCGGCGCGCGCTGCCGGATCGGCGCGTCTTTCGTGATCGACGGCTGGACCGACATCGGCGACGACACGCAGGTCTTTCCCATGGCCTCGATCGGGCTGGCGCCGCAGGACCTCAAGTACAAGGGGGAGCGGACGCGCTTGACCATCGGGCGCGGCAACACGTTCCGGGAGTTCGTCACAATCAATCGCGGCACGATGGGCGGCGGCGGACGTACGACGATCGGCGACGACAACCTCTTCATGGCGTACGTCCACGTGGCGCACGATTGCCACATCGGGAACACCACGATCTTCGGCAACGGTGCGACGCTCGGCGGCCACGTCACGGTGGAGGACTTTGCCACGATCAGCGCGTACTCCGGCGTCCATCAGTTCTGCCGCGTCGGCCGGCACGGGTACGTCGGGGGCTACTCCGTGGTGACGAAAGACGCACTGCCGTTCGGCAAATCGGTCGGCAACCGCGCGCGCATCTACGGGCTCAACACGATCGGCCTGGCGCGCCGCGGCTTCACGCCCGATACGATCGCCCAGCTCAAGCGCGCGTACCGCTATCTGCTGCAGTCGAAGCTGAACACGTCGCGGGCGCTCGTGCAGATCGAGCAGGACCCCTCGCTGACTTCGCCCGAGGTGCGGTACCTCGTCGAGTTCATCCGCAGCTCGACCCGCGGCGTCATCCTCCGGCGCCCGACCAGACGGGTGGACGAGCTGGTCGCCGACGAATGAAGCTGGGACTCATTGCGGGGAACGGCCGGTTTCCGTTCCTCGTGCTCGACGCCGCGCGCGCGCAGGGCTACGACGTCACCATCGTCGCGGCGAAGGAAGAGGCGTTCCCGGAGCTCACCGACGCCGCCCGGCGTCACGGCGCGCCGATCCACTGGATTTCGATCGGACAGCTCGGCGCCTGCCTCGACCTGCTCACCGCGGCCGGCGTGACCAGGGCCGTGATGGCCGGACAGGTCAAGCACAACCGGCTGTTTGCGGGAGGCATCGTCCCGGATCTGACGTTCCTGAGCGTGCTGCGGCAGCTCACGTCGAAGAACACCGACGGCCTGATCGGCGCCGTGGCGAACGTGCTCCGGCAGCGCGGCATCGAGCTCGTCGATTCGACGGCGCTGCTCCAGCCGCTGCTCGCCGGGAGCGGCGTGCTGACGCGCCGGGCGCCGACCTCCGACGAGCGGCAGGACCTGGAGTTCGGCTACCGCGTGGCCGACGTGATCGCCGGGCTCGACGTCGGGCAGACCGTCGCCGTCAAGCAGCAGGCCGTGGTCGCCGTCGAGGCGATGG
Source organism: Acidobacteriota bacterium (assembly GCA_016213695.1). GTDB lineage: Bacteria > Acidobacteriota > Vicinamibacteria > Vicinamibacterales > UBA2999 > DATCJA01. The sequence goes on along the minus strand of JACQZV010000153.1, from coordinate 7,976 downwards.
AAGGGACCGACGAGGTGATCGCACGCGCCGGGCTGGTCGCCGGCCCGGGCGTGTCCATCGTCAAGGTGGCGAAGCCCCGGCAGGACATGCGGTTCGACGTGCCGGTCGTCGGGTGCGCGACGATCCGGGCGATGCATGCGGCCGGCGCGGCGGCGCTGTCGATCGATGCGGGCAAGACCCTGATGGTCGACGGCGCCGCGATTGTCGCCGCGGCGGACGAGGCGGGGATCGCGATCGTGGGGAGGCCGCGGTGACGCGGCTGCGGGTCGGCGTGGTGGGCGTCGGCGCGCTCGGCCAGCATCACGCGCGCATTCTGGCGGCGATGCCGTGGGTCGATCTCGTGGGCGTCGCCGACACCAGGGCCGACCGGGCGCGGGAAGTGGCCGCGACATACGGCACGACGCCGTGTGGCGCGGCGGCGCTCGTCGGGAAGGTCGACGCCGTCTGCATCGCCACGCCGACACGGTCGCACGTGGAGGTGGCGCTCCCGTTTGTCGAAGCCGGGGTGGCCGTGCTTGTCGAGAAGCCTCTGGCCGCCGGGCTGGCCGAGGCGGACCGGCTGCTGGAGGCAGCCGAGGCGCGCGGCGCCCTGGTCGCCACCGGGCACACCGAGCGGTTCAATCCGGCGGTCACCGCGGCGCTCCAGGTGGTGTCCCACCCGAAGTTCGTCGAGATCCACCGGCTCGGCACGTTTCCCGAGCGCAGCCTCGACATCGATGTGGTCTTCGACCTCATGATCCACGACCTCGACCTGCTGCTGGCGGCCGTCGGATCCGACGTCGCGTCGGTCGAGGCCGTGGGCGTGAACGTGCTGACACCGCGCGTCGACATTGCCAACGCCCGGCTGCGGTTTGCCTCCGGCTGCATTGCCAACGTCACGGCAAGCCGCATCAGCCGCGACCGGGTACGCAAGGCTCGCTTCTTTCAGTCCGACGCCTACATCTCGATCGACTACGCCGCGCAGGAGCTCGAGGTGTACCGCCTGGTCTCGGGCAACGGCGGCCGGCCGGTCATCGAGGGCGGCCGCGTGGAGGTGACGGGCGAGGAGCCGTTGCGCCGGGAGCTGGAGGACTTCGTGGCCGCCGTGCGCGACCGGCGGGCGCCCACGGTGACCGGCCGCGACGGGCGGGCGGCGCTTGCGCTGGCGACACGCATCGCGGAGTTGTTCGAGGGTTCGGACACGCCATGAGCATCGACGGATTGCTCGACCGCGTCGCCGCTGGAGAAGCGCTGTCTGCCAGCGAAGTCCTCGAGCTGTCCGCAGGGCACGATCTGCTGGCGCTCGGCACGCTGGCTGATGCCGCGCGCCGGCGGCTGCACGGCAGCCGTGTCACCTATCTGCGTGTTGCGGTGTGTCCGTTCGACGACGTGCGCGCTGGCGTGGTGCCGGCAGCGGCCCGGGAGATCCGGCTCGCGGGCGCGCCCGACAGCCTCGGGGTCGCCCTGACGGCCGTCGAACGGGCGAAGGCCGTGGCGGGCGGGCGTGTCGTGTCCGGGTTGTCGTGGGCGGACGTGGCCCGCCTGGCGGCAGACGCAGGCGTGCCGCCCGCTCGCGCGCTGGCGGATCTCCGGGCGGCGGGCCTCGAGGCGCTGGCCGAGATCCCGATCGATGCCGTCGCCGATCTGGCGGCCGTACTGGGAACGCTCACCGCAGCCGGTTTCGGGCCGTTGCGGCTGACGGTCGCCGCCGCACCGCTCGCGCCGCGGACGGCGCTGCTGCTGCAGGTCGCGGAGCTCCAGCGCCAGTCCGGGGCGATCCGGGCGATCGATCCGCTGCCCACGTCGCTCGACGCGTTTCGCCCCACCACCGGCTACGACGACGTGAAGGCGGTGGCGGTGGCGCGGCTCGCGGCGCCCAACGTCGCGAGCGTCCAGGTGGACTGGCTGCGGCACGGACCCAAGCTCGCGCAGGTGGCGCTCATCTTCGGCGCCGACGATGTCGACGGGGTCCCGGCGGCCGACGAGGCGCCGGAGGGCCGGCGCCGCGCGCCGCTCGAAGAGGTGCGGCGCAACATCGACGCGGCGGGCTTGACGGCGGTGGAGCGCGACGGCCGCTTTCAGGTTGTGTCGTGATCCGCATCGGCGCCGTCGGGTACTTGAACGCCCGCCCGCTCACCTGGGCGCTCGACCGGTCGCCGGACCGCTGGCACATCCGCTACGACGTGCCGTCGGTCTGTTCGTCGCTCCTGCACGCGGGCGACGTCGATCTCGGCCTGATTCCGTCGGTGGAGTACCTCCAGGCGCCCGACTATCGCCTGGTGCCTGGCGTCGCCATCGGGTCGCGCGGTCCGGTCGCGTCGGTGGCGCTCTTTACCCGCGCCCCGGTTGGTGCGATTCGCCGGATTGCGCTCGACACCAGCTCGCGGACATCGGTGGCGCTCGTCAAAGTCCTGGCCCGGCACCGCTTCCGGATCGACCCGGAGTTCGTGCCGCACGGCCCCGACCTCGCGGCGATGACGCGCGGGGCCGACGCCGCCCTGTTGATTGGCGACCCGGCGCTCGAGGCCGACCATCGCGCGCTCGGCCTGGAGAAGATCGATCTCGGGGAGGAATGGACGGCGATGACCGGTCTGCCGTTCGTGTACGCGGCGTGGACGGGCCGCCCGGGCGCGGTGACCGGCGCCGACATCGGCGCGCTGCAGGACGCGCAGGCGGCGGGCGTGACGGCGACCGACGCGATCGCGGCGGAGTATGCGCGAGGCGACGCGGCGGCGGCGGCGCGGGCCGCCGCGTACCTAAGACATAATGTGCGGTACGGCCTCGGCGCCGACGAGGCGCGCGGCCTGCAGTTGTTTCTCGACTACGCGGCCGAGCTGGGCCTGGCGCCGGCGAAGCGCGCGGTGAGGTTCTTCTAGGCGCGAAAGACGGATGATGATCGATCGGATCGCGCGGCACGTGATCGAGGGGGGGCGCGTCAACGCGGACGAGGCGCTCGACCTCTATCGCCACGCGCCGACCCATCGGCTCGGACAGCTGGCCGACGCGATACGCGCCCGGAAGCACCCCGCGCGCGTCGTCACCTACATCATCGATCGCAACGTCAACTACACCAACGTCTGCGTGGCGCGCTGCAACTTCTGCGCGTTCTACCGGCCGGTCGGCTCCGCCGATGCGTACGTGCTGGGGTTCGACGAGATCTTCAGCAAGATTGACGACACGATCGCGCTCGGCGGCAATCAACTGCTGCTGCAGGGCGGCCACAATCCGGATTTGCCGATCGCGTGGTACGAGGACCTGTTCCGTGCCGTGAAGGCGCGCTACCCCGACTTCAAGCTGCACGCGCTGTCCCCGCCGGAGGTCCTGCACATTTCCCGGCTCAACCAGGTGCCCGTGCCGGCCGTCATCGAGCGCCTCGTGGCTGCCGGGCTCGACAGCATTCCGGGCGGCGGCGCGGAGATCCTCGTCGACCGCGTGCGCCGGCTCCTCAATTGCTACGGCAAGGCGTCGGCCGACGAATGGCTCGACGTGATGCGCCACGCGCACCGTGCGGGCCTGCGGTCCACGGCGACGATGATGTACTGGACGGTGGAGACCGACGAGGAGCGCATCGAGCACATGCTGCGGCTGCGCGCGCTCCAGGACGAGACCGGCGGATTCACGGCGTTCATCACCTGGAGCTATCAGCCGGAGCACACCGAGCGCGGCGGCGTGGAGGCGACCGGGGTCGACTATCTCCGCACGCTCGCGCTCGCGCGCATCGTCCTCGACAACTTCGACAACCTGCAGGCCTCGTGGGTGACGCAGGGAGGCAAGGTCGGTCAGCTGAGCCTCGCCTACGGCGCCAACGACATGGGCAGCGTGATGATCGAGGAAAACGTCGTCCGCGCGGCGGGCGCGGCCTACTGCATGGACGAAATCGAGATCGTCAGCAACGTCGAGGACGCCGGGTTCACCGCCAAGCGCCGGAACATGCACTACGAGATCCTGGGCGATCCGATCTTCCGCGAACGGGATATCCCGCGCATGCTGGCGCTTGAGACCGCGCGGGCGGCCGGCGACTCGTCTGTGCCCGAGGAGCTTCGGAACTACCCGGCCCGCAGCAGGGCAGGGAAGCAGCTGCGGCTGGCGCAGTAAGTGGCCGTCTTCCGCGCCGCGTGGGTGCTTCCAATCGCGGCGCCGCCCATCCGTGACGGGTGGGTGGCAGTCGAGCGCGGGGTCATCACGGGCCTCGGCGGCGATCCGCCCGCGTCGTCGGTGGATTGCGGCCGTGTCGCGGTGCTGCCGGCCCTCGTCAACGCCCACACACATCTCGAGCTCTCCTGGCTGCGGGGCGCGGTCCCGCCCGCGGACCGGTTCGTCGACTGGATTCGGGCGGTCGTGGCCGCGCGGCGCCGGTATCCGGATCCGCGCGATGCCGCCATTGTCGGGGCGGCGCGGGCGGCCATCGACGCTGCGCGGGCGAGCGGGACCGGCCTCATCGGAGACATCAGCAACACGCTCGTGACGGCACCGCTGCTCGACGAGGCGCGGATGCCGGCGCGGGTGTTCTACGAGCTGCTGGGCTTCAACGCGCCCGATCCCGTCGATCGGGTCCGCAGGGCGCGCGCGGACGTGGACGAGGCGCGCCGCGCCGCGCCGGGCGTCCGGATCGGTCTGGCCGCGCACGCGCCCTACTCGGTCTCACCGGCGCTCTTCGCCGCCATCCGCGAGGACATCGACGCGCACGACGGGGACGTGTCGAGCGTGCATCTTGGCGAGTCGCCGGAGGAAGGGGAGTTCATCGCGCGGGGCAGCGGCCCGTGGCGCGACCTGCTCGTCGAGCTTGGCGCCTGGACCGACCTCTGGCGGCCAGGGGGCGGGTCGCCGGTGGCCTACCTGTCGGACATGGGGTTTCTCGATTCGCGCGTCCTTGCCGTGCACGGCGTGCAGTGTTCGGGCGGGGACCTCGCGCGCCTCAGGGCGCTCGGCACCACGATCGTGTCGTGTCCGCGAAGCAACCGGCATGTCGGTGTCGGCGATCCCCCGCTCGAGGCGTTCTACGCCACGGGCGTGGCGGTCGCCTTCGGCACCGACAGCCTGTCGAGCGTCGCCGACCTGAACATGTTCGCGGAGCTGGCGGCCGCGCGGCGTGTCGCGCCGCGCGTCCCGGCCCGCGATCTGCTGGAGAGCGCGACGCGGGCAGGCGCCCGGGCGCTCGGCTTCGGCGATTGGTTCGGCAGCATCGAGTCGGGCAAGCGCGCGTCGCTGATTGCCGTCCGACTGCCGGCAGGGCTCGGCGATGTGGAAGAATACCTGGTCGGCGGCGTCGCACCCGACGCGGTCCGCTGGCTCGACGCCGAGTGAATGCAGAAGATCCTGACCTATCTGTCCTTCGTCCGCTTCAGCCACACCGTGTTCGCGCTGCCATTCGCGTTCACCGGCGCGCTGCTGGCGTGGCGCGCGCAGCCGTTCGCCTGGCCGCAGGTCGCCTGGATTGTCGTGTGCATGGTCAGCGCCCGGAGCGCCGCGATGGGCTTCAACCGCCTCGTCGACGCGCGGTTCGACGCCCTGAATCCCCGGACGGCCATGCGCGAGCTGCCGCGCGGTGTGATGTCGAACGCGGAGGCGGCGCTCTTTGTCGCGGCCTCGTCGGCCGCCTTCGTGTACGCGTCGGGGCGGCTCAACCCCCTCTGTCTGTGGCTGTCGCCGGTCGCGCTCGCGATCGTCTTCTGGTACTCCCTCGCGAAACGGTACACGGCCTACACGCAGTTCTTTCTGGGGCTCGCCATGGCGGTCGCGCCGGTGGGCGGGTGGATCGCCGCCGGTGGGGCGGCGGGGTTCGAGCCGTGGCTGCTCGGCCTGGCGATCGGGCTCTGGGTGGGCGGCTTCGACATCCTCTACGCGTGCCAGGATCTCGAGTTCGACCGGACGCACGGGCTCCGGTCGATTCCAGTCCGGTTCGGCGTCCGAGCGTCGATTCGGCTCTCGCGCGCGATGCATGTGGCCACGGTGGCGGCGATGGCGGCCCTGTGGCGCGTGGCGGATCTGCCGCCGTTCTATCTGGGCGGCGTGGCCGTGGTCGGATGCCTGCTGGCCTACGAGCAGTCGCTCGTCAGCGAGCGGGACCTCTCGCAGGTCAAACGAGCGTTCGACTTGAACGGCTACGTCGGCATCATCTACTTCGCCGCCACGGCCCTGTCGCTCGTCCTGGGATGACCACGAAGTCCCATCTGTGATGAATTCGTTCGTGTCCTTCGTGTCCTTCGTGTTCTTCGTGGTTCCCGTATGACCGTCGACGCGCACGACAAGAGCGCCGGCCGCATCGCCGGCATGTTCGATGCGATCGCCCCGCGCTACGACCTGCTCAACCATGTATTGAGCGCGGGCATCGATCGGCGATGGCGTGCGAGGGCGATCGCCTCGCTGCAGCTCACCGGGCGCGAGACACTGCTCGACGTGTGCGCAGGGACCGCCGATGTGGCGCTCCAGGCCATGGCGGCACGAACTGTGGTCGGGATCGACTTCGCGGCGGCCATGCTCGCCGTCGGTCTGCGCAAGGTGCGCGCGGCCGGCCAGACCCGGCGCGTTGCGCTCGTGCGCGGCGATGCCACCGGGCTTCCGGTCGGTACCGCTGCGGTAGATGCCGTCACCGTGGCGTTCGGGATCCGGAACGTGCAGCGGCCCGAGCTCGCCTGCGTCGAGATGGCGCGGGTTCTGCGCCCGGGAGGCCGGCTCGCCATTCTCGAATTCGGCGTGCCGCGGCTACCCGGCCTCCGCACGCTCTACCTCTGGTACTTCAGGTACCTGCTCCCCTGGATCGGCCGGGCCGTGTCGGGCGACCGCGTCGCCTACTCGTACCTGCCGGCGTCGGTCGGCGGCTTCCCGCCGCCCGAGCAGTTCATGGCGATCCTGGAGCGGGCGGGCTTTGCCAGCGTGGGCGCAGTCCCGCTGACCTTTGGGATCGTCTACCTATATACGGGCGTGAGAGCGTAGCCACTGCCCACTGCCCACTGCCCACCTGTAAGTCCTTGTCCGGCCGGATGTTATAATTCGCCTTCATCCGCGTGATTCATTTCGATCTCGACGAACGGTACGAGGACGAGGCGGTTGTCGGCTCCGCGATCTCGCGGCGCGACGGCGTGCTGCTGTCGGTCATTTTTCATGGCCTGGTCGCGGCCGCGTTCATCATCGGGCCGCAGCTGTCGATCTTTCAGCCGAGCCCCGAGGAGCTCGCGCAGCGGCAGGCCGAGATCGAGCGGCAGCGCGAAGCGGCGTCGCGCCGGTTCGTGTTCGTCCAGCCGCAGGTGGACCTCAAGTCGCTGGAGCCGCCGCCGCGGGCGGAGCTCTCCGACGAGAACCGGCGCGCGCAGGACCCGGTCATCGCGCGTGCGCCGGAGAATCCGCTGCCGTTTTCACGAGGCAACACGTCCGAGCGGGTGGAGGCGGCGGAAGCCGAGCGCGCGCGCGGCCCCGATCAGAATGCGCCGCCGCAGCCGGAGCCGGAGAGCCAGCTGGCGCGGGTCCTGCCGCCGTCGGACAGCGGTCTGCAGCGGCCGTCGGAGCGCCCGGTGCCGCGCATCGGCGGGTCGCTCGGCGAAGCGCTTCGCAACCTGCAGCAGTACGTCCAGAACGAGACGTTCGACAATCCGCAGGGGGGCAACGACCGCCCCGGCGCCACCATCCAGTTCGACACCAAGGGAGTCGAGTTCGGACCGTGGCTGCGGCGCTTCATTGCACAGGTGCGGCGCAACTGGTTCATTCCGCAGGCCGCGATGGTCATGAGCGGCCACGTGATCCTGCAGTTCAACATCCACCGAAGCGGCGAGATCAGCGATATCGCCATCGTGCAGCCGTCCCTCATCGACGCGTTCACACGCGCGGCGTATGGCGCCATCTATTCGTCGAACCCGACGGCGCCGCTGCCGCCCGAATACCCGTCGGACAAAGCGCTCTTCACCGTGACTTTCTATTACAACGAAGAGCCCCCGAACTGATGTCTCCGAGCCTCCGCGGCCCGTCAGGATGCCGACGCGAACCCAGCAGCTCGGGCTTCTGAT
>JACQZV010000157.1 GCA_016213695.1 Acidobacteriota bacterium | reverse complement strand
CGTAGCGTCCGGCTTCAGCCGGACCGGGGTACGTAGTGTCCGGCTTCAGCCGGACCGGAGTGCAGATGCGAAAGAAAGTGACGATCGTCGGAGGCGGCGGCGCGGTCGGCGCCACCGCGGCGCAGCGCATCATCGACCGCGAGCTGGCCGATGTCGTGCTGTGCGACGTGGTGGAGGGGATTCCGGCGGGCCGCGCGCTCGACATGCTCGAGTCGACGCCCATCATCGGGTCCGACGTGCACGCACGCGGGTTCACGACGGCGGGCGGCGACTATCGCGACACCGCCGGCAGCGACGTCATCGTCGTCACCGCCGGCTTCCCGCGCAAGCCCGGGATGAGCCGCAGCGACCTGCTGCAGGGCAACTACGAGATCATCAAGGCGGTCGTCCCGCCTGTCGTGAAGCACTCGCCGGACGCCATCCTGATCGTGGTGACGAACCCGCTCGATGCGATGGCGTACGCCGCGTTCAAGCTGAGCGGTTTCCCGAAGCACCGCGTCATCGGCATGGCCGGCGTGCTCGACTCCGGCCGCATGAGCACCTTCGTGGCGCAGGCGCTCGGTGTGTCGGTGGCCAACGTCCACTCGCTCGTGCTCGGCGGCCACGGCGACACGATGGTGCCGCTGCCGCGCTACACGACGGTCGCGAGCATCCCGCTGCCCGAGCTGCTCCCGAAGGAGCGCATCGAGGCCATCATCCAGCGCACCCGCGACGGCGGCGCCGAGATCGTCAACCTGAACAGGACGGGTGGCGCCTTCTACGCGCCCTCAGCCGCCGTGGTCGAGATGGTCGAGGCCATCCTGAAGGACCAGAAGAAGATTCTGCCGTGCGCCGTCTATCTCGAAGGGGAATTCGGCCTCCGCGACATCTTCATGGGCGTGCCGGTCAAGCTCGGCGCGCGCGGCGTGGAGCAGATCGTCGAGATCAGACTCACCGCGGACGAAGACGCCATGCTGCAGAAGTCGGCCGCGTCCATCCGGGAACTGGTGAAGGCGCTGCCGCTGTAGGCTCAGGGCTTCGGGTTCCACGCTGTGCGGAATCGCACGACCGTTCACCTCATCGTCGGGCCGGCGTTGTTCGCCGGCCTCGTCCTGCTCGGCGGCGGCGCCATGGCCTACCCGGTCCGCTGCGCGCTGGGGCTGCTGCTCTGGATGGCGTGGTGGTGGGTCACGACGCCCGTCGATCTCGCCGTCACCGGCTTCCTCCCGCTCGTCGTCGCCGCGCTCTTCAACTTCATTCCCGTGCCGCAGGTGCTGGCCGCCTACGCGCAGGACCTCATCATCCTGCTCCTCGGCGCCAACCTGCTGACGACCGCGTGGGCGCGCTGGGGCATCGACCGGCGCATCGCCCTTGCCTCGCTCGTCGTGATGGGCACGAACACCGAGCGCCAGATCATGACGTGGTTCGTGCTGGCCCTCGTGCTCAGTGCCGTGCTGCCGAACACAATCGTCGCCGCCGCCCTCTGCCCGATCGTGCTCGCCATGCTGAAATTCGTCGGGATCGAGGACCTGTGGCACAGCCGGCTCGGCACCGCCATGATGGTGGCGAGTGCGTGGGGGACGAGCGTCGGCGGCTTTGCCACGCCGCTCGGCGGCGCGCCGAACCTGCTGGCCATCCAGTTCATCCAGAACTCGATCACCCACCACGAGTTCCTCTTCGTCACGTGGGTCACCCGCTTCCTGCCGATGACGATCGGCCTGGTCATCGTCTCAGTGGTCTTCATGCGGTTCGCATTCAAGCCGGAGATGGCGGACGTGGCAGGCTCGCGGACCTTCTTCCTCGATCAGATCCGCGAACTCGGCCCGATGTCGATGCAGGAGCGGTGGGGCCTGTCGCTGTTCCTCATCGCGACCGCCCTGGCGTTCGCGCGGCCGCTCTATGCGTCGCTCCTGCCGGCGTTCGCCCCGGCCTACGCGTTTCTCGCGTGCGGCCTGCTCTGCTTCCTGATCCGCAGGGACGGGGAGCCGCTCATCCGGTGGAACTACGCGCAGTCGCACATGATGTGGGGGCTCTTCTATCTGTTTGCCGGCGGCACCGCGCTCGGCGAGATGCTCGACAAGACGGGCGCCGCCGCGTTCATCGCCGGTCTGCTCACGCCGTACGCGGGCGGCGGCGGATTCACGGCGGTCGCGCTCTTCTCCGTACTGACGATTGTCGTCACGCAGATCACGAGCAACACGGCCGCCATCGCGATCGTGGTGCCGATCGTCATCAGCACGTTCCAGGGTCTCGGCCTCAATCCCATTCCGTTCGTCTACATCGTCACCGCGCTCGGCAACTGCGGCTTCGCGCTCCCTTCGTCGGCCGGCGGGCCGGCGGTCGCCGCCGGATACGGCATCAACCTGCAGACGATGCTCTGGAAGGGACTCGTGATGTCGGCGCTGGCGCTCGTGACGCTGCTGGCGATCGGGTATCTCTCCACGCTGTACTGGCCGGCCTTTACCGAGGCCTGACGGCCTCCGGGATAAAATCGGGGGCGTCATGAGGAACGCCGGCGCACTCGCGCTCGCCGTGATCGCGGTCGGCGCGGCGGCCGCCGCCCAGTCGCCCGGCCCGAATCCGCTGCCGTGGGCGTACGGCTATGTGACGCCGGGGCCCGACCCGCTGCCCCCGCCCTGCCCACCCGACGCGAAGCCGTACACCTGCTCGCGGCCGGGCCGCCCGTGGGAAGAGGACCCGGTGCTCCTGCGCCTTCCGGGCAGCGACCGTGCGTTCACGATCACGCAGATTCAGACGCATTACGACCCGGCCGACTGGTATCCGACCGAGCATCCGTCGCCCGTGCCCGACATCGTGCAGCACGGCCATCAACGCGACCTGCTGCGCGCCTGCGCGCACTGCCATTACCACAACGGCCAGGGCAAGCCCGAGAACGGCCACGTCGGTGGGCTCCCGGTGAACTATTTCCTCCAGCAGCTGGCGCTCTTCCGGAGCGGCGGCCGCGCGAGCGCGGATCCGCGCAAGGCCAATCATGCCGAGATGGCGCAGATTGCCCGGTTCCTGAGCGACGGGGAAATGAAGGCGGCCGCCGAGTACTACGCAGCG
>JACQZV010000024.1 GCA_016213695.1 Acidobacteriota bacterium | reverse complement strand
TTGATGACGGCCGGCGGGCAGACGAACTCGCAGAGCCGGCAGCCGATGCACGCCTCCTCGCCGGTGTCCTTTTCGTAGACCAGCGCCAGCAGCCCGCGGTAGCGATCCGGATAGGCGCGCTCCTTGTCGGGGTAGTGCACCGTGACCGGCTTGCGGAACAGGTTGAGAAACGTCACGCGCATCGTGGCCAGAATGGCGCGCACGATGACCGTGACGTCGGTCGCGGCGCGGGGCGCGGCGTCGCGCTGCGCGCGCACGTCGGCGGCGGTCTGCACCTCAGACACCGGGAACGCCTCTCCAGACCACGACGATCGCGGTCGCGATGAGCAGCAGGAGCGTCGAGGGCAGCAGCGCCTTCCACGAGAGCGCCAGAATCTGATCGACCCGGATGCGCACGAAGCTCCAGCGCACCCACGTGACGAGCAGGAAGATCAGCATCGCCGTGATCAGGAACCAGACCGGTCCCAGCCACTCGGGCCCCGGCCCGGCCCAGGCGCCCAGGAAGAGCAGCGCGCCGAGAAACGACGCGCCAATCACGTGCGCGTACTCGCCGAGCTGGATGAGCGCGAACTTCATGCCCGAATACTCGACGCGGAAGCCGGCGACGAGCTCGGACTCGGCCTCCAGAATGTCGAACGGCGCGCGGTTCTCGGAAGCGACCGTCGACACGATGAAGGCGATGAAGGCGAGCTGGCCGATGACCGGGTAGAAGATGAACCAGAGCCCCGCCTGCGCCGCGGCGATGTCCGACAGCTTCAGCGAGCCGGCCAGCAGCACCGGCGTCAGCGCGGAAAAGATGAACGGGAGGTCGTACGAAATCACCTGGTTCACCGCGCGCATGGCCGAGAGCATCGCGTACTTGTTGTTCGATCCCCAGCCGGCCATGAAGAGCCCGACGATCTCCATCGCCGACACCGCCAGGAAGAAGAGGATCCCGATGTTCAGGTCGGCGACGCCGAGCCCCGGCGCGAACGGGATGGTCGCGAAGATGAACATGCAGGGCAGCACGAAGACGATCGGCGCGAGATTGTAGATGGGCCGATCGGCGGCCGTCGGCACGACGTCTTCCTTCATCATCAGCTTGATCGCGTCGGCAATCGGCTGCAGCAGGCCGTGCGGGCCCACGCGGTACGGGCCGATGCGCGACTGCATCCGCGCCGCGAACTTCCGCTCGAGCAGCGTCACGTAGGTGACGATGCCGAGAATCGCGTTCATCACGATGAACGGCACGAGGAAGGGCAGGAGCCACGCCGTCACCGGTCCACCTCGCCGAAGACCGGATCGACCGAGCCCATGATGGCCACGACGTCGGCGACCTTGTGCCCCGGAATGATGTGCGGCAGGATGGCCAGGTTCGAGAACGACGCGCCGCGCCACTTCATCCGGTACGGCTTGGCGCTCCCGTCGGCGATGAGGTAACAGCCGACCTCGCCGCGCGCCCCTTCGACGCGCGCGTACGCCTCGCCTTTCGGAATCCGCGTCTGCGCCACCGACTTGAGGCCCGGCCGCGAGGAGATCGGGCCGTCGGGCAGCCTGTCGAGCGCCTGGCGCACGATCGTCAGCGACTCGCGGAACTCCGCCATCCGCACCTTGTAGCGCCCGAAGCAGTCGCCCGAGGTTTCCACCGGCACGCGGAACTCGAAATCCTCGTACGAGGAGTACGGCTCGCCGCGGCGGATGTCGAAGGCGACGCCCGAGCCGCGGAGCAGCGGGCCGGCGATGCCGACCTCCTGCGCCAGTTCGCGCGAAATGACGCCGACGCCCTGCGTGCGCACCTGGAAGAACGGGTTGTCCTCGAGCATCCGCTGGTATTCGTCGATCCGTGTGTCGATGACATCGACGGTCTGGCGGCACGTGTCCACCCACCCCGCCGGCAGATCGTAGCGGACGCCGCCCACCTGATAGAAGCCGTAGAGCAGCCGCGCGCCCACGAGCGACTCGAACAGGTCGAGGATCATCTCCCGCTCCCGGATGCAGTACAGGAAGATCGTGGCGCCGCCGCCGAGCGCCCCGCCCATGTCGAGGCACCACGTCCCCAGCCAGAGCAGGTGCGAGGCGACGCGCTGCAGCTCGGCCGCGATCACCCGCAGGTACTGCGCGCGCTTCGGGACCTCGATCTTCCCGATCATCTCGGCCGCCCGCACGTAGGCGAACTCGCTCGTCATCGCGGCGACGTAGTCGGTCTTCGAGGCAATCGACGGGTACTGCGCGTAGGTGAGCGTCTCGGCGAGCTTCTCGTGGCAGCGGTGGAGATACCCGATGACGGCGTCCACGCCGACCACGGTCTCGCCCTCGAGCTGGAGGATGGCGCGGAACACCCCGTGCGCGGACGGGTGCTGCGGCCCCATGTTCATGGTGAGCCGCTCGCTGCCGGTGTAGTCGAGCTCGACGTGCCTGGGGGCCGCGATGGTCATCGGTACGGCGGATAGGGCGTGTCCACGGCGTACGACTTGAGGAGCGGGTGGCCCACCCAGTCGTCGCCCAGCAGGATGCGCCGGAGGTCGGGATGGCCCTCGAAGGCAATCCCGAACATGTCATAGCACTCGCGCTCCATCCAGTTGGCGCCGGCATACACCGGCACGAGCGACGGGCACGCCGAGACGCCCGGACCGAGCCGCGTCTTCAGCAGCAGCGAGAGGCCGGCGTCGAGATTATCAACCTTGCAGACGACCTCGAGCCCCTCGTCTTTCCAGTCCACGGCCGAGAGAAACGAAAAGAACCGGCACCCGAGCGTTTCCTTCGCGAATCGCGCGAGGTCCAGCCACGCGTCGCGCGCGACCGACACGACGACCGGAGCGGCGCCATCCACCTGGGCGCCACTGAACCGTTCCGCGATCAGCACGCGGGCCTGGTCGGCAGTCATCGCTTCATCAATCTTCTTTGGGGTTCGGGGCCGGGCGCTCGCCGGTGCGGCGGAAATGCGCGATCTGGTCCTGCAGCAGGAGCAGCCCGTTGAGGAGCGATTCGGGCGGCGGCGGGCAGCCCGGCACGTACACATCGACCGGAATCACCCGGTCGACCCCCTTGACCACGTGGTAGCCGTGCCGGAACGGGCCGCCCGAGTTGGCGCACGAGCCCATGGAGACCGCCCACTTCGGGTCGGGCATCTGGTCGTAGATGCGCGTGAGCATCGGCGCCATCTTGATGGTCACCGTGCCCGAGACGATCATCAGATCAGAGTGCCGCGGCGACGCCCACGGCACCATGCCGAGCCGCTCGACGTCGAACCGCGAGGCGAAGGTCGCCATCATCTCGATGGCGCAGCACGCCAGGCCGAACGTCACCGGCCACACCGACGACTTGCGCGCCCAGTTGAAGAAGTTGTCCGCGACGGTCGTGACGAGAAAGCCGCCGGGGAAGCTGTGAATGCCCTCGGTGACGCGTTCGAACAGCGCCGAGTGCTTGTCGCCCTCGGGCCGCTTCTGGTGCAGGGCCTCCCACTCCTGGAGATCCTTGAAGTTTCTCCAGACAGGGGTGAGCACCGGCGGATTGGGACCCTTTACTGCCACTCGAGGATGCGCTCCCTGTATGCGTAGAACCACCCCAGCGACAGAATCGCCAGGAAGATCACCATCGTGACGACGCCTCCAGGGCCGAGGCCGCGCAGCGCCAGCACCCACGGAAACAAAAACACGGCCAGCGCGTCGAACACGATGAACAGGAGCGCCACCAGATAGAACCCGACGGGAAACTGCACCCACGCGTCGCCGACCGGCTGCGCGCCGCACTCGTAGCTTTCGAGCTTGGCCGCGAACGGGCGCCGGGGGCTCAGCACGCGCGCGACGCCGAGAGACACCACGGCAAACGCAACGATCAGGCCCAGGTAGATGACGACGGACGCGTAGCCGGTCACGGGTCTCCTAGCGGAAGCTCTCCATCAACTCGTCTAGCGCCGCCCGGCCCGGGCGCGTCCGCGCCTCGTCGAGCATCGACAGCGGTTCGTCCACCACGCCGAGCAGGTCGACGAAGTCCTGCTTGTCGGGCTCGACGTACAGGATACCCGTGGCGTATTCGCCTCGGGCCATCGTCTCGTGGAGCAGGCGGAGCGCGCTCATCTTGTCCGTCGGCTGGTAATCCTCCGCCATCTTGGTCAGCACGATCTTCGAGCCGTTGTGGAGCATGACCGACGTGGAGGTGCCGGGATCATAGTCGATCGTGACGTCCTCGAAGAACGGCACGAAGCTGAGGTCGGCCAGCGGCTCCTCGTGGTCCTTCACGTAGGAGTAGCTCTTGGTCGACCCCTCGTGATCGTTGAAGGTCACGCAGGGCGAGATGACGTCGATCATCGCCGTCCCGCGGTGGCTGAGGGCCGCCTTCAGGACCGCCTTCAGCTGCTTGGAGTCGCCCGAGAACGACCGCGCCACGAACGAGGCGCCCAGCTCGATGGCGAGGGCGCACGTGTCGATGGGCGGTAAGTCGTTGACCACACCGGTCTTCAGCGTCGACCCGAGGTCGGCCGTCGGCGAGAACTGCCCCTTGGTGAGCCCGTAGCAGCCGTTGTCCTCGATGATGTAGACAAGTGGCAGGTTGCGCCGCATCAGGTGCACGAACTGGCCGATGCCGATGGCGCCCGTGTCGCCGTCGCCGCTGACGCCGACGGCGATCAGCTGGCGGTTGGCGACGACCGCGCCGGTGGCGACCGACGGCATGCGGCCGTGGACCGAGTTGAAGCCGTGCGCGGACCCCAGAAAGTACGCCGGCGCCTTGCTCGAGCAGCCGATCCCCGACAGCTTGACAACCTGCGTCGGGTCGATCCCCAGCTCGAAGAACGATTCGATGAGCCGCTCGGTAATCGCGTTGTGCCCGCACCCGGCGCACAGCGTCGTCTTGCCGCCGCGGTAGGCGATCGGCTCGAGGCCGATGCGGTTGAGTTTCGCCATCTATCGACTCTCTTCCTGTTTGAGGATCTCCATGGTCACCGAGCGTCCGTCGACCGGCAGCCCGATGTAGTGCCGGATGCTGCGCAGCTTGCGGAACCGCTCGGGCGTGGACTCCATCCTGAGCAGCGACAGCATCTGGCCGTCGCGGTTCTGCTCGACAACGTAGACGCGGTCGCAGCCGTCGATGAACTCGCCGACCTCCGTCGTGAAGGGGTAGGCGCGCAGCCGGAGGTAGGAGGTGTCGAGGCCGTGTTCGGCCTTCAGCTGGTCGCGCGACTCCACGATGGCCCAGTGCGTCGTCCCGTAGGCCATCACGCCCACACGGGCGCCGCGCACCAGGTCGATCTCCGGCTTCGGCACCAGCGTGCGCGCCGTCTCGAACTTGCGCGAGAGGCGGTCGAGGTTGTTGGCGTAGTCGTCCGCGCGCTCGCTGTACTGCGCGTATTCGTTGTGGCCGGAACCGCGCACGAAATACGCGGGCAGGCCGTCGCCCGGCACCGTGCGGTACGGGATGCCGTCGCCGTCCACGTCGCGGTAGCGGGCGAACTCGCCGATCTTCTTGAGGGTGTCCGCGTCGAGCCGCTTGCCCCGATCCAGGGGCCTGGTCGGATAGTCGAACGGCTTCGACATCCAGTTGTTCATGCCGAGGTCGAGGTCGGACATCACGAACACCGGCGTCTGCAGCCGCTCGGCCAGATCGAAGGCGTCCATCGCCATCGTGTAGCACTCGTTGGTGGACGAGGGGATGAGCATCGGGTGCTTGGTGTCGCCGTGCGAGAGGACGGCGGTCGAGAGCATGTCCTGCTGCGCGGTCCGGGTGGGGAGGCCCGTGGACGGCCCGCCGCGCTGGATGTCGAAGATCACGGCGGGCACTTCGGTGTAATAGCCGAGCCCGGTGAACTCCGCCATCAGCGAGATGCCGGGGCCCGCGGTGGAGGTCATCGAGCGCGCCCCCACCCAGCCGGCGCCGATCACCATGCCGAGCGCCGCGATTTCGTCCTCGGCCTGGATGACCGCGTAGGTGGCCTTGCCCGTCGCGGGATCCTTCCGGTACTTCTTCAGATACTCGATGAGCGTCTCGCAGAGCGACGAGGAGGGCGTGATCGGATACCAGCCGACGAAGGTGACCCCCGCCATCATGCAGCCGATGGCGGCGGCGGCGTTGCCCTCAATCAGGATGAGCCCCTGCGTCTTGTTCATCGGCTCGACGGTGAACGGGTCGAGCTTCGGCAGGTTCGCTTCGGCGTAGTCGTACCCGCCTTTGAGGGCGCCCATGTTGAGCGCGATGGCCTTTTCCTTCCGGCCCATCTGCTTCCGGAGCGCCTTTTCCATCTGCGCCATGTCGACCGAAAGCAGTTTCGACAGCACACCGTCGTAAATCATGTTCCGCACGAGCCGGCGCAGCTTGGCGTCGTGGGTGATCGGGGCGATGAGCTTGTCGAAGGGAACGGGATAGAAGAAGAGGTCGGAGCGGAGATCCTTGAGCTTGAGCGGCTCGTCGTAGACGACGGCGGCGCCCGGCGGCAGCGTCATCACGTCTTCCCGGGCCGTTTCCGGGTTCATCGCGACGAGAAAATCCACTTCTTTCTTGCGGCCGATATAGCCCTTGGCGCTGGCGCGGATCGTGTACCACGTGGGCAGCCCGGCGATGTTCGAGGGGAACATGTTCTTGCCCGACACGGGCACGCCCATCTGGAAGATCGACCGCAGCAGCACCAGATTGGCGGTCTGGCTCCCGGATCCGTTGACGGTGGCGACCTGAATGGCGAAATTGTTGACGATGCGCTCGGTGCGCGACGGGGTGGCGGCTTCCTGGACGGCGACGTCGGTCACTGACATTTTTCTACCCTGCTCCGAGGTTCTCCTGGAACCTGCAGAGGTGACGGCGGTTGGATGAACAGGTCGGATTCCTTACAGGTTTGGAATCACGCAATTATATCAAGATCAACCCGGGCTCAAGGGGCGGTTCGCAATCACGTGCTCGGCGACGACGCGCCCCGCCACGAGGTGCTCCTGGATAATCCGCTCGAGTACCGGGGGATCGCACGCCGCGTACCAGGTGCCTTCGGGATAGACGACCGCAATCGGCCCGCCTTCGCAGATGCGCAGGCAGTTGGCCTTGGTGCGCAGGATGCCGCCCTGCTCCGAGAGGCCGAGCTCCTTGAGCCGGCGTTTCAGGAACTCCCACGCGGCCAGGCCCCGTTCCTTCTCGCAGCACTTGGGCGTCGTCTGGTCGCAGCAGAGAAAGATGTGCCGCCGCGCGACGGGCACGCCGATGCTGGCCGCGACCTGCTTCTGGGACTCGGTCAAAAGAGCTTCACCTCGACAATCGTACCCTGCTCGACCGTTTCGGCGTCTGCCGGGATCTCGATGTAGCCGTCCGCCTGCGACATGCTCGTGATGTCGCCCGACGCCTTGAAGGCCGGCACCGCCGCGCCGTCCGCGATGCGCACGGTATAGATCTGGTGCCGCCCGGGGGCCGACGCGATCCGCCGGCTGAGCGGGAGCCGGACGGACCGGATGGCGAGCGGCGGCAGCCGCGCCATGCGGCGCAGCACCGGCACGAGCAGCAGGTACGCGTTCGAGAGGCACGAGGCGGGGTAGCCGGGCATCCCGAAAAACAGCCTGCCGCCAACCCGGCCGAACGCCGTGGGCTTGCCCGGCTTCAGGGCAATGCCGTGGAAGATCAGCTCGCCGCGCGCGGTGAGGACGTCGAGGACGAGGTCGCGCTCGCCCACGGAGCTGCCGCCGGAGAACACGATCAGGTCGTCCTGCAGGCACTCGTCGATGGCACGGGTGAGATCCTCGAGCGTATCGGCGGCGGTGCGGCGCGGCGCCGGTTCGCCGCCGTGTTCGGCGACGACCGCGGCCATCGTGAAGCGGTTGATGTCGTAGATCTGTCCGGGGCCGAGCGGCTCGCCGGGCTCGACCAGCTCGTTGCCGGTGGAGAGAAGGGCCACCCGCGGGCGCGCGTACACCTGGACGCCGGCGCAGCCGAGCGCCGCGAGAGCGCCGACGCGGCTGGGCGTCAGCAGCGTGCCCGCCTCGAGGACCTGCTGGCCGCGGCGGATGTCGGCGCCCTGGGGGCCGATGTGCTGCCCCGCCGACACCGGCGAGAACACCTGCACGCGGCCCGATGCCTCGCCGTCGGTCTCCTCGACGATCACGACCGCATCGGCGCCCTCCGGCATCGGCGCGCCGGTGGCAATCTCGAGGCACTCGCCGGGCCCGACGCCGCGCTCGGCCACCTGGCCCGTGAAGACCGTCCCGACGCGTGTCAGCGCGCGCGGCCGTTCGCGGGTGGCGCCGGTCGTGTCCCCGGCGCGCACGGCGTAGCCGTCCATGGCGGCGCGGGCAAACGGCGGCACGTCCGCGGCGGCCACGACCGCTTCGGCCAGCACCCGGCCGCTCGCCCCGGCCAGCCTGACGCGCTCGGTGCGATCGATTGGCCGGACGGCGGCGTCGACGAGCGCCTTCGCCTCCTCGAGCGCGATCGTGCTCCGGATCGGCCGCATTTTGGTGGTCATGGGCAGTCGGCAGTGGGCAGTGGGCAGTGGGCAGTACGCAGGGCGGGTTCCGCGCAGCGGACCCGCCGGAATCGCCTGCCGCGCCGCATCATCGGTTCAACTGCTGCACGACGTGGCCGAGCTCCGGGAGGATGAGCCGGGTCATCGCCAGGCGCACGGCGCCGGGGGAGCCGGGCAGGACGAAGAGGGCCGTGCGCCCGGCGGTGCCGGCGGTGGCGCGGCTCATCATCGCAGCGGCGCCGATCTCATGGAAGCTGAGCATCCGGAACAGCTCGCCGAAGCCGTCGAGCCGCTTCTCGAGCAGGCCGTCAACCGCCTCGAAGGTGCCGTCGCGGGACGTGATGCCGGTGCCGCCGGTCGTGATGACGACCTGCGTGCGCGCGTCGGCCAGCTGCTCGCGCACGCGCGCGGTGACCTGCGCCGGCTCGTCTCTGACAATCATGTAACCAGAGACGGTGTGGCCTGCGGCTTCAAGGAGATCCCGGATGGCCTTCCCGCCGGTGTCGGTGTCCGGCGTTCGCGAGTCGCTCACCGTGAGCACGTAGCACGCCACCGACGCTGGAGCAGCCGCTTTGTGCTGTGCGGGCGCCGCGCCGGCATCATCCGCGGGGGGCATACCCGGAGTATAGTAGCGTCCAATTTTCACGGGAACCCTCCCCCCACTTGCGAAAGGGATTCACATGCGCTCCCTCATGCGTTTGTCTGTGGTCGCCGTATCCGTGCTGGCGCTGGTACCGTCCGCGTTTGCACAGACAACTCTCGAGGAAACGTTCCAGTTCCCACAAGGGCACGACACCGTGTTCGGGGGCACTCCGTTTCCCGATCCGCCGGTAGGTCCCGGCGCGTTCGGGTGGTACGCCGACGGGCAGGGTGCCCGCGGGCGGCGCACCTCGAACAGCGGGATCGCCCAGGTGCAGGCGATCGCTTTTACCGTCGTGTTCAAGGACAGCTGCCTTCTGGTTGGCGCGCCGGCCCCGACACTCGACTTCTATCTGAACGACCACCTCGTCGGGTCGGCGCCAATGCCCGATACGCTGCCGGGCGGGCCCTTTGGGCCCTGCAATTCAATGCCGGCTCCGATTGCGGTGAGTTTTCCGGTGAGCCCGGCGATCGCTGCGCTCAACAGCGGCGGAGAGTACGAGTTCCGCGTGCAGATGCGTGGTGCCATGGTTCTGGTTGGAGGGCTGTCCACCTTCTACTACATCGATACCAGCGCCTCGCGGGTGTCGATCGGGGGCATCGCCGCGCCTCCCGATGGCGGCGGCGGTGGTGGAGGGGGCGGCGGGGGCGGCACCGACGGCTCGCACGCCGACATCATCAGCCAGGTCCAGCAGAGCGAGTCGAACATCGTCAGCAACCAGAACTCGAATGCCAGTACGCACAATGCCGCGCTCGACGCCGTGAGGGCTGCCCTCGGCGTCACCGACAACAGTGTCCAGTCTGCGACCAACGCGTTGCTCGGGCTGAATGCGACGACGGGTGCCGGGTTCGCGAATCTGGCGAATCAGCTGGGCGTGCAGGGGGTGGACCTGGCCAACGCGATCAGGGGCAACAGGGACGCCCTCACCAACGTGCAGCAGTCGATCGCGGAACGGATCCTGCCGCAGCTTCAAGCCAACGGTCTGGGGATTGCGGCCAACGGCAACGCCATTCAGCAGGTTCGCGACAATTTCATCAATTCCACGCTCGGACAGGGACTCGCGATCGGAGCCAGGCTGATCGGGTTCATGAGCCCTGGTGGCATCATCCAGGTGGCCGACTTCGTGCGCAACTCGATCGATCAGGTGATCAACGGCAACCTGCGGCCCGACCGCATCGTGCGCCGCGCGGTGGCCGAATTCAATCGCGGCCTGCGGCGGCTGCGGAACATCTTCCGCGTGTCGGCCACCGGAGCCGACGCCGCGCGGATGGCCACCGCTCTGGCGGAGATTCCAGGCGGCGACGAGGCGCAGCTCGGCGCCGACACCGAATCGGAGGACATCTTCGGCGCCTACGTCTGGTTCGAGCGGGCGTACCAGACGCTGGTGAAAGGGCAGGCCAACAACGCGCCGCTGAAATAGAGGCGCGGGATACGGAGCGCCGGGTGAGGCTGCCTGTCGGGCGCGCCCGCTACGGTGCGCCGCGACTGGGGGTCGCGGCCGCGGTCGGTTCAGGGCACCGGGCGAGATTGATGGTGCCGCCGACCTGCGGATCGAACTGCCCGTAGTACAGCACGAGCGTGCCGTCCGCCAGCCGCAGAGCGTCGGGGTCGTTGCCGAAGAACACGTCGTAGGTCTCCTGCTCGAAGCCCAGGCCGTCGGCCGACGTCGAGTGGTAGAGCCCCTCGGGTGACGCACCGCCGCTGCCGCCGGTGAACTTCCCGTAATAGAGCGTCACCGAGCCATCCGCGTTCGCGAGCGCAAACGGGTGCTCGGCCGAGTCGGCCAGCACCGGCGCGCCGGGGCCGATCCTGACGCCCGGTTCCACGGTCCAGGTGAGCTGATCGCTCGAGAGAGCGCTCTTGATGCGGTGTCCGCCCGGCGGGTCGCCCGGCCGCGGCAGGTCGCTGAAGTACATCCGGTAACGGCCGCTGGCCAGCCTGATCACGGTCGGCCCGGTGGTGGCGCTGACGGTGGTGCCGGTGAAGCCGGCCGCCTCCTGTGTGACGCGGAAGCCGTTCTCGATGGTAAAGGTCAGGCCGTCGGCGCTCGCGGCGGACTTGATGCCGCCGCCGCTGCTGAAGTAGAGCCGCCAGCCGCCCGACGGGCTGGCGACGATTCTCGGCATGCCGGATCCGTCCGGCAGGCGCGAGCCGGCCTCCGCCGCGAAGCTCGCGCCCTCGGTCGTCAGCGAGATCGCGCTGACGATGCCACGGCCCTGCGCGTACGTGTACAGGCGCACGCGTCCGTCGGGCAGGAGCGCGGCGGTGGCGTCGGCAACCGGCTGTCCGGCGGCCACGCCGAAGTCGCTCGGGCCGAGCACCGGGCCGACAATGGTGCACGCGCCGGCGGCGCCCTCGGGAGGGGGCGCCTGCGCTCCCGCGGCGCACGGCAGCAGGCACAGCGCGGCCAGGACGAACACCCCTGCGCGGGGAAGCGTCGGCATGCGCGCCCATGATGACATGCGGGGCGGACGCCCGGGCGTCGTCATTTCGCGCCCCGCTTTCCGCAGTGATACCGTGAAGGCATGTCCAGATGGTGCTGCTTCGCGACGGGTCCGCTCCTCGTCGCGCTGATCGTTTCGGCCGGTTGCGGCGGCGGCGATACACCCTCGTCGCCGTCCATGCCGGGCGCGCCCTTTTCGCAGACCGATCTGCGCGCGGGTACCGGCGCCGAAGCGGTAGCGGGGCGCACGCTGACGGTGCACTACACCGGGTGGCTCTACTCGCCGACACAGCCCGAGCAGAAGGGGCAGCAGTTTGACAGCTCCGCCGGCCGGGCGCCGTTCACGTTCGTGGTGGGCGCGGGACGCGTGATTGCCGGGTGGGACCGGGGCGTGGTGGGGATGCGCGTGGGCGGGCTCCGCCGGCTGATCATCCCGCCGGATCTGGCCTACGGGTCGCAGGGCACGGCGGGGATTCCGCCGAACTCCACGCTGGTGTTCGACGTCGAGCTCCTCGACGTGCAGTAGAGCGATGCTATAGTTAAGTGTTTCGCGTCCACGCCTTTCCCCCGCGCGCCCTTAGCTCAGCTGGATAGAGCGTCTGGCTACGAACCAGGAGGTCGCAGGTTCGAGTCCTGCAGGGCGCGCCAACTCTTTCAAAAGTTGGCCACGCCCCGCAGTCTTCAGCCGCATCGCGGCTCGCTCACGCTCGCCGCGAATGGGGTCGAGTCCTGCAGGGCGGAGGGACGCCGTCGAGTACTATCGAATCGCGGCGAGACCATAGCTGGTGCTGCGGCCCGCTCCAGGATTCCGCACGAGCACGCCGCGCTCCACCAGATTCAGGATGTCCCGAAGCGCCGTGTCCGACGAGCACTTCGCGATCGTCGCCCACTTCGATGTCGTGAGTGCGCCGTCGAACCCGTCGAGCAGGCGATTGAGCACCAGTCGCTGGCGGTCGTTGAGGGGAACGTCTCGAACAGCCTGCCAGAAGCGTGCTTTGTGAAGCACGGCGGCGAGCGTGGTGTGCGCACCATCGATCGCGCGCCCAAGACACGCAAGGAACCATTCCATCCAGGGTGTCACGTCCAGCGTGCCCTTCTGCGTGCGTTCCAGGATCTCGTAATACTCCGTGCGCTCCTGGCGAATCTGCGCCGACATGCTGTAAAAGCGCTGCGAGCTGTGCTCCGAGCGTGCCAGGGCGAGGTCGGCGAGCGCACGGGCGATGCGTCCGTTGCCATCGTCAAACGGGTGGATTGTCACGAACCAGAAATGACCGAGTCCGGCCTTCAGCACGTGATCGATATCCGAGTCGCCTCGATCGTTGCTGAACCAGTCCAGAAACGCCTTCATGTCGCGACCGAGCCTGTTGGCTGCGGGGGCCTCGAAGTGGACGCGCTCTCGTCCGATCGGACCGGAAACCACCTGCATCGGACCGGTACTGTCATCGCGCCACGCGCCCGTGCGTATCTTCCGCATTCCGCTGCGGCCCGTCGGAAACAGCGAGGCGTGCCACGCCAATAGCCGTTCTTCGGTGAGAGGCTGGTCATAGCGCCGCGTGGCGTCCAGCATCATGTCAACGACGCCTTCGACGTGGCGGTCCGATGGCCCAACCCCGCCAACGTCCATCCCGAGCCGACGCGCGATCGAGGAGCGCACCTGTCTTGCCTCCAGCTTTTCGCCCTCGATTTCGCTCGTGTTGACGACGTCTTCTGTAAGGGTCTGGAGCACGGCCTCCTGCTGAAGCGGGAACCCCAATGCTTCCATGCGGCCGATGAGGCGGCCCTGGCGATGGCGGACCGAAGCCAGGATTGTGGCCAGCCGTTCCTGGTCCCAACGGAACCTGGGCCAATCCGGACGCTCATGAACGTAGCGCTTTAATCGCCGCATATTATGCGGTGATTATACTGGTCAATCGCCGCAGCGGCGGCCGGGTCTCAGTACCTTTAGCCGCGTCCCGGCTCGCTCACGCTGGCAGCGAATGGGGTCGAGTCCTGCCCTTCGACGCGCTCAGGGCAAGCAGGGCGCGCCACTCCAACAGACTTACGGTGGACGCCTTTCGTCGGCAATGTGCCGTGTGGTTGATAACGCGCGGGTGGTTGCCAGTGCGTGGTTAGGGCCCCCATGGATCGTTTGGGTGATGTGGGTGGTATGCGCGGTAAAGCCAGTATTGACCGCCTGCAGCATCCGAACACGGAGGCACGCTGACCTGACTGAAGATGACGAACTTGTCTCCCGGGCCAGCAGCATGATTGAAGTAAATAAAGGGGTGTGAATCCCCCTTGTATCCCGCGTTCGCGAAAGATCCAAAGAGGAAGGATATTTCGTCGCAAGAAGTCGTTCTCGATGGATCGCGTTGTCCGGTGAGACCGATGACTTGACCGGCCGGCAGCCCATTGATCGGAATCAGAAGACTGGCGTTCCAGCCGGATGGCGGTGTAATGGTGCGACTCGGTGTGGCGATCGTGCTCTGCAAACCCAGTTCGTCAGAACTGGCCCTCGTAGCTTGATCTCTGGCTACCAGCGAAATCGCCGTTGGTGACGTAGGCGTTTGGCTGGCACAGCCGGCGGTAAGGAGAACGAGGCTTATTGCTGGCCCGCAAAGTGCTGCTCGCATGTGACCCATCCTTCTGAGCCTTATCCTGCAGCCAGCCTGACTCTTGGGCCAGCCCGTGTCAATAGAGCTCGACAGAAGGCTGTGCCTGGCGCCGCAAAGGACGAGTCCTCGCCCCCATCTGCTATCGTCCGCCAAACGCGTCGACCGTCCGGAAAGTCCATTCCGAGACGATCATGTAGTTGCCGCTGATCAACAGGGTGCCGAAGCCCGCCATGAGGACGGCGCTCGCCAAACCCATCCACGGGACGGCCCGCTCGAGCTTCAGCAGAAGCGGGAGCGCCCTGGCCATCGCCAACGCCGCAATAACGAGGGGAATTCCCATGCCCAGCGAAAAGAGGAAGAGCACCAGGGCGCCGTAAAACGCCGACTGGGCGAGTCCGATGTAGACCACCATTCCGACGACGAGCGCCGACCCGAAACAGGTCATGCACCCGGTGGCAAATGCCAGCCCGGCGAGCATCATCTCCAGGCGCGTGGCTGGCTTCTTCGAATTGGCCATGCCGGAGAGAATGGGCATCCTGCAGATCAACGGTGCCCTGACTTTGGCGGCGACGCGCAACGCGAGGCCGATGACGACGATGCCCGCACCCACCCCCAGGTACCGCTGCCAGACGTCGAATTGCGCCGTGTCGCCCAACCGCTGGGCCGCGAAACCGATCAACGCTCCGGTCGCCGTATATACCAGCGTGAAGCCCAGGATGAAGTAGAAGGCCGCCACCAGCACCTGGCGGCGGTGGCTGCGCTTCGACTGACCGCCGGCCTCCCGCATCGCGACGCCCGCCAGGGCCGGAATGAAGTACACCGTCAGCTGGAAGAGACATGGCCACATGGCGGCCACCATGCCCCCCATGAGCGCGAGAATCAGCCCCCACTGTTCGCCGAGTCCGACCGGCGTGCGAGCACTGTCTCCCGCGCTGGGTACGATCAGCGGAAGGTGCCACGTCGCCTCCTGTCCCGACGTCAGGCGCAGCGTCATGACCTGGTGTCCCTTCCCAAACGCGTCGTCGCGGGCGAAGCGGTAGAACGTCGCCCGATGGTGGACCGAGTCGGTCATGACCTTCCGGTCGATCAGCGGCACACGATGTCCGCCGACGAACAAGTCGGGTGGTTGCGTCGTCACGGGCAGGTTGGCTGTGTGGGTGCGCTCCGTCAGCATGACCGCGATGTGCCGGTCCGGCTGAAGCGCAGCCATCGCGGCCGCTCCGCCCAGGGCCTGAGTGACGTACTCGGCGGGCGCGTACGTCGCTTCGACGAGCACGCCCGATGCTCCGGCTCCCGGATAATCCACGGAACCGAGGCTTCTGCTCAGCGCCACCGACAGCGCCAGCCTCTGGCGTGCGGACACCGGCGCGGCCGGCAGCGCGGCGCCATCGAAGACCGTGAGCTTGCCGACCTCTGCTGGATGGAGATCGCAGCGGACGGCGAATGTGCCGGCCTGGCTCGCGGAGAAGACGACCATGTCGACGTCTCCCGGCACCGCGACGTACGCATGGATCTCCTTGCCCGTCGGATGGATGCCCGCCGGTGATGTCGCGCGCCAACG
>JACQZV010000023.1 GCA_016213695.1 Acidobacteriota bacterium | reverse complement strand
GACCCGCCGCAACTGGCCCTTCTTGCGTGACCGGCGTGTCGATGCGTACGGCCCGATCCTGAACCGCTGGATCGGCCCGCGGGACGCCTGACGCGATGCCCCGTTTCCCCGCGGAATGGGAAGCCCACGACGCCACGTGGAACGCGTGGCCGCATCACGAGCCGGACTGGCCCGGCAAGTTCGAGCCGATCCCCTGGGTCTACGCCGAGATCGCCCGCGTCCTCGCGCAGTCGGAACAGGTGGAGATCCTCTGCCACGACCAGACCGTGCTGGAGGACGCCGAGGCGTGCCTCGCGGCGCACCAGGTGTCGGGGCGCATCCGGCTGCACCTGAAGCCGACCGACCGCGTCTGGCTGCGAGACAGCGCACCCACGGGCGTGCTTGGCGCCGATGGCGCGCTCGACTGGTGCGACTGGGGATTCAACGCCTGGGCGAAGTACGACAACTACGCCCATGATGCGACGGTGGGCGAGTTCGTCGCGGGTGTCACGCGGCGCCCGCGCCGGGTGCCGCAGCGCCCCGATGGGAAGGGACCGGTCGTGCTCGAAGGCGGCGGCATCGAGACCGACGGCTGCGGCACCGTGATGGTGACCGAGGAGTGGCTGCTCTCCGGCGTGCAGATTCGCAATCCGGGCCTTGGCCGCGCCGACTACGAGCAGATCTTCGCCGAGGAGCTAGGCTGTGCCACGACGATCTGGCTGGGCGAGGGATGCGTCGGCGATGACACGCACGGTCATGTGGACGACGTCGCCCGCTGGGTAGCCCCCGGCGTGGTGGTGCTCGCCCATGAGGAGGACCCCGCCGACGAAAATCACGCCCGGTCGCTCGACAACCTGCGGCGCCTGCGCGCGGCACGGGACGCGCGCGGCGAGTCGTTGCGCGTGGTGACGCTGCCGTATCCGCGTGCGGTGGTGATGGACGGGCAGCGCCTGCCGGCGAGCTACGCGAACTTCTACATCGCCAACGGCGCCGTGCTCGTGCCGACCTTCAACGACGCCAATGATCGCGTGGCGCTCAACGCCCTCGCCGAACTGATCCCCGACCGCCCCGTCGTCGGCATCCACGCGGTGGATCTCGTCTGGGGGCTTGGCACGCTGCACTGCCTCACGCAGCAGCAGCCGGCCCCGGCCGCGCGATAGCACGGCGCCGAGGCAGAGGCAGCAGGCCGGGCACTAGCGCCAACATGCTGACTGCAGTACCATATTCGGACAATGAGTTCTACTAATCAGCGTGAAGCAATCCTCTCGGCCGCGGCG
Source organism: Acidobacteriota bacterium (assembly GCA_016213695.1). Lineage (GTDB taxonomy): Bacteria > Acidobacteriota > Vicinamibacteria > Vicinamibacterales > UBA2999 > DATCJA01. Next base: position 20,753 of record JACQZV010000023.1, on the reverse strand, counting down.
CAGTTGTTCGCTCGTTTCGGCTACCGGAAGACGTCCATCGAGGACGTCGCGAAGCGTGTGCGTATCGGAAAGGGAACGATCTACCTCTATTTCGCGAGCAAGGAAGAGCTATTCGGCGCAATCGCGCACCAGATCTGGGGAAACGTGCTGCTCGAACTCACCGCAGCCGTGAAACGTGCCCGGACGCCGGAGGCTAAGCTCCGAGCGTACGTGCAAGGTCGCGCCCACCAGCTCATCCGTGTGACCAAGGACTTGCAGGTCCAGCACGACCTCGCCCTTGAGTTGCAGGAGGCTGCCGCCCCGTATCTCATGGAGCTCTGGAAGACGGAACGAGCGTTGCTCGAGGGCATCCTCGTCGAGGGCAACGCGGCCAACGCCTTCCTCGTGCCCCATCCTCACGCCTTGGCCTTGGCCATCCAAACCGTGGTGCGTGGGCTGGAACGGTCGATGATCGACCCGCAGAATGGCCCCGAATTTCGCCGGGCCATCGACGATCTCCTGGATGTGTTGGTCCGCGGAATTACCTCGAGTGCAGGTCTGATTCCCGACCGGGCATGAGGTAAATGACAGGAAGATGGCGCAAACACCTAAGGGGTGTGTCTGAAATTGACCGAAAAACCCGATAAGACCATCTAGTCACCCCGGTGCCTATCCCCCTTCCCCCGCCGCCCCCCCGCACTCGGGAAGCTGCACAAGGACGAATGATGAAATCCAGAGAGGAAAAGACAATGCCCGCATGTGTTGGCGAGATGCGAATCCCCTGCATGGGACGTTTGACCACTCGGTCGGTCTTTCTCGCCGTGGCTGTCGCCGGATCGACCGCCTGCCGCGGGGAGCAGTCCGCCGCGCCGCCGCTGCCGCTCGTGGAGTTGACAACGGCGGTGGTCGACGGTTCCGGCGAGGACTTCGTCCTGAGCGGTACCATCGAAGCCGAACGGACGACGCCGCTCGATTTTGGCGTCGTTGGAACCATCGAGGAGCTTTCGGTTCACGAAGGCCAGGTCGTCCAACGCGGTCAGGTGCTGGGGCGGCTCAAGACTCGCGCATACGAGGATGCCCTCGCGATCGCCGTCGCCAAAGCGGATCAGGCTGAGGATGCGCTTCGGCGGCTGGAACCCATGCACCGCAATTACACGATCGCCGACGTGAAGTGGGTCGAGGTACAGACGGGCGCGCAGCAAGCCAGGCACGCTCGCTCGCTGGCCCAGAAGAATCTGGATGACTGCGTGTTGCGCGCGCCGGTCGATGGCACGGTCACCAGCCGGAGCGCGGAGCCCGGTATGACCACCATGCCTGGGCGACCGGTGCTCGTCCTCGTGTCCACTCGGGTGGTCCGTGCGACCGCGCCGGTGCCATCAGGGAAAGTCGCCCGCCTCCGGGTGGGCCAGGTCGTCTCGGTCCTCGTAGATGCGGTCGGCACAGAGCGATCGGGGGAAATCGTCGAGATCGGAGTGGTCGCCGATCCGTTGACGAGGACCTACCCGGTGAAGGTACGCCTTCCCAACGCCGATGGCGCCTTGCGCGTCGGCATGGTGGCCGAGCTCCGAGTGCGGATCGCGGGAGCCGCGAGCGCGGTGGTGGTTCCGCGTGAGGCGGTGCGGGTGGACGACAGTGGACAGCCTGTCGTCTACGTCGTTCGTGGGGACGAGGTTCGGTACCAGCCCGTCGAGGTCGCCGGCTACCGCGGCGAGTACATCGCCATCTCGCGGGGGCTCTCCGCTGGCGATCGTGTGGTCACGTCGGGCACGCCGATGCTTGCGGACAGAATCAAAGTTCGCGTGGCCGCCACGCGAGACACTGGGGCGCGCGCCCGATGAAGGCTCACAACCTCATCGAGCGCGCCATGATCGAATGGCGCATCGTGGTCACGCTCGTTGCCGGCCTCGTGATTTTCGGTACCATCTCGTTCTTGAGCATGCCGCGGCAGGAGTTTCCGGATTTCACCGTCCGACAGGGACTCGTGGTCGGGATCATGCCGGGTGCCACCTCCGCCGAGGTCGAGGAGCGGCTCGCCAAGCCGGTGGAGGACTTCCTCTTCAGTTTCGAAGAGGTGAACAAGCTGAAGACCTACTCGCTGTCCAAGGAAGGGCAGCTCATCGTCTTTGTCGAGTTGAATGACCGGGTGGCGGGGCTGGCGGCGGACGCGTTCTGGGCGAAGCTGCGCCTCGGCCTCACCGAACTGCGGGAGCAGAGCCTGCCGCCCCAGGTCGTGGCACTCGTGGGGAACAACGATTTCGGCGACACGAGCGCGCTGCTGCTCACGCTGACCTCGGAGGGGCACAGCGCACGCGACCTGCAGTCCCAGCTGGAGGTTGTCGAGGCGCAATTGCGTCGGCTTCCCGGAACCTCGAAGCTCCGCCGCTTCGGCATGCAGCGCGAGGTGATTCGCGTCACCCTTTCGAGCGAACGCCTTTCACACTACGGCGTGCGCCCGGCGACGGTCTGGCTGGCACTACAGGGAACGGCGAGCCAGCCGGCGCCCGCCCGCCTCGACACCAAGACACTCGAACTGCCGGTGCACGTGGGTGCCGTGCTTCGATCCGAGGACAAGCTCGCACAGACCATCGTGTTCACCTCGCCAACGGGCTCGCACGTTCGACTGGCTGACGTCGCGAACATCCGGCGTGAATACGGGCACGACGACGCGTTCGTCCGCTTTGACGGAAAGCAGGCGGTGGTCTTGTCGGTCGAGATGCAGAAGGGGCACAACATCACCACGTTCGGCCGCGAGGTGAACGAGGCGTTGACCGAAGCGCGCCGTGAGCTTCCGTCGACGGTCAGGATCGCCCGAGTGGTAGATCAGCCGCAGGTCGTGGCGGTCGCGGTGGGCCACTTTGTGCGTGACTTTGGGTTGGCGATTGCGGCGGTGATCGCGATGACCATGCTGCTCTTGCCTTTGCGCGTTGCGATGGTGGCGGCCGTGTCGATCCCAATTTCCATCCTGATCACCTTGGGCGTGCTGAACGCCCTCGGCGTGCAATTGCAGACAGTGTCCTTGGCGGGCCTGATCGTTGTCCTCGGTATGGTGGTGGACAACGCAATCGTGATCATCGACGATCATGTCGAACGGCTCGACCATGGCGTAGACGTGTGGACCGCGGCGAGAGAAAGCGCGACCAGCCTGGCTGGACCTGTCTTCAGTGCCACGTTGGCCATCATCATGGCGTACGTGCCCCTGGCGTGGTTTCTGAAGGGCATGGGTGGGGAGTTCGTCGGGAGCCTGCCGGTCACCATCGCCGTCGCGCTGGGTGCCAGTCTGCTGGTCGCCGTCTTCCTCCTTCCCATTCTCAACGTCCGGTTCATTCGTCACGGGCTCCATCGGGCTGATGGAGATGAACGCGCGAGCGTTCTAGATCGCGTGCGAGCGGTCTACGGCCGAAGCCTCGAACTGGCTTTCCACCGGCCGCGGCTCGCGATTGGGGCCGGCGTTGCCTCGGTGCTCGCGGCGGCGCTGCTCGGCTTCTTCATGCCGCAGCAGCTCTTCCCGAAGGTCGACCGCAACCAGTTCGCGGTCGAGATCTATCTGCCCAGTGGCCGTCCGCTGGCACGGACAGATGACGTCGCTCGTCGCGTGGAACGCGAGTTGCTCCGAGACCCGCGCGTGACGCACGTGACGTCGTTCATCGGCACGAGTTCGCCTCGTTTCCACACGACGTACATACCCAACTTGCCGTCGCGGAACTTCGCCCAGCTCCTGGTGAGCACGGTGAGCGACGAGGCGACGGTCGAAGTGCTGCACGAATACGAACAGCGCCATCGGAATGGTTTCCCAGAAGGCTGGGTGCGCTGGAAACAGCTCGACCTCCAAGCCACGAGTGCGCCGATCGAAGTCCGCCTCTCCGGCAGCGACATTCCGCAACTGCGGCAGCTGGCCCTGCGCCTGGAAGCGGCAGCCCGCGCGATTCCCGGCGTCACGTGGATTCGCAACGACTTCGGCGAGCCACTGCAGGGAGTGAACGTTCTACCAGACGCAGACAAGGCCGCCCGCCTCGGCGTAACATCTGCCACCCTGCAGGCCTCGCTTACGGCAGGGAGCAGTCTTGGCTTGCCAATCGCCACCCTGTGGGAGCACGCCGACCCCATACCAGTCATCCTCGGCGTCGATCCTCGCGTAGCACAGACCATGCAGGGCTTCCGCCAGCAGTACGTCTCGTCATTGTTGCTCGGCGCCGTCGTGCCCGTCGAAGAGGTGGTTCGCATTCAGCCGGACTGGAACGAAGAAGCGATCGTGCATCGCAACGGCGTGCGCACGCTGACCGTCCGTGTCGATGTCGGACCCGGGACCCTGGCGTCGGATGTCGAGCGCAAGCTGGACCGTGCCATCGAGGCGATGGGGCCGACGCCCGGCATCCGAATCGGCTGGGGCGGCGAACGGGAGGGCACCGTGGAGAACTACACACCCATGTCAATCTCGATGGCTGCGAGCGTGGCGATCATCTACCTGATCCTGCTCTTCGAGTTCGGACGGCATCGGCTGGTCTTGCTGGTGATGGTTACGATGCCACTGGCGCTGTTCGGTGCAGTGCTTGGACTGATGCTTACGGGAAATGCCTTCGGATTCACTTCTTTCCTTGGCGTCATCAGCCTCATGGGCATCGTCGTCCGCAACGGAATCATCCTTGTGGGATACGCCGAGGAGCTTCGCGCGCAGGGGATGTCCAGTCGGGACGCTGCCTTGGCCGCGGGAATGCGTCGCATGCGGCCCATCGTGCTCACGTCGGCGGCGGCGGCCGTCGGTGTGGTGCCGATGATCCTGAGTGGTTCCACGCTGTGGGGTCCTCTCGGCGCCGTGACCTTCTTTGGCCTGATCTTCTCGACGCTCCTGACCTTGATCGTATTGCCGGTTGCCTACTGGTTGATGGCGCGGAGTGTCCCGGTCCGGCATGCCTCGGCTGCGGCCGTGAGCGGCGTCCTCTTGTTGGTGTCGCTCTGTGCACTTCCCACCACGGCGGGGGCGCAGTCTGGAACGCTGACGCTCGATCAGGTGCGACGTTTGGCCGCGCGAAGTGCGCCCAAGGTTCGGCAGGCTTTGGAGGAAACGACGGCGGCCGTTCAGACGCGTCGCGCTGCATTCACGAATTTCTTCCCTTCGGTGTCGTCCGCCGCCGTGGCTGTGGCGGCGCGCACGCCGCTTGTTGACGTGAACATTCCTGGCGGCAATTTGCCCGTAAACGATGCCAGTGGTGCATCCACGGGGAACGTGACCGACTTCCGGAGAGTCAGCATGGCGCTGGCTGACCGTGTTCGCGTGCTCTCGTTGACCGCCGTGCAACCACTCTACGTCGGCGGGCGAGTCGTCAATGGCAATCGACTGGCCGCGCTGGGCGTGGCGGTGGCCGAGGACAAGGCCGCCCTCGCTCGACGCGACGCGGTCGCCCAAGCGGAGGAGAAATACTGGCGGTTGGTGACGCTGGGCCAGAAAGGCCAGACGCTGCGTGCTTACAAGGCGCTGCTCACTGATCTGGAACGGCAGGCGAGCGATGCCGTGGCGGCTGGACTGGTGACTTCCAACGACCTCCTCAAGGTGCGGCTGAAGCTGCAGGAAGCCGATGTCGATCGTTTGCGGCTGGAGAGCGGCCGCCGGTTGGCTACTCGCGACCTGCGATTGCACTTGGGGTTGTCGGAGTCGGCGCCGACAGAGGTAACGGATACCGTACAGGAGCCCGCTGCCGACGACGCCTCACTCGGCAATTCGGGATCGGACTTAACGGTGCGACGCCCGGAGCTGCGATTGCTGCGACTGGCTGTTCGCGCAGAGGCACTAAAGACGGCGATGGCGATCGGAAACGCATTGCCTGCGGTCTCGGTGGGAGCGCAGTTGCTGCGCTACGATCTTGGCGGCCTCGGCACACGCGGGGATGCGCTGGTTTTTGCCACCGTCAGCGTCCCGCTCAGCGGCGCGTGGAAGACGGCGCATGAGGTGCGTGGGCTTCAGGCACGAGAGCGCATGGCCGCGCTGCAATTGTCCGAAGCTCGCGAACTGGTGGCGCTCGAGATCTCGAAGCGACACGACGACCTCATGACCGCCTGGCTGGCCTCGCGCGTCGCGGATCTCGGCGTGCAGCAGGCCACGGTGAACCTGAAGGAGGCCTCCGACCGCTCGGCGGGAGGGCTCGCTACGCTGTCCGACCTGCTTGAGGCGCAGGTCCTACACCGTCAGGCGCTGGACCGGCAGACCGACGCGCGGGTGGACTACTGGCTGGCTCGGTCCGCTTTCCTCCGCGCAATGGGGGCGGACGAACTGCCTGCGGCCGAGGCGAGGTAAGATCCGGGGCAGCAGTCCCAGTCAGCGGGATGAAGCGGGTGCTCCGGGTGCGGCTCTGAACTGCCCATTTTGCGTTCGTTCGCTGTTCACTTCTTGGCGGCGCCCCGTTGCTTGCGATACTCGTCTCGAAAGCGCAACGCGTCGTCAAACGCGTCCGCGGGCACGACGCCGCCGCGAATCAGCGGGTACGCCGATGCTGCCGCGCGTCGCCATAGCTCAAGGTTCCTCGCATCGACCGGCACGACGGTCAGGCCGGACCTCTTCATGACTTCAATGTCACGCTGACCGCTGCTGCGGATCGACTGCTGAAGCTTGGCTCCGGCATTACGAGCGACCGCGAGTAGCTGCGGCCGGAGGTCGGCGGGGATTCGCTCCCAGGCGTCCTTCTTGATGACCGTGGCACCCAGAAGGAGCTGCCACTGCAGGTCGGTCATGAACTTTGCGTGCTCGTAATAGCGTGTGATGACCGACACCTGCGGCGGCGCGAGAAACGCCTCGAAAAGCCCCGTCTGCAGCCCGGTGGTCAGTTCCGTCGATGGTGCCGGCCTTGGATCGAACCCGAGTCGCTTCCAGATCTCGGTGGTCTTCGGGTCTCCGGCCCAACTGAACAGCTTCAGCTTCTTCAGGTCGTCTGGCTGCGCGACCGGTCGTTTCGCGAAGATCCGGGTCCAGCCGCCGTCGGCCCAGTTGAGGACGACGTAGCCCTTCGCCTCGAGGGCCGACTCGAGCTTGGGGCGCATGCTCTCCAGCACCGCATAGACCTCATCGTACCCATCGAAGGCCATCGGAATGCCCAAGGCGTACACCGAACGGTCGATTTCCGCGATCCCCACCGACGTCAGCAATCCCGCGTTCAGCGTGCCCAACGTCATCTTGCGCACCACATCAGGATCGTCGCCCTGCCGACCTCCCGGATACAGGAGGACCCGCACCTTGCCACTTGAAATCCGTCCCCACTGGTCGGCGACCTCCTTCAGCACCAGGAACCAGGACGAGTTTTCCGGTACCAGCGTGGCCATCTTGATGGTGACAGGCGGCTGCGCCCGCGCGGGCACCGCAGCGCCAGCCACGAGGGCAGCAGCACACCTGAGCAGAAGCGAATGAGTGCGATTCATACCCTATTTGACTCCCAGGGTGACGACCACATTGCCGCTTCGGTCGAAGAGGCAGCGGCGTCCGCGACACCGCGTATGACCGGTGGGCAGCGGGACGCCATGCCCCTGGTCCGTGCGTTCACTCGGCATGCACATCAACCACTCGAGTCGGGGGCGTCCTCCGCACCAAGAGCAGCAGTCACGGCGTCGACGCTCCAGGGCCGGATGCCACGACGCCGGGCATAGGGCGCGGCACCCCGCGAGCACAGGCTATGCGTACTCCGCCTGCTTCACGGCCGACGTGTGACGCGGCCTGGTCCGCCACTGCTCCAGCGCATCGGCCATGGAAGCCAGCTGGAACCTGTGCGCTGCTTCTAGATTCTCGAGTCGCGCGAGGAGCACGTCGCTCTGGCTAGCGACTATCTCTTTCGTGGCGCTGATGACGTCAAGCAGGCGCTGCCACCGTGCGATTCGCTGTTCGACGGTCCGCGTCAGGATGTCAGGTGAGATGATGTAATAGTCCTGGCGGTCGCCGGATTGCCCGACGCGCTCGACGACACCCTGTTGCTCGAGCAGCCGCGCGTTTACGCTCACGCTCGCTTTGCTGACCGCGAGCTCGTCTGCCAGTTCGCCCAGCGCTCGAGGAGCCTCGCTCAGCAGGAGCAGGCCGAAGACGCGTCCGGCGACACGCGAATAGCCCTCGAGGTGAAGGATGACGCCGAACTGCTCGATGATACGGCTTGTCGCGGCATTCACAAATCACGCTCCCGAAGGCTGTTGCTTAAGATCGTTTAGAACTATCTTAACGTTCACTCCACAGTGTCGCAAGACGAAGAGGCGCTCTGGAGGCGGTCGCTCGGCAGAGCTGTCGCCCAAGGGAAGCAAGGTGGTTCGCGCGCGCCCGCGCAGTGAGTCTCCCGATTGTTGCGCAGTTCACTCCAACTCTGATCCGTTCGTCATTGGCGTCTGAAAAACCGGTTCTCGCATTCCTGCCGAAACTCGTGGTCGGGTTCCTCGCGCGGCGTTGGCCCAGTGCGCGTCTCTTCGCAACGGCTCGCGTCCTGGGCTCGTGCATTGCTGGCGCACTGTTCGCCGCCGGGACTATCCGCGTCGCGGCGTGGCTGCTCGGGGCTTCGGCGGTCCTTGGCTTGGTCGGTCGCCTGATTGCGCGCACCATCAATCCCGCGCAGGCGGACGGCGGTGGTCACGGCACTGCGATGGACAGCATCACCGACGGATTCCTCTTCGGCGGACTGACGTTCTTCTTTGCCGCCGATGCCTGGCACCGCTTTCTCCCCATGGTTGCGGTCGGTCTTGCGGGATTGCTTGCGACGCTGACTTCGACGTACGCGGAAGCTCGCGCCGAGTTCGTCGGAGTCGGCATGGAAAAGGCCGGCGTCCTCGAGCGTCCGGAGCGCTTATTCCTGCTGGCGCTGCCTCAAGCGTTCTTTGGGCTGGCGCTCGATGGGCTGCTGCTGCGCTTCGTCCTCGTCCTTTTCGTCGCCTCCGCCATCGCGAGGGCCGCGAGCCAACTCGCGCGTGACTATCTGGCCTCGCAGGGGCTGGCGCCGTCTCCCACGCACACGGTGGACTACGCCCTGCTCGAGCCGTCCCTGTTCTCTTCTCCGGACACCACCGAGTGAACCATTGAGCCAGTCGTCTACGAAGGCCATTCGCCGCGCACAAGGGAAGTTGGGCATTCTGACGCCTGGGTTGGGCGCTGTCGCCACCACCTTCATCGCCGGCGTGGAGAGCGTCCGCCGAGGACTCACCAAGCCCATCGGGTCGCTGACGCAGATGTCGACCATCCGGCTCGGCAAACGCGCGGACAAGCGCACGCCGCTGATCCGCGACTTCGTGCCGCTCGCCGACCTGAACGACATCGTCTTCGGGGCGTGGGATCCCATTCCCGACAACGCCTACGAGTCCGCGAAGAACGCCGGCGTGCTCGAGGACAAGCACATCGAGCCGCTCAAGGACTTCCTGACGGCCATCAAGCCGATGCCCGCCGTGTTCGACCAGCACTACGTGACGCGCATCCACGGCACCAACGTCAAGCAGGGGCCCACCAAGCGCGACCTCGCCGAGCAGCTGCGCAAGGACATCCGCGACTTCAAGGCGAACAACGGCTGCGACCGCCTGGTTGCCGTCTGGTGCGGGTCCACCGAGATCTACATCACGCTCTCGGCCGTGCACCAGACCATCCAGTCGTTCGAGCAGGCGATGGCGGAGAACCATCCCGACATCGCGCCGTCCATGCTGTACGCGTGGGCCTGCATCATGGAGCACGTGCCGTACTGCAATGGCGCGCCCAACCTCGCCGTCGACACGCCGGCGCTGCTCGCGCTGGCCGAGCGCGAGGGTGTGCCGATCTCGGGCAAGGATTTCAAGACTGGCCAGACCTGGCTGAAGACCGTCATCGCGCCCGGGCTCAAGGCACGCATGCTCGGCCTGGCGGGGTGGTACTCCACCAACATCCTCGGCAACCGCGACGGCGAGGTGCTCGAAGATCCCGCGTCGTTCAAGACCAAGGAAGCGTCCAAGCTGTCGGTGCTGCACACCATCCTGCAGCCCGAGATGTACCCCGACCTCTACGAGGGATTCTCGCACGTCGTTCGCATCAACTACTACCCGCCGCGCGGGGACAACAAGGAAGGGTGGGACAACATCGACATCGTCGGGTGGATGGGCTACCCGATGCAGATCAAGGTGAACTTCCTCTGCCGCGACTCCATTCTCGCGGCCCCCATCGTGCTCGACCTCGCGCTGTTCAGCGACTTCGCCCACCGGGCCGGCCTGAAGGGGATTCAGGAATGGTTAAGCTTCTATTACAAGTCCCCGCAGGCTCCTGCGGGACTCGAGCCGGAGCATGATCTTTTCATCCAGCAGACGAAGCTGAAGAACACGCTCCGCCACCTGATGGGGGAGGAGCAGATCACCCACCTCGGGCTGGAGTACCATCCATAGAGGTAACGCTGCTCGCCCGGTGAGTTCTGATCGACCCGAACGATCACCAGTGCGCACACTTGCGTCCCACCAGAACTAGCTCATCGTGGAGGACTCGCAGCAGCGCCCCATTTCAGTCGAGGAACTGGCCCGGCAGTTCGATCAGCACATGCCGCATGGCCGTGACATCGGCATGGTGCTGGATGAACGGACTTCCGATGGAAGAACACGGATGCGCCTGCCCGCCCGGCCCTTTCTGTCCGGCGACCGGGGCATGACGTTCTTCTTCCCGGGCGCGCTGTTCAGTCTGACGGACGCGGCCTGTAGCCTGGCGGTGTTTCGCGGGTTGGGACGGACCCAGGTGTTCGTCGCGCGCTCCACATCGGATACGTCGGTGGTCGCGGACGGGTCGCCAGTGCGACGAGGTCCGGGAACATGAACTCGCGTACCATGGTTCTTCATCCGGGAGACGGACGATGAGCACCGGAACCGACGACGCTTTGCCCTTGCCGCCCGACGCAGGTCCGTCGGAGGGCTCGCTGCTGCCCACCGCGGTGGTGGATTGCGACCATCCGGCCGTGCAGGCCTTTGCGCGTGAGTACGCGCGGGGGGCGAACGACCGCGAGCGCGCGGTGTCGCTCTTCAACGCCGTGCGTGACGGGTTTCGATACGATCCGTATCGTGCCGCAGACCTGACCGTCCAGGGCATGCGCGCCAGCACCGTACTCGCCGTGGGAGCGGGCTGGTGCGTGACGAAGGCCACGCTGCTGACGGCGGCTTGTCGCGCCGTGGGCATCCCGGCTCGGCTAGGATTCGCTGACGTACGCAATCACCTGTCCACCGAACGCTTGCGCCAAGCCATGCAGTCGGACGTGTTCGTGTGGCACGGGTTCTCGGAGATCTGGCTGGACAGTGCGTGGCGCAAGGCCACCCCCGCGTTCAACATCGACCTGTGCGAGAAATTCGGCTTCGTCCCGCTGGAGTTCAACGGCATGGATGACTCGCTCTACCATCCGTTCGACCGCAGCGGCCAGCGTCACATGGAGTACCTGCGTCATCATGGCAGTTTCAACGACGTTCCGCTGAAACGGATCTTGGCCGACTTCCTGCGTGTGTACTCCGGATGGCGTTTGGCGGCCCATCGACTAACGACCGCTGACTTCGAGCGCGACGTTGCTAAGCGAACGCTCTCCTGACGATTCTGGGTTTGGCGAAGTGGGCGGGAACGGCCCTCGGCTGTAGCCACGCAGCGCCGACGAGCGTACGCAAGCGCATGGCGCGGGAACCAAGCAGCCCCTGGGTGACCCGCCCAGCGACGGAAGCGACATACCTGCGTCGCCTCGCATGGCGGTTGCTGCGGGGAGCCTTGAGGTATCGCGTGTGCAGGTCGTATGGGTAAACCCGATCCAATGGCCAACCCAATCTATCCTGCACGCCGACGGCTGATAGCGGCGCTTGATGGAGCAGACCGGCGGAACCGCCATGGTTTCATGCGGCCCGGCCGGCTCATGGACGCTCCCCCTCTCGAGTCATTCCATCGGGGGAAAGCGATCCACGTGACCCACGCGTATGCACAGTACTCGACGGCCCTTGACAGATCATTTCGATATGCGTAGATATATCGAATGCTTTCCGAAAAGCGCTCATGAAGGACACCGAGTTCAGCCGGATTGCCAAGGCATTGGCTGATCCGAGGCGGTTTGAGATTCTCAAGGTGATCATCGACGCCGGCGAGATCTCGTGCGGCGAGGTGGCTGATCGGTTCCCGGTCAGCCAGTCGACGATATCGCACCATCTCCGGCTGCTGACGGAAGCGGGTCTGGTGCGAGTACGGCGTGAGGGGCAGTTCGGGTACTTCTCTCCCAGGCAGGCAACATTTGAGAAGTACCTTGAGGCCCTCAGCAGCCGTTTGCTGGAAGAAGTCCTGATCTAGGAAGACCAGGCGACGGAGCGCGGCAGAAGGGCCGCGTAGGCTGGCCAACTGCATCGATGTATGGATGATGCTCGATGAACCACGCCACCGTTTCAGCGCAATACACGAATCCCCGATTCTTGAGGTAGTCCATTGAGTCAACACGCAAGCCCTACATTACTCGTGACCGGCGGATCCGGCCGTCTCGGCCGCCGAGTGCTCGAACTTCTGCTCGCGCACGGCGACAACGCGATCATCGCGACGACCCGCAATCCAGACTCGCTGGCCGGCCTTCCTGATAGCCGGATGGAGGTGCGTCAGGCCGACTTTGAGCAGGCTCCGCGCCAGTTGGCCGCAGCCTTCCGGGGCGCCGATCGGATGCTGCTGATCAGCACCGACGCCGTGGATCGGCCCGGTCGCCGTTACGAGCAAGCCAACCGGGCCGTGGAGGCCGCCGCCCTCGCGGGCGTGCGGCACATCGTCTATACCTCGCTGGCAGGTCAGGTGGAGGACTCGCCGGTCCTCATCGCGCGCGATCACGCGAAAACGGAGCAGGCGCTGGCGGCGAGCGGCATGGGTTACACTGCGCTGCGCAACAACCTGTATACCGACTTTCTGCCCATGAGCTTGTCGGCGGCGATTGCGTCGGGGCAGCTGTTCGCCGCGGCAGGAGACGGGCGTGCGGCCTATGTCACCCGTGAGGATTGCGCGCACGCAGCCGCTGCGGCGCTCCGCTCGGGGTTCGATGGCACGCGCCAGCTCGAGATTACGGGCCCCGCAGCGGTCAGTTACGCCGAACTCGCGGCGCTCGCCAGCGAGTTGTCCGGCACGGAGGTCGTCGTCGTCTCCCTCGAGGCCGACGCGCTCATCGCTGGCATGGTCAGGAGCGGCCTGCCGGAGCCAGTGGCTCGCCTGATGGCCTCGTTCGACGCCGGCATGCGGCGCGGCCTCTTCGCGCCAGTATCGGGCGCTGTTCAGGAGTTGACCGGCCGGACGCCGATGAACGTGCGGTCCTTCCTTGAATCGCACACGGACGCGCTCGGACAGCGATAAACGAAACCGTAATTGGTGGCGTCTCGACCCCGGCACCGTCCCGGAAGCGGTGCATTCCCTCCTCAAGGAGCAGCATATGGACACGCTCGCGTTGGATCAGCAGTTGAACACGATGATCATCAACGGGAAATCCGTAGATGCATTCCATCGGTTCTACGCCGAGGACGTCATCGCGCAGGAGAACGACGAGCCCGAACGCGTCGGCCGCGACGCATGGCTGCGCGCCCGCCAAGAAATGGAGAAGAACATCACGTCCTTCGAGGCACGTGTTCTCGCTCACGGGGCGAATGGCGACATCTCCTTTTCCGAGTGGGAGTACCGGATGGTGATCGAGGGTATGGGTGCGCTCACGATCGCTCAGGTTGCTGTCCGCCGCTGGAAGGATGGGAGGATCATCCGCGAGCACTTCTATCACAAGTAGACTGGTCGGCCGCTGCGCGGCGTTCGCTGTGCAGCGTCCGCCGGGCGTCGGAGACCATTCGCGGGCAAGAGCATGCTGAACGGGCTGGAGCTGAGCGCAGTCACGGTGGATGAGGCGGAGCGCTACAAGAAGATCGCGATCGATCACGCGGCGGTCGACCGGCTGCTCGTGGACGTCTTTCTGCGGGCACATCCCATGCCCCCGCGGAGATCGTCCTCGACCTGGATGCCACGGACCATCCGGGGCATGGCAATCAGGAGGGACGGTTCTTCCACGGCTACCACGGGGGCTACTGCAACCTGCCGCTCTACATCTTCGCGGGCAAGCATCTCCTGCGTGCCCGTCTCCGAACGGCGGACGCCGACGCGAGTGAGGGCGCCTGGAAGAAGTGGAGCGCGTCGTCGCTCAGATTCGTGCGGCGTGGCCCACGGTGCGGATCACGCTCCGCGCGGATAGTGGGTTTTGTCGGGACGCACTGATGACGCAGGCGGAAGCCCACGCCGTCGACTTCGTGTTTGGGCTCGCGAAGAATGCGCGCCTCCTCGCGCTGATTCCCGAGGAACTCGCCACCGCCGCGGTCGCCTGCGCCGCGACGGGCCAGCCCGCGCGCGTCTTTGCGGTGCGCACGTATCAAACGCACGACCGCTGGCACCGCACGCGGCGGATGGTGGCGAAAGCCGAGTAACTCGCGGGCGAGGCGAACGGCAAGAGCAATCCGCACTTTGTCGTCACGTCGCTCGACGTCGCTCGACGTCGGCGCCATCGACGCCCGCACCTTCGCCGAAGACCTGAACTGCGCGCGCGGCGAGATGGAGAACCGGATCAAGGAACAGCATTTCATGCTCTTCGCCGATCGGACGAGCGCGGCGACCCTGCGCGCCAATCAGCTGCGCCTCTACTTCTCCTCGAAAGCGTATCTCCTGCTCCACGCGCTGCGGCGCGTGGGCCTCGTGGGGACCGCGCTGGCGCAGGCGCAGGGTCAGACGATTCGGCTCACACTCCTGAAGATCGGTGCGCACCTTCGGATCACGGTCCGCCACGTCTGGCTCGCGCTCGCCACGGGCTGTCCGTACGCCGCGCTGTTTGCGCGGGTCCACGCGACGCTCCGACCATGTTGATGCGCTGAACGTCGCGGACGATGGTCCGCTCGCTCGCCGCGCCCCCGCGAGCAGAACTTGGCTTCGCCGTCGGCGCCGAAGACGCCTCGTCGACCCCGCGAACGCCCGCCAAACCACCACCCCGGGCCGCGGCAAGCCCACGTTCAGTGCCCCCGCACCAAAACGAGCGCTTGCTTACCCCGCATTCTACGCGTGGTGAGATTTCCGGGCCAGCACGGCTCCCAAGCAGCGGGAGACAGCGGGACATCCGGCGTTCCCGGCGCCCCGCTGGTGCCTTAGCTTGTTCGACGTGACGCACTCCTCCGCATCTTCGGTGCCGCCGGGCACGCGCGCCGTGCTGCTGCTCAGCGGCGGGCTCGATTCGGCCACCGTGCTGGCCTGGGCGACGCGCGCGGGGTATGCCGTCCACGCGCTCTCGTTCCGCTACGGACAACGGCATCAGCTCGAACTCGAGCGCGCACGCGCGCTGGCCGCGCGCTGGAGCGTGGCACAGCACGTCGTGTGCGACATCGACCTCCGGCCATTCGGCGGCTCCGCACTGACCGGCAACCTCGCCGTGCCCAAGGACCGCGACGCGCAGGCGATGGCGACGGGCATTCCCGTCACGTATGTGCCGGCGCGGAACACGATCTTCCTTTCGTTCGCCATGGCGTGGGCCGAAGTGCTCGGCGCGCAGGATGTCTTCATCGGCGTCAACGCGCTCGATTACAGCGGCTACCCCGACTGCCGCCCGGAATTCATCGCCGCCTTCGAGCGGCTGGCGAATCTCGCCACGCGCACCGGCGTTGAGGGCACCACGCGACTCGCGGTGCATGCGCCGCTGATGCAGATGACCAAGCGCGAGATCATCGAACTCGGGCGCTCACTCGGCGTGGATTACGGCATGACGACGAGCTGCTACGACCCGGCTCCCGACGGCGCCGCGTGCGGCCACTGCGACGCCTGCCAGCTGCGCCGGCGAGGTTTCGAACAGGCTGGGCTCACGGATCCCGCGAGATACCAATCCGTGGACGATCCGCCGGATTAGCGTCGACCATCCACCATCCACCGTCTACCGTCCACCGTCTTCCGTCCGCCGTCCTCCGTCCGCCCTCCGCCCTCCGCCGTGTCCCACTACTCCGTCAAAGAGATCTTCTTCACACTGCAGGGCGAGGGCGTTCACGCCGGCCGCCCTGCCGTGTTCTGCCGGTTCGCGGGGTGCAACCTGTGGACGGGACGCGAGGAGGATCGCGCGAGCGCGACCTGCCGGTTCTGCGACACGGACTTCTTCGGCATCGGCCCCGACGGTGGACGCTTCGTCACCGCGGCAGAACTCGCCGAGGCGGTGGCCAGACACTGGCCGATGGGGGACGAATCGGCGGGAACGCGCTTCGTCGTGTGCACCGGCGGCGAGCCGCTGCTGCAACTCGACGAGGCGGCCATTGACGCGTTGCATCAGCGCGGCTTCACCGTGGCGGTGGAGACCAACGGCACGCTGCCCGCGCCGCGCGGCCTCGACTGGGTGTGTGTCAGCCCCAAGGCGGGCGCGCCGTTGGCGCTTCAGGGCGGCGACGAGCTGAAACTCGTCTACCCCCAGCCGGGTGCAGAGCCCGAACGATTTGGACATCTCGCGTTTGGGAGCTTCTCGCTGCAGCCGATGGACGGCCCGGAGCGGGACGCCAATACCAAGGCAGCCGTGTCGTACTGCCTGGCCCACCCGCAGTGGAGGTTGAGTCTCCAGACGCACAAGACGCTGGGATTGCGGTAATCCTCCCCCTCCCCTGCACCACACCCTGCTCCCCTCCCCTGCACCACACTCTGTTCCCTTCCCCTGCACCACAACTCAGCATGGACGCGTATTGCGAGTTCTTCATCGCCGCCGGCCGCCGCCTCACCGGCGTCCCGGCGGATCACCCCTGCGCACGCGTGCATGGACACACGTTCCGCGTGCGGTTGACGGTGTCGGGGACGGTTGATCCGGTCACCGGATTCGTCACCGACTTCGCTGAGGTGCAGCGCGCTTTCGCGCCGGTACACGACGCGCTCGACCACCGCTTCCTCAATGACGTGCCCGGCCTCGAGAATCCGACCCGCGAGCGCCTCGCGCTCTGGATCTGGGATCACCTGACAGAAGCGCTTCCAGGCCTGAGCGCGGTGGAAATCACCGAAACCGGCGCATCCGGTGTCGTGTATCGCGGCTGAACTCCGGCCGCGTGGGCCTGATGGCGCGATTCGGTCGATTCCATACCTCGGTACGGTGGGGTAACTTGTCGGGGTCCCATGACCCTCGCGACACGTCTTCTCCTCACGCTTGCGCTTCTGGGCGCCTCCGCCTCGGCGGCGGCGGCGCAGGATGCCCCGGGTCCGCTGGCGGCCTTGCTCGCCCGCGGCGCCAATCGAGACGGCCCGTTTGCCAAGCGAGGAACGGCCGTGGCCAATGCCGTCGTCCAGCGGGCCCGCGAACAGCTGGGACGACGCTACCGGTTCGCCGCGGCCTCGCCGGATCGTGGCTTCGACTGCAGCGGCCTTGTGAAGTACGTCCTCAAGTCGGTCGGCGTGGAGTTGCCGCACAACGCCGCCCGCATCGCCCATGAAGGGGAGCGCGTGGAGGCCGACACGGCGACCATGCGCCCCGGCGACCTGCTGCTTTTCGGTCGTGGGCGCAGCACGCGCATCTCGCACGTGGGGATCTACATCGGCGACGGCCGGATGATTCACGCCAGCACGAGCCAGCGTCGCGTCGTGGAAACGCGCGTCCCGGCGCGAGGAGCCTCACTCAACCTGCGCTCGGTGCGTCGTGTGCTCAGGGATTCCACCACAGCGCGATCTGGTTCCGATTAGCATTTTGGCGTTTTCCCCGAGCGGCCCG
Source organism: Acidobacteriota bacterium (assembly GCA_016213695.1). Lineage (GTDB taxonomy): Bacteria > Acidobacteriota > Vicinamibacteria > Vicinamibacterales > UBA2999 > DATCJA01. The sequence goes on along the minus strand of JACQZV010000023.1, from coordinate 3,096 downwards.
GCAGTTGCCGGGTCGCCTTTTCGTACGCCAACGAGCGTCCCGCCCACCGAAAAATCCTCTCCGCACCGTATTGACGTTTGCCTGTGACATGTCAAAGTTTTAGCCGACTTGGATGTACAGCTTTCCCCCCGCCGAAGCCGGCGGTGGTCAGCATGAGCTCCATGCAACATTCTCCTCCACGAGGTGCCATTATGGTTGTTCGATTCGTCGGCAGGTTGCTTGCGGCAATCGGTTTCGTTGCCGTGGCAGGAACCGCGGCGGCGCAGCAGGGACGCATTGTCGGCAAGGTGACCGACGAAGCGGGCATGGCTGTCGCGTCGGCGACGGTCCAGGCCATCGAGGGCCTGCGCACCGCGGGAGTCACCAGCACCGCCGAGGACGGGACGTACCGCTTCGCCAGTCTCAAGGCGGGAACGTACGGCATCCGCGTCACACGCATCGGCTTCAAGCCGACCCGCCGCGACGGCATCGCCGTGGCGAGCGCGCAGGTGACCGTCGACTTCAAGCTGAGCGAAATGCCGACCCAGTTGAACACGGTTGCCGTCACCGGCATCGCGCAGGAGGAGAAGCTCAACAAGGCGCCGGCGGCGATCAGCGTGCTGAGCCAGGAGAAGATCAACGAGACGATCACGGCGACCCCGACGGACCAGCTCCGAGATGTCCCCGGCATCGACATCATCGCCGGCGGCGTGGTACAGACGAACGTGGTGGCCCGCGGCTTCAACAACATCTTCTCGGGCTCGCTGCTCACGCTGACGGACAACCGCTTCAACTTCGTCCCGTCGCTCCGCGTCAACGTCTCGTACATGGCGCCGACGAGCAACGAAGACATCGAACGCATCGAGGTCGTCCTCGGACCCGCGGCGGCGCTGTACGGCCCCAACGCGACGCAGGGCGTGATGCACGTGATCACCAAGTCGCCGTTCAACTCCAAGGGCGCCATGATCACGGCGGACGTCGGCGAGCAGAACCTGCGCCGCCTCTCCGGCCGCTACGCCGGTACCGTGGGCGCGAAGTTCGGCTACAAGCTGTCGGCTGAGCGTCTCACCGCGACCGACTTTACCAGCGTGGACAGCGTGGAGCTGAAGGCCGGCCGCCAGCGTGTGTTCGACATCGAGCGCACGGCGATGGACTTCCGCGCTGATTGGCGTCCGGATGCCAGGACGGAGGTGGTGCTGAACTACGGCCGCACACTTATCGGCAGTGCGGTGGAACCAACGGGTCTTGGCGCCGCCCAGATCGATGAGTGGTCGTTCAACGCCTACCAGCTGCGCGCCAAGCGCGGCCGGCTCTTCGCGCAGGTCTTCCGCAATGAGAGCAACGCGGGCGATACGTTCATGCTGCGCACTGGCGAGCCGATTGTTGACAAGTCGAACCAGACCGTGGGCCAGGTGCAGCACAGCGTCGCGCTCGGTACGGACGGCCAGCAGACGTTCGTGTACGGCGGCGACTGGCTGATGACGTCCCCGGTGACGGGTGGCACGATCGACGGCCGCAACGAAGACGACGACAACTTCACCGAAGTGGGCGGCTACCTCCACTCGATCACGCACCTCAACAAGTACTGGGATGCCGTCGCCGCCATCCGCTACGACAAGCACAGCCGGCTCGACGAGGGCAACTGGTCGCCGCGCGCCGCGCTCGTGTACAACCCCAACGACGTGCAGAGCTTCCGCGTGTCGTACAACCGCGGCTTTTCGAACCCGTCCACGAACAACCAGTTCCTCGACCTCGCGGCCGCCTACATCGGCGGCACCAACGCGACGAACTCGCTCTACACGGTGCGCGCCCTTGGCACGCCGAGTGACGGGTTCCAGTTCAAGCGCGACTGCGCGGGCGGCGTCGGCAACCTGTGCATGAAGTCCCCGTTCAACCCGGCCGGCAAGGGCGCGTTCACCCCGGCGAACGCTGCGGCGTACTACAAGGCGGCCGTAGCAGCGGCAGCGGCCGGAGGCATGGGCAACGCGGTGACGGCTGCCCTCGCACCGAGCTTCGGCGCGGCGACGGCTGGCGCGCTTTCCACCCTCGTCATGAACACGCTGGCCTCGCTGCAGCCGACCTCGGCGCAGGTTGGCACGAAGCTCCGTGTGCTCAACCCGACGACGGCACGTTTCACCGACGTCCTTGCGGGCGACGTGCGCGACATCGACCAGATCCGCCCGACGCTGACCACCACTTGGGAAGCTGGCTGGAAGGGTGAGGTCGGCAAGAAGTTCTATGGCACGGTGGACTGGTGGTATTCGGAGCGCGCGGACTTCGTGGGCCCGCTGATCGTCGAAACGCCGAACGTCTTCCTCGACGCGGCGTCGCTCGCCGGCTTCATCGGTCCCAACCTGGTGCCGGCGCTGACGGCTGCGCTGACGCCTGCCCTGGGTCCCGCCGCCGGTCCCACGGCGACGGCGCTGGCTGGGCAGCTCGCACCGACCCTCGCCGGCGGCCTCGGCGGCGTGTCGGGTTCCGCCACGACCGGCGTTCCACTGGGCGTCGTCAATCCGAACCACCCGCTCACGAACAGCACCGACATCGGCCTGATGTACCGCAACTTCGGCCGGGTACGGGTGGGCGGCGTGGACTTCAGCGGCACGTACATGGTCGGCGATCGCCTGTCGCTCTACGGCACGTACAGCTGGGTGAGCCGCGACTTCTTCTCGCGGAAGGACGTCGGCGGCGTGTCCGACATTGCCCTCAACGCGCCGCACAAGAAGAGCACCGTCGCGATCCGCTTTCGTGACGACGCGAAGGGTTTCGGCGCCGAGGCGCGGTTCCGCCATTCGGCGGCGTTCCCTGGCAACTCGGGCGTGTACGTCGGCCAGGTGCGGGCGTACAATCTGTATGACGCATCGTTCAACTTCCGCCCGAACGTCCTGGGCGGTGCGATGCTCTCCGTGATGGCGCAGAACCTCCTCGGCACCAAGCACGCCGAGTTCGTCGGTGGCGCGCCGTTGGGGCGCATGATCATGTCGCGTATCCAATACAGCTTCTAAGAGAGACAACAGAGAGACAACAGAGAAACAACAGAGAACCAACAGACGGAATTCGGGACGGCGGGGCGATTATCGCTCCGCCGTTCTGCTTTCCCTTTCCCTGCACCACACG
>JACQZV010000152.1 GCA_016213695.1 Acidobacteriota bacterium | reverse complement strand
TTTTTCAAACCTCGTATTTGCTTGAGTATGGGGTTAATGGATTTGCTCTCGCAGGAACAGTTGAAGGCTGCACTATCGCATGAGGAGTATCACCGTCGTCAATTTTGAGCCCTTCCAGGAAGAAGGTGCGCTTCTCGGGGAAGAGCAGGGGAAAGCGCGTGAGATTCGTGCGCCGGGTATCGACCTCGGTCTCGGCGAAGTCCGTGTTGACCGTCATGGAGGCGGTGACGTTGGCGCCGAGGCGCTGCGTGATGTCGAGGCTCGGCCGGAACAGGCCGTCCACCGGGGCGGACGGCGCCGGCACGCCGCCGCCGGAGGTGACCGCCGGCCGGATGTCGAGGCCGCGTCCGAGCGCGAAGTCGGGCAGGCCGGCCAGCATGCCGGCGCGGCTGGTCTGCGTGATCCGGAACTGCCGCGCCGGCGACGCCCACCGGTCGGTTTCGAGCAGCCGCTGCACGCGGCGCTGCACGTTGAAGTGCCACTCGTGCAGGCCCGGCTTGAAGGCGAACGTCCGCACCGGAATCCGGATCTCGACGCTCCAGCCGCGCTCGCTCCTCGAGGTCGCCGCCTCCCAGATCCCGTCCCACTCGGCGTTCTCGCCGTCGCCGGCGGAGTTGATCACGCTGTCGTAGCGCGCGCCTCTCGGGTTGACGGCGAAGACGTAGCCGGACCGTCCGTCGAGAAACGGGCCGAGCACGACGCGCACGTGATCCTCGGCCTGCATGGCCGCGTCGCGGCCGACGCTGAAGCTGACGATGCGCGCGGGGTCGTCGTCGCACTGGATGCCGATGACGAGTGCGGTGCTGCCGGAGAGGACGCGGACGGTCGTGCGAAACGAGGGCGGCGCGCCTTCCTGCGGTTCGGTCTGCGCGAACGCGTCGGCGGCCTCGGCCGCGGCCCACGCCGCCTCGCTCAGCATGCCGTCGATGGTGACGCGCTCGGCGCCGGGCGAGGCGCGCAGCACCGGCGGCGCGTCCTGGGCAACGGCGGCGGCAGCGAGGGCGGAGAACAGGAAGGCGAGCAGGGCGGCGGACCCGGCGCGCGGGACGCTACCGGTCCGGGGCAGGTTTCCGCCGTCCCCGAGGCCCGAGCTCGGCGAAGCCGCCGTCATTGCACGTCAGGTTGGGCGCACCGCCGGGCAGCCCCTGGCGCTCGATCCACCCGCAGCAGTAGCCGGGCGCACGTTCCGAGCAGGCGGAGGGAAGCGTGTACGTGCCTTTGAGCGTCCGGCGGTATTCGGGATAGAGCGTCTCGGCGCGGCCCATCGCCGCCTCCGCCGGCACGTTGAAGGTCCGCACCATGAAATCCGCTTCCGGATTCTGGCCCGGGAGGTTATGCGGTACGGTGGCGGTGTCCTCGAGCGACGGGATTTCGTTGGCCGTGTTGCACGGGGCGCGGTCCGCGTCGCCGGCGCGCGGGTTGAACTGGAAGATGCGGCTGACGACGTGCGGTTCGGTCAGGTAGTACGGGTCCTCCTGGATCGTCGTGATCGTCAGCAGGTTCTCCCGCCGGGTGAAGTACATGTCGATCGTCGTTTCGTCGCTGGCCGGAATGCCGACGCCGCGCCGGATCCAGGCCGTCTTCAAATGCGTGACGTGGACCGCCAGCGTGTCGCCCTCCCATTGTCCGGTCGCGAAGCCGCCCTCGGTGTGCCGCGCGTTGATCGACGGGCGCGGGCGCCCGTCCATCCAGATCGTGATGTCGCCGCGCAGATAGTCGCCGCCGATGATCCACGCGCGCACGCGGCCGGTGGCGTCGGCCTCGCTCCAGATGCGCATGCCGACCGGCCGGTACTGAAACACGCCGGCCGACTGCGCGAGACACTGCCGTTCGATCGTGGAAGGCTGGTTTGACGTGTAGAGGAGCGCTTTCGCGCGTCCCTCATCGCTCAGCGGCATCCCGGTGAAGTCGCCGAGAAACGACCCCGGCCCGCGCTCGATGTAGTCCTCGTGCATCACGGCGGTGTACGCCCCGGTGAGCTCGTACTGCGCGTAGGCGGGCGGGCTTGCCACCAGCAGGATCGCGATCACTGCCCACCGCCCACTGCCCACCGCCCACTGCCCACTGCCCACTGTTCTCAAAATCTCGCGTCGCACGGTTCGGGATTCCATGTGTTGCCGTCCGGTTCCTTCTTGAAGTGAATCGCCGTGGTCCACGGCAGCTGCAGATAGACGGGGTCGTCCACGATGTTGGTGTTGACGAGCCACCGGTCGCCGCTGCCGCGCGCGATGATGTCCCAGTACTCGGTAAACACGGCGCGATCGCTGTAGGGCACGCCGTTCTTGCGCAGATAGCCTGGGCGAAGATTGGTCGTGACCGTCTTGAGCGCGCCGTACGCCTGCGCGCCGCGGCCGCGCCCGCCGCCTGCCAGCATCCACTCCGCCCTGGTCGCGCCCTGCCACGTGCGCGCGCCTTGTGCCTGCGCGCCGCCGCCACCCCTCGACTCGTTCGGGGCGCCCCGACCTGCTGGCGGGGCGAAGCGGAACAGCCGCGTCTGCATGCCGTAGTCGGTTTCGAGTTTCATGGTGTTGTCGTCGAGCCAGCTGATGCGGAGCCGTGTCGGCCCGCGCATCAGGCCGGGCGCGCCGTACGCCCTGCACGCCTCGCCGGCGGCCTCGTCTCTGGCCGGGTCCCACGCTTCGGCAATCTTCTGCCCCTCGAGATTCAGCGGGATGCTGGGGAAATCTCCCTTGCTCGGCGTGATCATGCGCCAGCGCCAGTCTTCCGAGATGATGGCCACCCAGTTGCCGGTGAGATCGATGGGCGCCCGCGATCGCGCCGTCTGGGGGGGCGCGGGGGCCTGTCCGCCGCGCCCCTGGGCGAGTGCGCTGCCAGAGAACGCCAGTGCAATCAGCGCGACGACGAACAGCCATGCCTCGACGGGCCACGGAGACGCGGAGACACGGAGGAATGCCAAGAAATTCTCCGTGCCTCCGTGTCTCTGTGGCCTGCGACCTGAGACGTATGGGCGACCCATGATCACGATTTCGCCGGCGGGCCGTTCTTGAGCCCGGTATAGACCGCTTCCACGAACATGTCGGTCGTCCACGGCCCCGATTCGCGGCCCCACCGCGCCCGGTAGCCGGCGGTCGGATTGGCCTGCTTCACCTGCTCGATCGTCATCCCCTTCTTGACGAGATCCGCGATGTTGTCGGTGACGATCGTGACCATGTCCCGGTATTCGACGACCTCGGCGTAATCGGCAATCGGGCCGTGGCCCGGCACGACCAGCGTCCGGCCCGGCTTCAGCACGAGCGGCATCGCCGGGACGACGAGTTCCAGCAGGCGGTTGAGCGCCGCGAGCTCGCCCTGAATGCTGCCGCCGCGTTCCGGATCGATGACGGGGAACGTCCGCAAATCGAGGACGTCGCCGGTGGCGATGACGTCGGCGCGGCGGAAGTGGACGATGGTGTCGCCGTCGGAGTGCGCGCCGATCGCCCGGAGCACCTGCACCGCATCGTCATTGAGGTACATCGACCGCTGCCGTGCCGTGAACGTTTCGGTGGGCCAGGTGCCGGACGGGAACGTCGCTTCGTTGCCGCTCATGCGCAGCAGGACGTTCTCGTGCGCGAGCACCGTCGCCCGGTCCTCCTCGCTGAAGCCGTCGGGGTTGACTGCCTTGCCTGCCTTGGCGAGCGCGTCGTTGCCGCCGACGTGGTCCGGGTCGGCGCTCGTGCTGATGATGAACCGGATGGGGCGCGTGGAGATCGCCTTGACGGCGGCGAGCACCCTGTCGGCCGCCGCGGCCGACCCGGCGTCGACCAGGATGAGGCCGTCCTCGCCGGCGTGCACCGTCACGTTGGCGCCGCCGCCGAAGATCACGTACACATTGGATCGGATCTGGATCGTTTCGAACGGGGCCGTGTCGGCGGGGTGCTGCTGTGCCACGACGCCGCCGCCGGCCCACGCGCCCATCGCGAGCAGGGCCGCCAGCGCCGCGAAAAACCGGGCCTTCATACGCGCGCGAGTATATTACTCTGTGGGGTCGGACCCCGGCGATGGGTCGACTCAAAGGCATAGTACCCTTAAGGTCTTTGGTCTTTCGTCTTTGGAAGTGGAACAACCATGACGCGTTATCTGATGGCGGCTGCGGCCGCCGGCGTACTGGCCGCGGCGACACCGGCGCTGGCCCATCACTCCTTCGCCGCCACGTATCTGGAAGGCCAGTCGGTGACCATTGAAGGGCAGCTCGTCCAGTTCCTGCTGCGCAATCCCCACTCCTTCGTCCATGTGATGGTCAAGGAGCCGGACGGCACGACGGTGCGCTACGTCGTCGAATGGGGCGCGCCCGCGCAGCTTGGCAGCCAGGGCGTGACGCGCGACACGCTCAAGCCCGGCGACTACGTCGTCATCAGCGGCAACCCGGGCCGCAATACCGCCGACCATCGCCTCCGCCTCCTGCAGTTCAAGCGTCCGAAGGACGGGTGGAGCTGGGGTCTGCTTCCGGCCGAGAAGGTCGACTAGGCGCCCGGTCCTCGCTATATACTCACCCGCACTTCACGTACTCACGCGCGCTGCGCGCTGGAGGAGGCCTGGAATGAATCGCGTATTACTCGCGGCGCTCGGCGTTCTGCTGACCCTTCTGCTGGGCGCCACGGCGGCGTGGGCCCAGGCGACGGCCCAGATCAACGGCACGGTTGTCGACTCGAGCGGCGCCGTGCTGCCCGGCGTCACGGTCACGGCGACGCAAACCGACACGGGGCTGCGCCGGGAGGCGGTCACCGACGCCGCCGGGTCCTACGCGCTGCTCAACCTGCCGCTCGGTCCCTATCGGCTCGAGGCCGCGCTGTCCGGGTTCCGGAACTACGCGCAGACCGGCATCGTGCTGCAGGTCAACAGCAACCCGGTCGTTCCGATTACGCTGCAGCTTGGCAGCGTGGAAGAAACGGTCTCGGTTGAAGCGGCGGCGCCCCTTGTTGAAACGCGCAACCCTGCCATCGGTGCCGTCGTCAACAACGAACAGGTGGAGGCGCTGCCGCTCGAAGGGCGCAATCCGGTGCAGCTCATCGCGCTCGCCGGGGCCGCCGCCGAGGCGGGCATCCCGACGACGAGCCGCAGCATGACGAGCAGCCGCGGAATCGCCATCACCGGCGGGCAGCCGTTTGCCGTTTCGTACCTGCTCGACGGCGCGATGCACAACAACGTGCTCGACGGCCTGAACCTGCCGCTGCCGTTCCCCGACGCGCTGCAGGAGTTCAGCGTCGAGACCAGCTCGCAGAACGCGCAGAACGGGCGGCAGGGAAGCGGCACGGTCAACGTGGTGACCAAGGCCGGCACCAACCTCTTTCACGGCGACCTGTTCGAGTTCGCGCGGCACCACCGCTTCAACGCCACGAGCCCGTTTGCCGCGATCGACCGGGCGACCGGCAAGCGCCGCAGCGACGGCCTCGTGCGCAACCAGTTCGGCGGCACGGTCGGCGGTCCGGTGGCCACCGATCGGATCTTCTTCTTCGGCGCCTATCAGGGCACGCGCGCGACGCAGACGCCGGCCGACATCATCACCTTCATCCCGACGCCGGCGATGCTGGCGGGCGATTTCACCCAGATCGCGTCGGCGGCCTGCAACGCGCGCGGCGCGGTGACGCTGGCGGCGCCGTTTGCCGGCAACCGGATCAGCCCGGCGCTGCTCAGCCCGGCGGCCGTCAAGATTTCGCAGATGCTGCCGGCGACGACCGACCCCTGCGGCCGCATCACCTATTCGCGGAAGACCGAGCCGCGCGAAGGGCAGTCGATCGGCCGGGTCGACTGGCAGATCAGCCAGAACCAGTCGCTCTTCGGGCGGTACATGCTGACGACGACGTTCTGGGAGCCGGCGTTCAAGAACAATCCGGACAACATCCTGGTGGCCGGGACGGCGGGGAGCGGCGGCCGCGACAGCTATTCGCAGTCGCTGGCGCTCGGCCACACGCAGGTGATCAGCAGCACGACGGTCAACAACATCCGGTTTTCGGCCAACCGGACCAACGTGCACCGGACCAACGCGGAGATGTTCGAACCCCGAGACCTGGGGATCAACATCTACACCTACGTGCCGAAGTACACGGTCATGAGCATCACGGGCGCCTTCGGACTCAACTTCGGCACCGAGACCGACTCCTGGTACCGTCCCAACACCTACGGCTTCTCCGACGATCTCACCCTGGTACGCGGCAGTCATCAGTTTGGCTTGGGGGCGTCGCTCGGGTTCAACGACTGGAAGACGCACGCGAACATCCGATCGGCGGGGACGTTCAATTTCAACGGCAACCAGACGGGGCTTCCGCTGGCCGACTTCCTGATGGGCCGCGTGTTCGAGTTCCGCCAGGCCCCGCCCTTCGAGCTGGACATCCGGCAGAAGTACTTCGGGGTCTACGGTCAGGACACCTGGAAGCTGTCACCGAACGTCACCGTCAATTACGGCGTGCGCTGGGAGCCCTGGTTCCCGCAGCAGCACCAGCGGGGCCAGATCTACAACTTCGACTACCAGCGGCTGGCCTCGGGACAGCGGAGCACCGTCTATCCCCAGGCGCCCCCGGGCCTGAGCTACCCGGGCGACCCGGGCTTCCCGAGCAAGGCGGGGATGTTCCCGGAGTGGTCCAACGTGCAGCCGCGCGTCGGCCTGGCGTGGGATCCGACGGGCGATGGCCGCACGTCGGTGCGCGCCGGCTACGGCATGAACAGCAATTTCATTTCGGGTGAGTTCTACTTCGACGCGGCCCAGGCGCCGCCGTTCGGTCTCGAGCAGCGGCTGGTCAACCCCGGTCCCTACTCGCTCGACGATCCGTGGCGCGCCGTCGGACGGGCCAATCCGTTCCCGTTCACTCCGGGGTCGGTGTCGGAATTCCCGCCCTACTCGCTGCTGATCGAAGTGCCGTACGACCTCAAGACGACGCGCGTGCACAGCTGGAACGTCGGCGTGCAGCGCCAGGTGGGCGACAACATGGGCGTGTCGGCGAACTATCTCGGCAACTGGCTGACCAACGTCTGGGGCGATGTGACGGGCAACCCGGGCGGCGTTCCGGCGGGTGCGTCCGTCACCGGTCCGTGCACGCTTCGCAACCCGGCCTCGCCGACCGGCACGACCACCTATCCCAACTGTTCGGCGGCGCCGCTCGACGTGCGCCGGGAGCTGACGCAGGCCAATCCCGGCGTGGGGCAGTACATCGGCTACATGGACTGGGTCACCGACGCCGGCTGGCAGCGGTACCACGGCCTGCTGCTCTCGTTCCAGCGCCGCTCGGTCCGCGGCCTCAGCACCAACGCCAACTACACGCTCTCCAGCTGCCGCGGCCTGATCAACCAGGGCGGCACCCCGCTGAACGTCGGCACGGGGTACATGCTGCCGGTCTCGCTCATCAACCAGCCGGGCGACGCGGAGGCGCGGTTTGGCGCCGACGAGGGTCCCTGCAGCGATTCGCCGAGGCATATCTTCAACGCGACGGCGAGCGTCGAGACGCCGCAGTTTGCCGGCACGGCCGCGCGCATGATCGCGTCCGGCTGGCGGCTGTCGGGCATCTTCCGCGCGCAGTCCGGCCTGGCCCTCAGCGTCATGACGGGCGGCGACCGGGCGCTGACAGGGATGCAGTATCAGCGCGCCATCCAGGCCGGGAACGACGTCTACGGCGCCGGGACCAGAGACAACTGGTTCAACCCGCAGGCCTTTGCCCAGCCGGCGATTGGCGCGCACGGGACGTCGAAGCGCAACGCCTACGTCGGCATGGGCACCCGCGTGGTCGACCTGTCGCTCGTGCGGTCGTTCCGGTTCGCCAGCGCGCAGCGCATCGAGGCGCGTGTGGAGGCGTTCAACGCCTTCAACTGGTTCAGACCGGGGTCGCAGGACAACAACCCGAACAACAACCAGGCGCCGGTCGTCAATCTGGCCAACCCGAACTTCGGGCGCTATCTGGTGGCCGGCGACCCGCGCGTGATGCAGTTCGCCCTCAAGTATTCGTTCTGATCGGAACACCGAGCCACCGAGGCACCGAGACCAATCTTCCCGGTGTCTCGGTGTCTCGGTGTTCCGTCGTCGTCGTTGACACCCCACACTTCCCGCCTGTAGAGTTCGCGGCGGCCAGCCTTATGTCATTGCAGCCCGGCGCGGCGAACCCCGCGGCGGTCGGCGGATCGTTCGTGCGGCACGTCGAGATCAACGGTCCGCAGGTGACGCTGCTGTTTCCGCCGACCACCGTGGACGGACAGCCGGTGCGCAATACGCTCGCGCTGAAGCGGCTGAGCGGCGTCGCCGATTTCTGATACGGAGGATGTCATGAGCATGCGGCGCGCGGTCACGTTCTACGCGGTCGTCATCACGCTTGCGGCGGCGGGCCTGCTCGCCGCCCAGACGCGCGAGAAGGGCCCGTGGTGGCCCTCGCCGCACGGCGCCACCGACCAGGCGGGTAACACCAACTACATCACGCCCGAGAAGGTCATGAAGGCGCTGCGCATTCCGAAGACCGGGCAGACCTACGAGCTGGGGCACATCTACGAGCCGAGCATGCCGCAGTACGGCGACCGGCCGTTCTATCTGATCACCCATATGGCGCCCGCCCCGGCGAAAGACGGCCAGGGGTTTGCCCAGCAGGAGTACTTCACGGGCTACATCGGCCAGATGGGCACGCAGTACGACGCGTTCGGCCACCAGGGCCGCGTCGTCCGCATGGCCGACGGCACGCTCAAGAACGTCTACTACAACGGGTTCACGCAGGAGGATCTGACCGGCAGGAACCGCGGGCAGGGCGGCCTGGAGAATCTCGGCGTCGAGCACGTGAAGCCGATCGTCACGCGCGGCATCCTCATCGACATTGCCGCCTACAAGGGCGTGCCGACGCTCGACAGCCGCTATGAGGTGACGATGGCGGACGTGCGCGGTGCGCTGGCGAAGCAGGGGATGAAGGAGGAGAGCATCGAGGCGGGCGACGCGATTCTCTTCAACTACGGGTGGGCGGTGTACTGGACCAGCCCGCAGAAGTACAACGACGCGCGGTTCTTCGTCGGCGAGAACCAGGGATCCCCGGGCATCGGCGTCGAGGTGTCGCGCTGGGCGGTGGCCAGGAAGGCCTCGATGGTCGGCGCCGACAGCTGCTGCGTCACGATCCAGCCGCCGGTCAAGCCGGAGCTGGGCAACGTGCACCACGAGCTGCTCTTCGGCGGCGTCGGCATGCTCGAGAACATGGACCTGCGCGAGCTGGCGCGCGACCGTGTGTACGAGTTTCTGTATCTGAACCTGACCGAGCGGATCAAGGGGGCGACCGGATCGCCGGTCAGGCCGATCGCGGTTCGGTGAAGACCGTAAATAATGGGCGGGGCGGTTGAGGCCGCCGCGCTGCGGGTACGGCGTAGGGCGCAGGCTTCAGCCTGCGCGGTCAGCGAGGAGCGCATCAGTCATGAACAGCACACACGGAACGTCTCGACGGCGACGCGTGCTCACGGTCCTGTCCCTCCTGGCGGTGCTGCTGCCGGTTCCCAGCCTGGCGCAGCAGGAGGCCGCCATCCTCGGGCAGGTTACCGACGACAGCGGCGGTGTCTTACCCGGCGTGACCGTCACGGCCACAAGTCCGGCCTTGCAGGTGCCGCAGGTGGTGGACGTCACCAACGAGCGCGGCGAATACCGCCTGTCGCCGCTGCCGATCGGGACCTATGTCGTGGAATACACGCTGCAGGGCTTCCAGACGGCGCGACAGGAGCAGTTGCGCCTGACGATCGGATTTCAGGCGCGCGTGGACGTGCAGCTGAAAGTCGCCACGCTCAGTGAAACGGTGACGGTCTCCGGGGTCGCGCCCGTGGTGGACGTCACGTCCACGACCGCCCGCACGCAGCTCACGAGAGAAACGCTCGAGCTCATCCCGACGGGCCGGAACAGCATCGTGGCCGTGATGATTCAGGCGCCCGGCGCGCGCCCGCAGCTCGACTGGAGCTTCGTCACGGGGAATCCGCAGTTCAAGGTGTTCGGCCAGCTTGGCGAGCAGTGGGTGGCGCTCGAGGGTGTGGTGACGAGCGGACCCAAGACGGGCACGCAGGGCGGCAATCATTACGACTACGCCGCCATGGAGGAGTCGACGGTCACGACCGTCGGGAACACGGCCGAGTCGCCGACCAAGGGCCTGCAGATCAATGTCATTCTGAAGTCGGGGGGCAACGACTTTCATGGCACCGGCTTCTACTCCAAGACCGGTCACCGCTTCGAGAGCGAGAACATCACGCCCACGCTGAGGCAGCGGGGCGTCAGGAGCGGCAATCCGGTGAACAACCGGACGGATGCCAGCGCCGACCTTGGCGGCCGAATCGTGCCGGACAAGCTGTGGTTCTACTACGCCACCCGGAGGCGCGAGGAGCAGGTGGGCATCGTCAACATCTTCAAGGACGACGGCACCCCTGGCACCAACGACCAGTTCCAGTATTTCCACACGGGCAAGGTGTCGTACCAGATGGACGCGAATAACAAGTTCATCGCCGCGGTCCAGTACCTCCGCCAGGGCGGCGTGCAGCCCGGACTCGCGACGCTGGTGTCGTGGGCGTGGGAGTCACGCGTCTACCAGCCCACCCAGGCCACAACGAGCAAGATCGAATACCAGGGGATCAGGGGCGACAAGTTCTTCTCGCTGCAGACGGGCGCGTGGGTGTGGAACGTGACCCGGCAGTGCTATTCGAACAACGTCGCCACGATCGACCAGCTCACGCAGCACATCACCGGGTGCTACAACACGTACGGCATCGACTCCTTCGAGAGCCGGAACCACTCGAAAGGCACGATGAGCTGGTACAAGCCCAACCTGTTTGCGGGCAACCACGATTTCAAGATGGGCTTCGACTACGCGGCGGCCCATGCCGATCGGAAGATCAGCTCCCGCAACGGCACGAACAACAAGGCGACCGGATTCCCGACGCAGCACGTCGGCAACTACGAGCTCGTGTTCAGGAACGGCGTTCCCTTCCAGATGGCGGCCTGGAACAACTGCTACAAGAAGGGGTCGCCCGATTGCGTGCCGAAGGACCTCACGCACACGACGTGGCTGTACGCGCAGGACAGCTGGACGATTGCGCGCCGGGTGACGGTGAACGCGGGCGCCCGCTACGCGCACGCGGTCGGGTTCATCCCGGAGCAGTGCCGGTCGGCCTCCGACGCGCCGCTCGCGAGCGTCTATCCGGCGCAGTGCTTTCCGCGCATCGACTTCCCGACCTGGAATTCGATCGTGCCACGCGTCGGCGTGGCCTTCGACGTGACGGGCAGCGGCAAGACCGTCCTCAAGGGCGGCTACGGGCGCTTCGCGCACAACTGGCACTCCGACGAGCTGCAGATGGCCAACGAGAACGTCCACCTGCGGTCGCTGTACACCTGGCACGACGGCAACGGCAACAAGCTCTTCGACCCGGGCGAGATCAACTTCGATCGCAACGGGCCTGACTTCGTCTCGACGAGCCTCTTCACGGGTGGCGAGGACGGGCTGGCCGGCGCCGTCCCCAACCCGAACCTGAAGGAGCCGATGAGCGACGAGTTCAACGTGTCGATCGAGCGGCAGCTGATTCCGGATCTGGCCCTTCGCGTCACCGGCATCTATTCGCGCCAGCAGGCGTTCCGGGTGCAGAACAACCGGCGGCCGTACGGCGTGTACACCATTCCCGTCACCAATCGGGATCCGGGGCCCGACGGCAGGCTGGGCACGGGAGACGACCCGGGAACCTTCGTCACCTACTGGGACTACCCCGCCGCCTACCGGGGCCGATCGTTCCAGCAGCCGATGCTCGTGAACGATCCCAAGTCCGACGAGACGTTCAAGAGCTACGAAGTGGCGCTGAGCAAGCGCCTGTCCAACCGCTGGCTGGCCATGGCGTCCTACTCCTCGACGGACGTGGACATCCCGTACGCCCAGAACACGGCGAGCACCGGGAACGACTTCACGATGCCCGGCCTGCAGGTCTTCCTCGCCACGCTGGATCCGAATGCGGAGATCAACTCGGCCCTCAAGTACCGGGAGTGGACGGCCAGGGCCTCCGGGGCCTACATGTTCCCGTGGGACATCCAGGTGTCGGGTAATTTCGAATCGCGGAGCGGCACGCCCTACGCGAGGACGGTGTCGTTCACCGGCGGCCAGCAGATTACGTCGCAGACGGTCAGAGTGGAGCCGATCGGCGCGCGCCAGCTGCCGACCATCAACCTCCTCCACATGCGCGCCGAAAAATCGTTCCGTCTGAGGGCCGGACACCAGGTGTCGCTGCGGCTCAACGTCTACAACGTCACCAACATCAGCACGGTGCAGTCACTGACGCAGTTGTCCGGGCCCAATTTCGAACGGCCGCTGACGATCATGCCGCCCCGGATTGCTGAACTCGGCCTGCAGTACACGTTCTGAGGTGCCCATGAAACGTATCGGAGCCGTGCTGTGTCTTTCCCTGCTGGCCGCCCACCCCTCGGCGGCGCAGACGCCGCGGGCGGAGATCTCCGGGGGCTATGCGGTCATGCGCGACCAGGATCGCGCTGAAACGTTTCCGGCCGGATGGGTCGCCTCCGTGGCGGGAAGTATCAACGGGTGGATCGGTGCCGCCGCGGAGGTCGGCGGCAGCTACCGGGAGTGCGGCGATTGCCAGAGGGGTCCGTTCACCAGCGCGACGTTTCGCGGAACGGACCGCAGTCTCCGGGTGTTTTCGTTCATGACCGGGCCGCGATTCACCGCGCGCGGGTCGAGGGTGACGCCGTTCGCCCAGCTGCTGCTGGGCGGCTCCCATATCAGCGGCGGCGTCCAGTTCGACGGCGCGCTGACGACGGGGTTTGCGTACCAGCCTGGAGCGGGCATCGACGTCAACGTGACGCCGAGCCTCGGACTCCGGGTGGAGGGCGATTACCGCGTGATTCGAACCGAGGGCCACAGCGGCAAGGCGTCGCGTGTCCTTGCCGGCGTCGTGTGGCGGAAGGGCCGGCTGTAGCGCGCAGGCTTCAGGCCATTTTTCAC
>JACQZV010000150.1 GCA_016213695.1 Acidobacteriota bacterium | reverse complement strand
GACGAACCATCCCGAGGTGTACCTGATCGTCCTGCTCATCGACGAGCGGCCCGAGGAGGTCACCGACATGCAGCGGTCCGTCCGCGGTGAAGTGATCTCGTCGACGTTTGACGAACCGGCGCAGCGGCACGTGCAGGTGGCGGAAATGGTGATCGAAAAGGCCAAACGCCTGGTCGAGCACAAGAAGGACGTCGTCATCCTGCTCGACTCGGTGACGCGTCTTGCCCGCGCCTACAACACCATCGTGCCGGCGTCCGGCAAGGTGCTGTCGGGCGGCGTCGACAGCAACGCGCTCCAGCGGCCGAAGCGCTTCTTCGGCGCAGCGCGCAACATCGAGGAGGGCGGCTCGCTCACGATTGTCGCCACCGCGCTCGTCGACACCGGGTCGCGCATGGACGAGGTCATCTTCGAGGAGTTCAAGGGCACGGGCAACAGTGAGGTCCACCTCGACCGCAAGCTGACCGACCGCCGCGTCTTCCCGTCGATCGACATCAGCAAGAGCGGCACGCGCAAGGAGGAGTTGCTGCTGCCCAAGGAGGAGCTGAACCGTGTCTGGGTGCTCCGCAAGGTGCTGACGCCGCTCTCGCCCACCGAGGCGATGGAACTGCTCCTGTCCAAGATGAGCAAGACAAAGACGAACGCCGAGTTCCTGGCGGCCATGGCGGCCGGAAAGTCCTAGGCTTCAGGCTTTGGACGTCAGACTGTCGGTGGGCCCCGGGCCCCGAAGCCCAGAGCCGAAAGCCCGAAGCCGGTATAATGGAGTCATTGTGAAAGAAGGCATCCACCCCACGTACCACGAGGTCGAGGCTCGCTGCGCCTGCGGCAACACCTTCAAGACCCGCTCGACCAAGCCGGAGCTCCACCTCGACATCTGCAACATGTGCCACCCGTTCTTCACGGGCCGCCAGAAGCTGATCGATACCGAGGGGCGCGTCGAGCGGTTCACGAAGAAGTTCGGCGTGCAGACGTCCGAGCAGCGCCGGACCGCCGCCAAGGCCGCCAAAGCCACCAAGCCGGCCGGCGCCACCAAGCGCGCCCGCAAGACGGCGTCCGCCTAACACCAGATCAGAAGAGGTCGGCGGCTGCGAGCCTGCGCTCCAGGCGCGCGAGTCGACGCCGGACGGCGTGCGCTCGTCCGGGGCTGCCCGTCAGCTCCAGCGCCTGCCGCGCGAGATCGCGCGCCCGGCGCAGGTTGATGTCGCGGTGCTCGTGATGCACGGCCAGCGCCTCGCTGGCCTCCTGCGCCAGACGTGGCGGGCACGCGCGCAGCCCCATCACCCGACTCCAGGCGGCCGCGGCTTCCTCGTAGCGCCGCGCGTGGCGCAGCGAGGTCGCGTACGCATGCCACGCCGCAGCGGCTGTCTGCGCGTCGGCCTCCGAGGTCATCGCCGCCGCGCGCGCAAAGGACGCCTCCGCCTCGCGCGCGCGGCCGTCGCGCCGGTACAGCCGTCCGAGGCCCAGCGCCTCGCGTGCGCTTCCCGCCGCCTCCGCGCCCCCGTCAAGCAGCCCGGCGGTCCGCGCGGTCAGCAGCGCGAGCGACAGGAGGTCGAGACGATTGTGCTCGAGTACGGCGGCGAGCGGGCGCCCGTCACCGCTCCGCACGTACTGAAAATAGCGCGACGGGATTTCACAGCCGGGCACATCGCCTGCACGAACGTGCCCGAGCACCGACTGCTCGATCTCCGCCAGCCGGCAGCTCGTGGCCGTGTCCGCGCCTGTCGGTTCCAACCCGCCGGACCACAGCCGTCTCGCCACATGGAGCATGTCCACGTGCGGCATCCCCGCAAACGGCGTGTCCATGCGGTGAAACAGAAACCGTGTCTCGATGAGTGGCAGATCGAACGTCTTGCCGTTGTACGTCGCAACCGCGCCCGCGCCGCGCGCCAGCGCGGCGACCTCATCGAGCAGCCCGCGCTCGGCGCCGTACCGCGCCAGGAGGAACTGGCGGATTCTGAACGCCGGCCCGTCGAACCAGCCGCAGCCCACAAGGAACGCGCAGGTCCCGGCGCCGCCCGCAAGGCCGGTGGTCTCCAGGTCGAAGAACAACATCCGCCCCGGCCCCACGCCGGCTGCCACCACAGACAGTACGGGCCAGCCGCCCTCCCCGCCCGGAGCGGCGTCGGCCACGGCGATACGGCCGTGACGATGGCCTGGCGGGTATGTCCGATCGATCACGAGATACCGCTGTCCGGACGACTCCCGCCACTCGCCGTCGAGGAGCGCCGCCAGACCACCTGCCGGGTCCGGGCCCTCTTCCGCCTCCGCGGCACCTGGCCTGCGTACGGGTACGCAGGGCGGGCCCGGCGAAGCCGACCCGCCGGAGCGCACGACGCCGCGCAGACGCTCGGCCAGCGTGCTCATGCGGACAACTGCTCCGCAGTGGTGGTGCCAAGCAGGTCGAGGATTCTCATCGCCACCGTCTTGGCGAGCGGGCCCGTGTTACCGACCGGGCCCACACAGGTCGGGCACCCGTGCTCGCACGCACAACCCGCAATCAGGCCTCGCGTACGCGCGATCAGGTCGGCGTGCATGGCATACAGCGGCGCGCTGAAACCGATGCCGCCTGGATAGTTGTCGTAGATGAACACACGCGGCTCCTGCATGTGGGTCTCAGCGTCCGACCCGGCCTCCACCGAGATCCCGATATCGTGCCGATCGCACATCAGCAGCAGTTGCGCGACCTGCCGCATCGCGAACGACAGCCCCACGATCCCGTCGCGACGGTCGTCGGCCGCGTACGGGAGCGCCGCCATGACGCCGAGGGGCACGGTGAGCCAGTACGCGGTCGTGTGCATCTGCTGCTCCGGCAGGTCCAGCTCGCCGGAGCCGACGTTCTCGTTGGTGTAGAACTTGATCTTCTTGAAGCCGACCACGCGCGACGAGACATGTACCTCGCCGTGCGACGCGGTCGTCGCCGGGTCTGCCGCGTCTGGCGCGTCCGGCGCCTCACACGTCTCCAGCACCTGGACTTTCGTGTAGGTGATCGCATCGGTGTAGTAATCGCAATCGATCTCACGCACGAACGCCTTCCGCCCCTCGAAATCGAGCCGCTCCACCTGATACAACCTGCCCTCGACCAGATAGATCGCCTTGTCGTGCAGCGTCGCCGGTCCGCTCGTGAAGCTCGTTTCCCCGATCACGTCCGACCCGCGGGTCGTGTCGACGACCACGAAGTTGTCCGACGAGATCGAGCGCAGGCTCACCGCGTCGGCCGGATACGACTCGCTCGTCCACTGCCAGGTTCCGTCGGCGTCCCCGGTCCGGTGCACGAGGCCGTGTTCCGCGAGCACCCCCAGCACTTCCTGCACGTCGTGGCGGCCGTACGGCTCCGAGGCCGTGAACGGCAGCTCGAACGCCGCGCACTTGACGTGATCCACGAGGATGTGCAGGTTGTCGGGATTGATCAAGGCATGCTCGGGCGACGCGTCGAAGAAGTACGCCGGATGCCGCACGACGAACTGGTCGATCGGGGCGCTGCTCGCCACGAGCACGGCCGCCGAGCGGCCGCTCCGGCGCCCGGCGCGCCCGGCGCGCTGCCACGTGGCCGCGATCGTACCGGGATACCCGGCCAACACGCAGACGTCGAGCGCGCCGATGTCGATGCCGAGCTCCAGCGCGCTGGTCGAGACCACCGCGCGAACGCTGCCCTCGCGCAGCTCCCGCTCGATCTCGCGTCGCCGCTGCGGCAGATAGCCGCCCCTGTAGCCGCGAATCCGCTCGCGCGCGCCCGCGGGCCCCTCGAAGTCGTCCTTGAGATACGTCGTCAGGATCTCCGTGGCCAGGCGGCTCTGCGCGAACACGATCAGCTGCAGGCCCCGCTTCAGGAACTCGCCCGCGACGCGCCTCGTCTCCGCCAGATACGAGCGGCGGATCCCGAGCTGCCGGTTGACGACGGGCGGGTTCACGAACAGAAACGCCTTCTCGCCGCAGGGCGCGCCGTTCTCCGACACGAGCTCGAACGGCTCCTCCACGAGCGCCTCGGCCAGCTCGCGCGGATTGGCAATCGTCGCCGACGAGCAGATGAAGGTCGGGCTCGATCCGTAGTGGCGGCAGATCCGGCGCAGGCGCCGCAGCACGTTGGTCAGATGGCTGCCGAACACACCGCGATAGGCGTGGAGTTCATCGATGACGACGTATCGGAGATTGTCGAACAGCTTGGCCCAGCGCGGGTGGTGAGGAAGGACGCCCGAATGAAGCATGTCGGGATTGCTGAGCACCACGTGGGCGCGGCCGCGGATCGCGCGGCGGGCGTCCTGCGGCGTATCGCCGTCATACGTGAAGACGCCGATGCCGTCGGTGTCCGGCGAGAGCAGCTCCGCCAGCGCATGCAGCTCCGCCAGCTGATCCTGCGCGAGCGCCTTCGTCGGAAACAGGTAGAGCGCTCTGGCGGATGGGTCGCGCCGGATCGCGCTCAGGACGGGCGCGTTGTAACAGAGCGTCTTGCCGGACGCCGTCGGCGTCGTGATGATGACGTGGCGCCGCTCCAGCGCGTGCGCGACGGCCAGCGCCTGATGCGCGTAGAGCTGGTCGATGCCGCGAGCCCGCAGTACGTCGCGGACCGACTCGTCCAGCCCGGCCGGAAATGGCGCGTATCGCGCGGCCCTGGCAGGGAGCACCCGCCTGGCCGTGATCCAGCCGTCCGGGGTGTCCTGGCCCCCCTGGAGCCCGCCGGTGAGGCGATCGAGCACGGTCTGGAGCGCTGTGTCGTGGGCAGGATCGGTTCGCCGGACCGGCAGCATGGCCCACGATATTAGACGTAAAAAAGGCGAAGGTCCAGATTCATATAGGCTTGGCGCTCCATGCCAGCCAGCGCGCAGACGGCTCCAATACCGCTCGCGCGCCGCCTCGGGTTCTGGAGCACGCTCGGCATCGTCATCGGCGTCACGATCGGGTCGGGCATTTTCCGGACGCCCGCGGCGGTCGCAGCGCGAGTGCCCGACCCCGGATGGATGCTCGCGGTCTGGCTTGCGGGCGGGCTGATTTCGCTGTGCGGGGCGCTCTCGGTGTCCGAGCTTGCCGCGGCGCTGCCGCAGACCGGCGGCTGGTACGTGTACCTGCGCGAGGGTTGGGGCCGGCTGGCGGGCTTTCTGTTCGGCTGGTCCGAGCTGGTACTGATCCGGGCATCCGCGCTCGGCGCGATCAGTACCGTCTTCAGCGAGTACCTGCTCCGCTCGCTCGGCTACGATCCCGCCGCGCACGCCGGCACGGCAGATGCCGTCGCGGCGGCCGCGCTCGTGGCGACGGCGGCGGCCAACATCCGGGGAGTCCGGCTCGGCGCCGCGATCGCCGGCCTGTCGACCGCCGCCAAGTTCGGCGCGCTCGCAGTCCTGGCCGTCCTCTCGTGGCTCCTCGGCGGCGCGGCCGGCGGCTCCGCGGCCCACTTCACGACGGCGGGAGCACCGGTGAGCGCAGGACTCTTCGGGCTGGCACTCGTGTCCGTCCTGTGGGCGTACGACGGCTTCGCCGACGTGTCGTTCGCGGCCGGCGAGGTCGCGGATCCGCAGCGCAACCTGCCGCGCGCGATCATCGCGGGCACGCTCGCCATCATCGGCCTCTATCTGGCGGCGAATGCCGCCTATCTGTACGTCCGTCCGATCGAGCAGGTGGCGCGCTCGCCGCTCGTGGCCGCCGATACGATGTCCGCAATCTTCGGGCCGGCTGGCGTCGTGCTCGTCTCGGTCGTGGTGACGGTCTCGACATTCGGGGCGCTCATGTCCAACATGCTCGTCTCTCCGCGCGTCTTCTTCGCCGTCGCCAGTGATGGGTTGTTCTTCACGCGTCTGGCGCGCGTGCATCCGCGCCACGGCACGCCGTACGTGGCCATCTCGCTCGCCGCCGCCCTCGGCGTCGCGTTCGTGTTCACCCGCTCCTTCGAGCAGCTCGCCGATACGTTCGTGCTGTCGATCTGGCCGTTCTACGGACTGGCGGTTGCGGGACTGTACCGGCTGCGCCGCGCCAGACCTGAGCTTCCGCGACCCTACCGGGTGCCCGGGTACCCTGTGGTCCCGGCCGTCTTCATTGCGGGCGTGCTGTATCTGGTCGGCAACGCGCTTGTCACCGACCCGCTCTGGACGAGTGTCACGTTCGGCATCATCCTGGCCGGCGTGCCGGTGTATTACGTGCTGTTCGGGTCGGTGCGACCGGCGTGACGCCGGTCGGCGCGACTTACCGGCCGACCCGCTGATGCTGGTGGATGCCCGTGATACCCGCCGCCTTCTCGCGGCGGCCGGCCGACAGGATGTTCTCGACGTCGCGCTCCCCTTCGTGGCGCGAGTCCTCCATGATTTCGTAGGTCTTGTCCCGGTTGCGGTTGACCGCGTACGCCATCTTCCAGGGCCGTGCGAAGACTCCCGGATCCTCGAGCGTCACGGTGTAGTCGATGCGGTCGGGGCCGACCGGCGTCCACCGCTCCACCACGTGCAGGGCGTCGCTGTGGAAGCTGCCGTGCGAGTCAATCCAGGTCTCGTCGTTGAAATTCGTGACGTCGACGACGAGCGTGGTCCCCTCCCAGCGGCCGCGGGAGTCGCCCATCCAGAGTTTCACCGGCGCGGGCAGGTGCGGCCGCCCGTCGAGCGGGATGAAGCGGTACGCATGGATCCACTCGTACAGGATCAACACGTATGAGGACGTCTGCACGACCTGCATCTGGCCGCGGAGATTGATGCGCGGCACCCCGTTGAGCAGGCAGCGGTCTTCGGGCTCCACGTGAGTCCGCTCGCCTGGCGCAAAGATGTTTCTGAGGTGTTCTCGTCGCTTCTGTTCCGCCCACGGCTGATAG
>JACQZV010000149.1 GCA_016213695.1 Acidobacteriota bacterium | reverse complement strand
GACGCCGCCCCTCAGGATCTGTTCCTGTTCGAGCGCTGGTACTTCTTCCTCATGGCGATTGCCGGAAAGACCAGGCAGCTCGACACGCTGCATATCGCGCGGCAGTGGAACTCGCCAGGCAGCGCCGGCGGCGCCAACGAGGCGCGCATCGGCGACTGGTTCGGGCGGATGCTCGCGCCGTCATGGTCGCGCGACTTCACCGCGCTCGTCCACGCCGCCTCGGCCGCCCTGGCCGCGAAAGACAACCTGCCGTCCGACGAGGCGCGCCGGCGTATCGTCAACGCCTATCGGACCTGGGTGACGCCGCACCTGCTGGCCGACGTCGCGGCCGAGCCGACCGTGACATTGGGCATGGCGCTCGGCATGGGCCTGTTCCGGCGCCTGCTCCGACTCTCCTCCGGCAACGCGCTCCGCCGGGCGGCACGCACCATCTACCGCCGGACGCCGTGGGTGTCGGTAGAGGCGATTTACGGAACCGAATGGAGGACGCGCCGCGTCTCGGGGGCCGCCGAGGCGTTCAGGCCGGTTCAGGAGTTCCTGGCGAAGAGCAGCACCGACGGATGACCGCCGGGAAGCCGCAGCACAGCGGGGAAGTTGTCCTGGACGTGCACGCGCTCCTGCGGCGAGCGCGCAACGAGCCTGTAGCCGCAGCCCGTCACCACGTCGACGACCTCTTCGAGGTTCAGGAACCAGGCCGGAACCACTGATTCCGGCACCAGCTGCAGCGCGCTCGCATAGGTCCCGAAGACTCCTCCGCAGACGTGCGAGAGCAGAACATACTCGGCACGATACGCACACAGGGTGCGCAGCACCTCCTGCCAGTCCTCGACAGTCTCGATGGCGCTGGAGGAAAAAACGAGATCGACGCCGGCCAGGCCCTCGGGCCACGAGCGGTGAAAATGCACGCGCGCATCCCCTCCAAATAGTCGCGCGCCGTCCTCGCATACCCCCTCGAGCTCCACGACGTGGTGCTCGAGTCCCGACGCGTCGTCCAGCGCCCGCGACAGGTAGGCGTACGAAATGCCCGGGCCGCCGCCGAACTCCAGAACCCGCAGCCGTCCTCCCGCGCTGTGCCGCACGACGGCTGCCACGGCGGCCAGCAGCGTCAGGTTCTCGTCCGCCACGGCACCGAGACGGCCGGGAGCCGCCTCCAGAATCCGGCGCACACGGGCCACGGACACTTCCCGGAAGGCCGCTCCGCTCCAGCCGGCGCCGCGCCGCGGCACATCCCGGACGTGCGCGTACACGCCCTCCCATATCCGTCTGCGCCGGACGATGCCCGCGCGATCGAGCAGCCCGAGCAGCGGGTCGAGCAGCAATGGCGGGCATATCTGACGCACGAAGCGCGCGGCGAGCGTTCGCAGGCCCATTGGAGCCCAAGCTTAATGCACCGGGTACTCGGAACGCCTAGAATGAAATCGTGATGCGGATCGTCGTCACGGGCGCCATGGGACACATCGGATCGCACGTGGTACGCGATCTCCCGCGCCGGTTTCCCGGCGCCGAGATCGTGATGATCGACAACCTCCTCACGCAGCGGTTTCCTTCGCTCTTCGACCTGCCCGCCACGGGTCGCTACCGCTTCATCGAGGACGACGTCCGGACCGCCGACCTGCGGCCGCTGGTGCGGGGCGCGCAGGCCGTCGTGCATCTGGCCGCCATCACCGACGCCGCGGGAAGCTTCGACCGGGCTGAAGCGGTGGAGGCCAATAACTACGTCGGCACTCTGAACGTCGCGACGGCGTGCGCCGACACCGGTACGCGGCTCATCATCGTGTCGTCCACCAGCGTGTACGGCACCCAGAGCCACCGGGTGTCGGAAGACTGCCCGCTCGAGGAACTGCGGCCGCAGAGCCCCTACGCACGCACCAAACTGCGTGAAGAGTCGCTGACGACGCAGATGGCCGCGGAGCGGGGCCTTCGGGCCGTGGTGTTCCGGTTCGGCACGGTGTGCGGGGTGTCGCCGGGGATGCGCTTTCACACGGCTGTCAACAAGTTCTGCTGGCAGGCCGTACTGGGCCAGCCGCTGACCGTCTGGAGCACCGCCTACGACCAGACGCGCCCGTATCTCGACCTCTGCGACGCGGCGGGCGCGATTGCCTTTGCGATCGAACGCGACCTGTTCGACGGCCGCCTCTTCAACGCAGCCACCGATAACGCGACCGTGCGCCGCATCGTGGACCTCATTCGCGAGTTCGTTCCCGATCTGGCGGTTGAATTCGTCGACAGCCCGATCATGAACCAGTTGTCGTACGACGTGTCGTGCGACCGGCTGACGCGCCTGGGGTTTGCTTTTGCGGGCGACCTGCGCCGCGCCGTCGCCGACACGATCGGCCGGATCGGCCACGCCAACGGCCGGCGCGCCGTCGCCGTCACGCTGCCATGACCGGCGGCCGCGGCAGCGTGCGGCTCTGGCTTGTCTTCGCCGGCGCCGCACTGCCGCGGCTGGCGTATCTCCTGCTGGCCAGGCCCGCGTTCGAGGGGTATCACTGGATGGTCGCCGAGACGCTGCTGCGCCAGGGCGTCATCGGATTCGAAGGTCTCCCGTCGGCGGCGTACGACCCGCTCTATGCGGTGTGGCTGAGTCTTGCCCGGTGGATCTCCGGCGATCGAATTCTCGTGGTCCAGGCGCTGCAGGCTTGCATCGACGCCGTGGGGGCCGTCGGAGTGTTCGTCCTGGCGACGTCGCTGACCGGACGCCGTCGGGCGGCGCTGCTGGCCGCGGCGCTCTATGCGTCGTATCCGCTGCTCGTCCACCATGCGGTTGTTGCCGACGAGTTCTCGTTGCTGTCGGTGCTCCTGATTGCCTTTGCGGCCACGGTCGTGTCCGGCGCGACGGTGCGACACGCGGCGCTGGCCGGCGTCTGGCTCGGTCTGGCAATCCTGACCCGATCCATGGTCGCGCCGCTCGTCGGGTTGACGGCCGGCCTGCTGCTGCTCGACCGCCGGTACATGGCGGCGCTGGTGTTGGTCGCCACGACCGTCGCGGTCGTCTCGCCCTGGGTCGTCCGGAACCACGCGCTCACCGGTTCGGTCTGGCCCACGCGTGGCGGCGAGAATCTGTACCACGGCAATTCGCCGTACACCGCCGCGTTGCTTCCCGAATACAACACCGACCTGCTGTGGGAACACGGCGCCGCAATCGTGCGGCAACAGCGTCCCGATCTCTTCGACCCGGCGGCGGAGGCCGGCCTCGATCGGTTCTACATGGCTCTCGCGTGGAACGGAATGCGGGCGCACCCGGTTGACGCGGGCCGCCTGATGCTGATGAAAGCTGTCTACTTCTTCTGGCCCCGCCTCGTCCCGTCGCGTGTCAGGCGCGATGAGACACAGGTCGTGTTCGAGCCCGGCGGACGCGTGCGCGTGACGGACAGCCCGAGCCGGCCGCTGCTCGAAGAGATCGGATACAGCGTGCCGTACGCCATCGTCCTGTCGGCCGCGCTCGGAGGAGTCTGGCGGCGCCGGGCCTCGCTCAGGCGCGATGCCGTGCTCTGGTGCATTGTCCTGACGTTCACCGCCACGGCGGCGATCTTCTTTCCCGCAACCCGTTACCGCGTGCCGATGGAGTTCGTGCTGCTCTTCTACGCCGCGGTGGCGCTCGATGCCCTCATGGATTCTTTCCGCGCAACGAGCGACAAGATTGCGTGCAAGAGCACAGAATCTGTCCGCTTGATTTGACACGGAACTCATTGTTATATAAGCACTTACGATCTTGGTAGTTGACGACATACCTCAGGGATGTAAGCTTGTGCCGGGTTCTGTAATTGGTGATTCCCAGGAACAGACCAACTCGAGATAGGACAGGGACATGCGCACAAAGTTACTGACACGGCTGGTGTGGACGGCAATCTGCCTGGCCTTCGGAACGGGCGCGGCGGAAGCCCAGAAGCTATACGTGCCGAACTACAACGACGGCACCGTTTCCGAAATCGACATCGCCACCAACACGATCAGCGACACGATTAGCGTGTCCGGAGCGGGCTCGGCACCGGGATGCTCGTCGGCGACGACCACATGTCCCGAGGGCGTCGCAGTGGACGGGACCGAGGTGTACATCTCGCTGCACTTCAACGACCGGATCGCGGTGATCGATACGGCGAGCGCCAACGCAGTCAGCTACATCCCCGTTCCGCACCGGTACGATCCGCTCATCGCGTACGAACCGGTCAAGAACCGGGTCTATGTCAGCAGCTGCGCCTACGATCCCATCTCGAACGGCTTCTTCGATGACGAACGCCTCGTCGCCATTGTCGATCCTGTCGCGGGCAGCCTGCTCGACACCGTCGAAACCACCGGCGGCGTGTGGGGCATGGCCTTCTCTCCCGACGCGAAGTACCTGTATGGCGTGAAGTGCGGCGAGATTGGCACCGACCCCCCCGAGTCCGTGCTGCGGATCAACATCGACAGCGCTGACGTCAACTACAAGAGCATCGACTATATCGTCACCAGCAAGACGGTGAACGGCATCGGCGTGTCGCCGGACGGCACAGTGGCGCTGGTGAGCGGCAGCGACTGTCTCGTGCGCCTGGATCTCGTGGCCCTCACGGAGAGTGGAACCACCTGCGGGTTCAGCTTCTCCTGGTTCGGCGTCTCATTCAGCGCGGACGGAAGCCGCGCGTATGCCACCGACGACGGCACCAACGAGCTGGTCGTCATCGACCCGAACACGGCAGGCAACCCGACCGAGCTCACGCGGACGCTGATAAATTCATCCGGGTGGGCGTCGACAGTCAAGGCCGTTGGCACCCGCGCATTCGTCCTGACCTGCTGCGGCGGTCTCGACGGCACGGTCACCGAGGCGGTCGAGTTCGACATCACGAGCGATGTCGTCTCGCAGGGGTGCAGCCTGGCCGTTGGCAGCGGCGGCTTCGACCTCGACGTGAAGGGCGCCGGCGATTGGTACTGCCCGACGACGCCGCCGGACGGTGGCAGCCGACGCGTGCACGGCGAGGGCCGGATTGCGCCGAAGGTCGAGTTCGAGGTCGAGGCCCACGCCGTCAAGAACCTCAAGAGGGGTCTGCTGTTTGACGGTCACTGCCATGTCAACGACCATTCGGCCGGCAAGCCCTACCGCCGGATCCGGTGCCTGAACGTCACGAGCCTCGTGGTGGTCGGCAATACGGCGACCATCGAGGGTGACGCGCTCGACAACGGCCTCCCGACGCAGTATCGCATCGACGTGGCCGACATCGGCAAGAAAGGCCGCGGGCAGGACACGTTTGCCATCTCGACAGCCAGCGGGTATGTCAACGCGGGCGTGCTGACCGAGGGCAACATCAAGTTCAAGGACTGAGCGTCGCCGCGTCGCGGCGGCCAGCCGTCTGGGGTCGGGAGCATTTGGAGGCTTCCGGCCCCTTTTTCACGTACGGCCCGGTGTCGTCTGGCGGCGCGGCGTGCCGCCGCGCCGCGTGGTAACATCAGCGCGACCTGGTGACGCGGTGGCCCACTGTCCGAAATGCCATTCACAGGATCTTCGCCGCTCGCGGACGAGAAACCGCTGGGAGCGCTGGCGGAGGGACATTACCGGCAAGCGGCCCTACCGCTGCCGCGCCTGCGAGTGGCGGGGCTGGCTCCCGATCGGGAGCGCCGATAACGAGCAGCCGTCGGCGCGGCTCCGGCGCGGCGGCGACCCGCCCAACCTGCGCGGCACGCTGCTCGCCCGTCCCGACGCCAGCCTCGATCTCGACCTGAAAGAGCTCGACCGCTTCCACACGACGGGGAACAAGGACAAGTCGTAGACCGTATGGCGCTGCGTATCGGATTCGATCTCGACGGCGTGCTCGCGGACATGGAGACCGCGCTCGTGCGCGAGGCCGAAAAGCTCTTCGGCCCTGGCGTCGTGCGGCAGCGCGGGCAGCAGGCGAAGGCGGGGCCGGCGTCGATGTCGGACCTCGTGCCCGAGGAGGTGTCCGACGATTCGCCGCTCCGGCACGACCTGCAGCTCACCGCGCGTCAGCGGCGGCAGCTCTGGCGCCACGTCCAGGCCATCGACCGCTTCTGGGAATCGCTCGACGAAATGGAGCCCGGGATTGTCGCCCGGCTGGAGGCACTCACCACGGAACGGCGGTGGGAAATCATCTTCCTCACGAGGCGCCCCGCCACCGCCGGTCCCCCCGCGCAGCTGCAGTCGCAGCGCTGGCTCGAGGCCAGGGGGTTCCGCCTGCCGAGCGTCTACGTCGTGACATCGTCGCGCGGCCTCATCGCGTCCGCGCTGACGCTCGATCTCGTGGTTGACGATACGCCCGAGAACTGCGTGGACGTCGCCGCCGACTCGAAGGCGCGCACGATTGCGATCTTCCGGCATCCGGAGCTTCCACCGCCGCCGTCACTGCAGACCATGGGGATTCACCTGGTCAAGTCGACGGGCGAATGCCTCGATCTGCTGCTCGACATCGACGCAAGCCTGCAGCAGCAGCCCGGCGCCGTGGAGCGCCTGATGCGAAACCTCGGCCTGAAGCAGTCCGCAAACGCGTGAGCACGCCACAGAAGGAAGACACGATGACCATCGAAAAGGGTCTTTCGGGCCTCGCGGCACTGGCGTTCGTCCTGTCCGTCTTCGCAAATTTCGGTCTGCTGGGGTTTGTCCAGATCAGCTCCGAGGGCTACTCGCGGGCGTCCGCCAATCTGGCGCTCCTCGCTGTGGCGTGGGCCATCGTCGACAGGCGGCGCGAGACGTAGCGGCGCCCGCCGGCGGCGCAGTGGGGTCCATGGGAACGGGCTTTTCGGTTTCGGCCTATCTGGCCGCGCACGAGCGGGTCGCTCGCCAGTGCGACCCGGCGGCGTTCGAGGCGGGTATCAACCTTGTCCGGGCCGCCTTCGAGACGGGCCGGCAGATCATCACGTGCGGGAACGGCGGCAGCGCCTACGCCGCCTCTCACTACATCACCGACTGGAACAAAATGGTGAACCTGGCCACCGGCCGGAAGGTCCGTGGCCTGTCGCTCTGCGACAACATCGGCATCGTGACGGCGTTCGCCAACGACATCGCGTACGACGAAGTATTCGCAGGACAGCTGAAGGCGATCCTGGAGCCGGGCGACCTCGTGATTGCGGTCAGCGGCAGCGGCAATTCGCGCAACGTCGTCCGCGCCGTCGAATACGCCAATGGGGCCGGCGCCGTGACGCTGGCGATCGTCGGCTACGACGGCGGCGCGCTGAAGCGCCTGGCCCGGCACTCCGTCTGGGTGCCTTCCTTCGACATGCAGTTGTGCGAGGACCTGCACCTCATGTTCGGCCACATGGTCATGAAGGCGCTCTGCGGGTCGCCTATCGAGGAGTGACGCTCAGGCCGGGGGCACAACCGCGCAGAGCGCGTCGCACACCCGATCCTGGTCCGCCTCCGACAGCGACGGATAGAGCGGCAGCGAGACAATCTCCCGCGCGGCCTGCTCGGTGACCGGCAGCGACCCAGCCCGGTATCCGAAGTCCGCATACGCCCTCATCAGGTGAATCGGGTGCGGATAGTGGACCCCGACAGCCACGCCGCGGTCCGCGAGCGACCCGACAATCGCGTCGCGTGCCTGATGCCGGACCACGTACAGATGGTAGACATGGCGGTTGTGCGGCCGCGCCACCGGCAGCGTCAGGCCTGAGCCGCGCAGCCGTTCGTCGTAGCGCCGCGCCAGCAGGCGCCGCCGCGCGATGTACCCCTCGATGCGACGGAGCTTCCGCCGGAGAATCTCGGCGTGCAGCTCGTCGAGCCTCGAGTTGTACCCATGTTCCTCCGCGTAATACGCCCCCTCGGTACCGTAGACACGCAGCCGCCGGAGGCGTGCGGCCAGCGCGTCGTCGGCGGTCAGGACCATCCCCGCATCGCCGTACGCGCCGAGGATCTTGGTGGGATAGAACGAGAAGGCGGCCGCGCGCGACATCGACCCGGCACGCCGCCCGCGGTACTCGGCGCCCGCGCTCTGCGCGCAGTCCTCGACCACCGCCGTCCCGTGGCGATCGGCGACGGCCCGGACCGCGTCCATGTCCACGCACTGCCCGAACAGATGCACCGGCAGGATGCAGCGGGTGCGCGGAGTCACGAGGGTGTCGAGGTGCGCCACGTCCATCAGGTACGTGTCGGGCTCGATGTCGGCAAAACGGGGCACGCCCCCGGCGGTCACGATGGCGGACACCGTCGGAATCGCCGTGTTGGCGGTCGTGATGACTTCGTCGCCGGGCTGAAGGTCGAGCGCGCGCAGCGTCAGCGTCAGCGCGTCGGTCCCGCTGTTGACGCCGACGCCGTGCGGCACGCCGCAGTAGGCGGCAAATTCCCGCTCGAACGCCTGGACGCTCTCGCCGAGCACGAGGCGTCCGGACCGCAGCACCTGATCGACCGCGTCCAGAATGTCCTGGCGCTCGGCGTCATACTCGGCTCGATAGTCCCACGCCTGAATGGTCACTGGCAGCGCGATGTCGAAGGATACCCGATCGGCGACCGCGCCGCCGCACGCGGTTCACGAAACCGGCCGCACCTTCCGATCAGGGAAAGCGTGAGACCCCTGCTCAAGTGGGCTGGCGGCAAGCGGCAGCTGCTGCCGGCGCTCCGACGCTGCTACCCCGCCGCGTTTGACCGCTATGTGGAGCCGTTTGTCGGCAGCGGCGCCGTGTTCTTCGACCTCGACGCCGGGGGCCGCCTCGACGGGCGTCGCGTGCGACTGGCTGACGTGAACGCCGATCTGATCGGCTGTTACCGGGCGGTCCGCGACGATCCCGACGCGGTGATCGGCGCGCTGCGCGCGCTCGAGCAGGAGCATCGGGCGCGGGGCGCCGACTGTTTCTACGACGTTCGCGACGGGCGGTTCAACCCCGCGCGCGCGTCGCTCGGCGCGCGCTGCGGGACGCACGGCGCGGGAATGGCCGCCGCCTACACGCCGGCGCTGGCCGCCATGTTCATCTATCTCAACCGGACCGGGTACAACGGTCTGTTCCGGTTGAACCGGAACGGCGGCTTCAACGTGCCCGCCGGACGCTACACCGAACCGCGTATCTGCGAGCCGGACCACATCCGCAGCGTCGCCCGCGCGCTTGCCCGCGACCGGGTCGTGCTGCACTGCGGTCCCTTTGACGAGGTACTGGCCGGCGTCGGACGGGGAGACTTCGTCTACTGCGATCCGCCGTATGCGCCGCTGAGCCGCACGGCGTGCTTCGCGCACTACACCGCCGGCGGCTTCGGCCCCCTCGATCAGCGCCGCCTGCAGACCGCGGTCGTCGCGGCCGCCCGCCGCGGCGCGTCCGTCGTAGTGTCAAACTCGAGCGCCCCGGACATCGAGGCGGCCTACGCCGCGCCGGAGGCGCGGGCGGCGGGCCTGACCGTCCAGCGCGTGCCCGCGCGCCGCGCCATCAACTCGCTCGCCGCCCGCCGCGGCCCCGTGGACGAGCTCGTGATTACCAACGCACAGACGTCAGGTCCGCTCCGGATGGCCCGAGTCGATCCCGCCCGGCGCCGGACAAAGACGGCATGAAGGCGAGCGCGCCGAAGAACAGAAACGACAGGCCGTAGCCCGCCACGCTGAGATCGAGCCCGCCGCGATCGATTGACGTCACCAGCACCGACAGGAGAACCGGAAACGCCAGCACCAGCGTGCAGGACGCCAGAAAGGTCCGGAGGTCGCCCTGCGGCCGGCTGAGGGCGCGACCGACGGCGACCGCTCCGCAGATGCCCGCCAGCAGGAAGCCGGCGGCGGGCGGCAGCCCGTCCGGCTGCAGAAAGCCGACCGTGTCGAGCGGCGAGAACGCCGCCGGATCGTGGAGATAGAACGGCAGCGTGACGGCCGCGAACGTGGCGCCCGTCACCGTCATCCACGCGACGGCGGACCGGAGCCCTTCACGCGCGCGCAGCGCCGAAAAGACCAGCGGCGCGATCAGCAGGAAATGCGGCCGCGACGACAGCGCGATCCCGAGCGCCGCGGCCGCGGCACCCCGCGGCCAGCGGCCGGCGGCCCTGCCCGCGACCACCCACAGCGCGCCGAGCGGCACGTAGAGGCTGTTGGCCAGCAGATCGCCGCCGACCACGTATTCGTTCAGCACGATCGGCGAGAACAGGAAGATCGCGGCCGTCAGCACGAGCGCAGGCCGCGCGTCTCGAAGGAGCCAGGCCAGCGCCGCCACGAATGCCGCGATCCAGAACAGGTTCTGGTAGGCGCCGTTTCCCAGCAGCACGAATGGAACCGCCAGGATGAGCGCGCCCGGCATCTGGCTGATGAAGCTTTCGTAGTACGGCGCCAACTGGTAGTACGGGTAGCGGCCGCCGAGCAGCTCGGTCACGCCGATGTTCACATGCTCATCACGGTCGCTGCCCGGTCCGATCCACCCGGAGTTGGCCAGCGGATACCCGACCCGGAAGGCGACGACAAGCGCGACCGCCATGGCGGCCGCCAAGCCCACGGCCGCGCGCCTGGTAACCAGGGGCGCCAGCCGGTCGGCAAAGTGACGGTGAACCCAGACGAGCGCGGCCGACGCCGCCAGAACGTACGCGACCACGCCGATCCGGCCGAGGTACTTGTCGAAGACGACGAGGGAAGGCGCGATCAGCGAGAACGCGAAGCCGAGCGCCTGCCGCCGTCCTAGGTTGCGGCGATCCACACGATCTTGCGGCAACTCGGACAGGCGAACGCGAGGCGGAGGTCGCCTTCAAAGGTGACGTAGCCGCCCACGCCCAGTTGCGTGCACGCGGGACACACCCCCCGGTCGCTGACCTCGACGGTGGCGACACGAAGCGGCCGTCCGGTGTCCGGGCACGGAACGGTTCGGGCGGAGCCGCCCGAGGGCCGAACCGCTAGCGACGTACGGCCAGCCAGCCAGTGACAGTCAAATAGTCCGTGAAATAGGTCATTCACCGAAGTAGACATGCCGGACCGAATGATACCGCAGACCCCTTTCGGTCACCATTGGCACTTGATAGGCTGGAGGCGGGCGAAAGTGGCGGAACTGGCAGACGCGCCAGACTTAGGATCTGGTACCCGAGAGGGTATGGGGGTTCGAGTCCCTCCTTTCGCATTCAGATTTCGGCGGGGCTGGGGCGACTGGTGACCAGACCCGCCTGCGTACGCGGGCCGGGTTCCGCGCAGCGGACCCGGCGTCTGCCTTCTTCCCCATGAAAACAGCATTCACCGACGTCACCGACACCCAGAAGACCCTGACGATCGAGATCCCGGCCGACCGTGTCGACGCCGAGATCGATCGCATCGCGCGCGGCTACATGAAGCAGGCGCGGCTGCCAGGTTTCCGTCCCGGCAAGGTGCCGCAGGCGCTCGTGAAGCAGCGCTTCCGCGATCAGATCCTGCACGACGTGATGCACGGGCTGATCCCGCGCGCCGTCGACGAGGCCCTGCAGGCACGCGGCATCGAGCCGGTCGAGACACCCAGCATTCGGGACGTCGATCTCGCCGAAGGGCGGCCGCTCACGTTCACGGCCGGGTTCGAAACCGTGCCGCCGTTCGACCCCGGCGACCTCTCGTCCATCACGCTCCAGCGGCGGTCGGCGCACGTCACCGACGAGGCGGTCGACCAGATGCTGCAGCGGCTGCGCGAGCGCACGGCGAAGGAGGAAGTCATCGACGGGCGGCCGGTCGCCGACGGCGACATGGTCGTACTCGAGCTTGATCGGACCGGACCCGACGGCACGGTCGATCACCACGAGGAGGCGAGCATTCAGCTTGGCGCGCCAGGCAATCCGCCCGGCTTCGATGCGGAAATCATCGGACTGCGCGAAGGCGACGCCAAGACGTTTTCGGTGCGCTTTCCGGGAAGCTACCCGGTTGCCGAGCTGGCGGACACCGACCAGCGGTACGCCGTGAACGTCAAGGGCATCCGGCGGCGCGTGCTGGCGGATCTGGACGACGAGTTCGCGAAGGACGTGGGGGCGTTCGACTCGCTGGCGGCACTGCGCGACCGCGTCCGGGCCGATCTCGAAGAGGAGGCGCGAGACACCGTGAAGCGGCAGATGCGCGCGGACCTGTTCCGGCAGCTCGCCGAGCGCATCCCGTTCGAGCTGCCGGCGTCGCTGGTCGAGCGCGAGATGGACCGCCGCGTGGAGGAGTTCGCACGGCAGCTGATGTCGCAGAACGTGGACCCGCGGCAGGCGGGAATCGACTGGGCGCAATTCCGTGAAGCGCAGCGGGAGGCGGCGCGCGGTGCGGTGGCGAGCACCCTCGCCCTCGACGAAATCGCCCGGCGCGAGCAGATAACGGTTCCCCCGGCAGATGTCGATAAGGAGATCGAGCAGTTCGCCGCGCGGGCCGGCCGGACGCCGGCGGCGCTGCGGGCGCAGCTCGAGAAGGAAGGCGGTATCTCCCGTCTCCATGCGGGGTTGCGGCGGGAGAAGGCGGTTGACTTGGCGGTGTCGCGTGCTAAGATGACAAGCGAACCCGCCGAGAACGCTCCAGCCGCCCCCTGAATCGCACATGCCCTATTCGATGGACCCACGCGCCCAGCTGGTGCCGATGGTGGTCGAGCAGACCAACCGCGGCGAGCGGGCGTACGACATTTTCTCGCGGCTGCTCAAGGACAGCATCATCTTCATCGGGACGCCGATCGACGACGGGATCGCCAACCTCGTGATCGCGCAGATGCTGTTCCTCGAAGCCGAGGATCCCGACAAGGACATCCTGCTGTACATCAACAGCCCGGGCGGGTCGATCACGGCCGGCCTGGCGATTTACGATACGATGCAGTTCATCAAGCCCCACGTCCAGACGTACTGCATGGGACAGGCGGCATCGATGGCGGCCGTGCTGCTGTCGGCCGGCACCAAGGGGAAGCGCTTCTCGCTGCCGAATTCCCGGATCGTGATCCACCAGCCGCTCATGCAGGGGCTGCAGGGGCAGGCCACCGACATCGACATTGCCGCGCGCGAGATCCTGCGCATGCGGGAGCGGCTCAACGAAATCCTCGTGCTCCACACGGGGCAGCCGATGAAGCGGATCCAGGAGGATACCGAGCGCGACTACATCATGTCGGCCGACCAGGGGAAGGACTACGGGATTATCGATGACGTCATCCGGAAACGGGTGTAGAGTGAAACCTGAAGCCCAGAGCCCGGGGCTCACAGCCCGGTAATTATGGTCAAGAAGAACGGCGAGGCTGAGATTCTCCGCTGCTCGTTCTGCAACAAGGACCAGAACGACGTCCGCAAGCTGATTGCGGGCCCGACGGTCTTCATCTGCGACGAGTGCGTCGAGGTCTGCAACGACATCATCGCGGACGACAACCGCTTCGAGAACCGGGGCGTCCGTTCGTCGCTCCCCTCCCCGCCCGAGATCAAGAAGTTCCTCGACGAGTACGTCATCGGCCAGGAGCGGACGAAGCGGAAGCTCGCGGTGGCCGTCTACAACCACTACAAGCGGATCGAGATCCAGAAGCAGCCGCGCAGCCGCAACGACGTCGAGCTGACCAAGTCGAACATCATGCTGATCGGCCCGACCGGCACGGGCAAGACGCTGCTCGCGCAGACGCTGGCCAAGCTCCTCTCGGTCCCGTTCACGATCGTCGATGCCACCACGCTCACCGAGGCCGGCTACGTCGGCGAGGACGTGGAGAACATCATCCTCAAGCTCCTGCAGGCGGCCGGCGGCGACATCGAGAAGTGCCAGCAGGGCATCATCTACATCGACGAGGTCGACAAGATCTGCCGCAAGGACGAGAACCCGTCGATCACGCGCGACGTGTCGGGCGAAGGCGTCCAGCAGGCGCTGCTCAAGATCCTGGAGGGCACCGTGGCCAACGTGCCCCCGCAGGGCGGCCGCAAGCACCCGCACCAGGAGTTCTTCCAG
>JACQZV010000147.1 GCA_016213695.1 Acidobacteriota bacterium | reverse complement strand
GGCAGCGCTTCGAGCGGCGGGCGCGCGGCGCGCAGGCGCCGCAGGACCGGCCGCAGGGCCCGCCACGCGACCGGCCCCAGGACCCCCCACGCGACCGGCCGCAGGGCCCGCCACGCGACCGGCCGCGCACCGCGGCCCCGCGCCGCCCAATCAAGCGCCCGCGGCGCCGATGATCGCGCACATCGTGTTGTTTCGTCCGCGGGCCGACCTGGCGGCGGAAGGCCGCCGGGCGCGCGTCGGCAGGCGCGTCCGCGTGGGACGTCCCTACGAAGCGCTGATGCGCACCGACTATCCCTACGCCGCGGTACTCGAGTTCGACGACCGGGCGGGGCTCATGGCGTATCTCGACCACCCGGTGCATGAACGGCTCGCGTCGGAGTTCTTCAGCGCGTTTGAGGACGCTCTGCTGTACGACTTCGAACTGCAGGACGGCACGGCCGGGCTGACGGCGCCGCTGCCGCCGGCTACGCGGTAGTCCCGTATGGCACGTGCTGCCGGGTGCAGGCAGCCGCGAGGTCGAAGAACTCGGCGATCACGTCGCGCAGTTCGCCGAGCGTCGCCGCGGAATTGACGCGCGTCCGCAGGTGCGAGCCGCCGTCCAGCCCCTTCGAGTACCAGCCGCACAGCGCGCGAATCTTGTTGATGACCCAGCGGTCGCGGCCGTGCGCCGTGCGCGCGATCGCCTGTCCAGAATTCCCGGATTCGGGTCCCGGCGCGAGATGCCGGAAGCCGTCGCGCTCGTCGACGCGCTCGTGGAGCAGCAGGTCGACATAGTCGTTCAGGAACCGCCCGCGCTCCTCAGGCGTGACCACGCGCGGCGGCCGTCCGGCAGCCAGATCCGCGGCCTGCGCCAGCACCCAGGGGTTGCGCAGCACGCCGCGGCCGACGAGCACGCCGCCGACGCCGGTCGCCATCCGATCGACGATCTGGCCGGCCTCGATGCAGTCGCCGCTTCCAAGCACCGGAATCGTCAGCGCGCCGGCGATGCGCGACACGAGATCCCAATCCGCGACGCCGCTGTACGACTGCTCCGCCGTGCGGCCGTGAACCGCGATCGCCGCCGCGCCGGCGTCCTGCACCATCCGGGCGAGCTCGGGCGCGTTGCGCGATCGATCGCTCCATCCGGCCCGCATCTTCACCGTCACTGGAATCCCGACCGCCGCGGTCATCGCACTGACGACACGTGCGGCGTGCGCCGGTTCCTTCATCAGGCTGCAGCCGGCGCTGTGCCTGGCAATCTTCGGCACCGGGCACCCCATGTTGACGTCGACGATGTCGGCGCCCATGCCTTCGACAATCCGGGCCGCCTCCGCCATGGTTGCGGGATCGCCGCCGAAGATCTGGATCGAGACGGGCCGCTCGGCCTCGGTGTACTCCGCGTACTCGAGCGTCCGATCGATCCCGCGGACCAGCCCCTCCGACGACACCATCTCCGTCACGACCAGGCCGCAGCCCCCGTGGCCCTTGACCAGGCGGCGGAACGCGCTGTCGGTCATGCCCGCCATGGGGGCGATGACGAAGGGCGAGGCGAGGGTGATGTTGCCGATGTTCATGGCGTCAGGCCGTGGGTGTCAGGCTGTGGGATCGCTCCTAATACGCCCGCACGTCGGCCGCGTCCACCTCGACGCTGACCGCCTGGCCGATCAGGTCGACCGACAGCACGAGCCGCGCGTGCGCGCCTTTGCGGACCAGTCGGCCGACCACGCCCTTGAGCGGGCCGTGCATGACTTCCACCATCTCGCCCTCACGAATCATCGGGCAGGGGTCGTACGCCAGATCGCTCTCGACGAGCTGCCGGATGCCTGCGATCTCGTGCTCGGGAATCGGCGCGGGCTCGCCCTCGAACGAGACGATGTTGACGACGCCGGTGCACTTGAGCACGGGCAGGCGCTGCTGCGAGTCGAACCGGGCGAAACAGTAGCCTGGGAACAGCGGCCAGTCGATCTTCTTCTTGCGATCCTTCCAGCGGCTCCAGCGCGTGACCGTCGGCAGGAATGTCTCGATCTGCTTTCTCTCCAGCTGCTCGCGCACGACCTGCTCGTGGCGCGACCGCGTCCAGAGCGCGAACCACTCCTCGGTCATCCCTCAAGGACCTTGCGCCGCGCGGCCAGCGCCTGCTCGTAGGCTCGCTTCAGCTCGTCGTTCCGCCACGTGACCGTCGCCTGGCCGCGGAGCCTCTCGAGATACTTCATGCGCTCGCCGGCAGACTTCTCGGCCCCCACTTTGTTGCCGATGTCGGCTCGCGCGTCGTCGAAGGACCGGATCCGCGTCTCGGTCCGCGACTCGAGCTTGAGAATCTGGTAGCCGCGCTGCACCCGCACCACGTCGGCGAGATCTCCGACCTTCATCGTGTCGAGCCGCGACTGCAGCGCTTCGGCGAGTTCGTCGTGCTTGATCGGCCCGATCAACCCGCCGTTCGCCTTCGAGGGCGCATCCGAGACTTCGGCGGCGAGGCGTGGAAACGGCTCGCCCGCGAGCAGCCGCCGGCGCACCTCGTCCGCCTTCGCCTTCGCCTCATCGTCAGCGGCGACGTTGACGCCGCGATCCGACACCGGCACCTCGATCATGATTTCGCGCAGGGTCACTTCGGAGGGCGTCGTGAATTCCTGCTTGTGCGACTCGTAGTAGGCGCGCGCCTCCGCTTCGGTGACGCTGATCTTGTCCACGACGTCGCGGCGCTGCGCCTCGGTCGCGAGCATCTGCCTCTCCAGCGCCCGCCGGAGGTCGGCCATCGTCATGCCTTCCTGCTTGAGCGCGGCCTGGAACTGCTCCTCGTCCTCGATGTTGTTCGACTTCTTGATGTTCTCGAGGATGCTCTTGAACTGCTCGTCGCCGAGCGCCAGCCCCAGCTCGCGGCCGCGCTGGATGAGGAGCAGCTCGTCGACCGCGTCGAGGATGAGCTGCGGCGTCACTTCGGCGATGGCGCGCTTCAGCTCCGGGCTCTCGGGCGTGACATTGGCGAGCTCGGGTCGATTGCGCAGCACGGCAACCTGCCGCTGCTCGAACTCGGTCTTGGTCAGGATGTCGCCGTTCACGTTGACGAGTACCTGCTCGATGATTTGCGCTCCGAGCGGGACGGCACCGAGGAGCGCGGCGACGGAGGCGGCGATGACGCTTCGCTTCAGCATGGACAATTCCTGCAGAATCAATATGTTAACCCAAGGCCCGCAGCAGGGTCTCGAGCCGCGTGAAGAGTCCGCCCTCGGCGCGGGGGTCCTCTTCGGGCCGCTTCAGGATCTCTTCCTTGGTGAAGCCGGCGGTCACGGCGCCGGAGGTCGCGCGGGACGTCCACCAGCTGGTGTGCGCGGCCCGTGGCTTCAGGGCTTCGGGCGCCGCCTCGAGGTCGAGCTTGAGCGACGCGGGCGGCGCCAGGATCGCGCCGGGAAAGTCGCGCACGACTTTGACGAGGCGCATGGGGTCGACCCTGGC
Organism: Acidobacteriota bacterium; assembly: GCA_016213695.1. GTDB lineage: Bacteria > Acidobacteriota > Vicinamibacteria > Vicinamibacterales > UBA2999 > DATCJA01. The sequence continues at coordinate 6,897 of JACQZV010000147.1, read as the reverse complement.
CTGCGGCCTGAACTTGATGACCACGGTGCGCCCCTCGCGGTCGATGGTCTCGACCCCCAGGCGGTCGGCCATGACGCGGATCCGCCCGTACTCGGCCAGGTTCAGCACCGACGGGGGCGCCGGCCCGTAGCGATCGCGGAGCTCGTCCAGCACCGCGCCGATCTCCGGCTCGGTCCGGGCCGCGGCGACCTTCCGGTAGATCATCAGGCGCTGATTCATCTCGGGGACATAGCTGTCTTCGATCTTCAGATCGACGCGGAGATTGACGGTCGCGCGGACGTCGTCTTCGAGCTCCTCGCCCTTCAGCTCGCGCACCGCCTCCTCGAGCAGCTTCATGTACATCTCGAACCCGACGGTGTCGATGTGGCCGCTCTGCTCGCCGCCGAGGAGGTTGCCGGCGCCGCGAATCTCCAGGTCGAGCGCCGCGACGCGGAATCCGCTGCCGAGGTCGCTGAACTCCCGGATCGCCGCGAGGCGCTTGCGGGCAACCGGCGACAGCGCCTCCTGCGGCGGAATCAGCAGGTAGGCGTACGCGGGCCGATCGGACCGGCCCACGCGGCCGCGCAGCTGGTAGAGCTGCGCGAGGCCGTAGCGGTCCGCGCGGTTGACGATGATGGTGTTCGCGTTCGGGATATCGAGGCCGTTTTCGACGATGGTCGTCGCGAGCAGCACGTCGTACCGATGCTCGACAAAGCCGAGCATCGCGCGCTCCAGCTCGTCCTCGCCCATCTGGCCGTGCCCGACGACCACCCGGGCATCCGGCACGATGCGCTGCAGGAGGCTGCCGATGGAAAAGATGGATTCGACGCGGTTATGGACGAAGTACACCTGCCCGCCGCGGGCGATTTCGTCGCGCACGGCACGCGCGATCACCGGGGCGTCGAACGCGACTACGTTGGTCTGAATCGAGAGCCGGTCCTTGGGCGGCGTCTCGATGACCGACATGTCGCGGATGCCGACGAGCGACATGTTCAGCGTGCGCGGGATCGGCGTCGCGGTCATCGTCAGGACGTCGACCTTCCGGCGCAGCTGCTTGATGCGCTCCTTGTGCGCCACGCCGAATCGCTGTTCCTCGTCGACGATCAGCAGGCCGAGATCCTTGAACGCGACATCCTTCGAGAGCAGGCGGTGCGTGCCAATGATGATGTCCACTCTGCCGGCCGCCAGGCCGGCGAGGGCGTCCCTGGTCTCCTGCGGGCTCCGGAACCGGCTGACCATCTCGACGGCGATCGGGAACCCGGCAAACCGGTCGCGCAGCGTCTTGAGGTGCTGGAACGCCAGGACCGTCGTCGGCGCGAGAAGCGCGACCTGCTTGGCGTCCATGACCGCCTTGAAGGCGGCGCGCATGGCCACTTCCGTCTTCCCGTAGCCCACGTCGCCGCAGAGCAGGCGGTCCATGGGCGACGGCGCTTCCATGTCCTTCTTGATGTCGGCGATGGCGCTGGCCTGGTCCGGGGTCGGCTCGTAGGGAAACGCGGCCTCGAATTCCTCCTGCCAGTGCGTGTCGGACGAGAACGCGTGGCCCGGCACGGCTTTGCGCTGCGCGTAGAGCCTGAGGAGCTCCTCGGCCATGTCGCGCATGGCTTTCTTGACGCGCGTCTTCGCCTTCTCCCACGACGTGCCGCCAAGCCGATCGAGCGCCGGCCTGGCGCCGCCGGTGAACTTCTGCACGAGGTCGAGCCGTTCGACCGGCACAAACAGCTTGTCCTCGCCCGCGTAGCGGAGCTCGAGGAACTCCTGCGCGCCCTCCGCCGTGCCGCGCACGCCGAGCTGCTTGAGGCCGACGAACTCGCCGATGCCGTGGTCGACGTGCACAACCAGGTCGCCCACCTTGAGGTCGCGCAGATCGGACAGGAACGTCCTGGCGGCGCTGCGGCGGCGTTCGGCCGCGTGGTGTTCTTCCTCGAACACGTCGGTTTCGGCGTAGATCTGCAGAGCGGCGCCGGCCAGCCGGAATCCGCGCGAGAGCGATCCAACCGCCACCAGCACCGACGCCGCGTGCGCGTCTACGGCATGCTCCACCGGCACGCCGAGGACCTCGTACTCCTGCAGGAGCTCGACCGTCCGCTCGGCGCGGCCTTGACTCTCGGTCACGAAGAGCACGGTGTCTCCGCGCCGCCGCGCCTCGTGGATCTCCGCAATCCAGTCGGGGATGCGCCCGTGGAACTCCATGGCCGTCTGGCACGACACGTGGCGCGCGCCAGCGTCGTCAACGGCGAGCGTCTCGAGCCGCGGCGCGGCCTGCATCCGGCCGGCGATGTCGTCCCACCCGATAAACGCCTCGTCGGGAGGCAGTGCGACCACGTGCCCGCGGCCGGCGGCGTCTTCGTGACTCGCCTCCAGCTGGCTGCGAACTCTCCGGATGGATTCCTCGACCTGGTCGTACTCGGACACGATCACCCGGACGCCACGCACGGCGCCGAGGACATCCAGCACCGGCACCGCCCCGTCGTCGTCGAACCGCTCCCGCACGGGGACGATGGCGATCTGATCGGTCGCGCCGGTGGATCGCTGGGTGGAGGGATCGAAACGGCGGAGCGACTCGACCATGTCGCCGACGAACTCGAGGCGGACCGGTTCGGCGTCGCCGGCGGGAAAGATGTCGACAATGCCGCCGCGCACCGCGAACGAGCCGTGCTCCTCAACCGGCTCCGCGCGCGCAAAGCCGGCGTCCACGAGCAGCGCCGCCAGCCTGTCCGGCTCGACCTCGGTTCCCGCCGTGATGGCGATTGACGCGCGCAGGAGCCGTTCGGCCGCGCTGACTCTCGGCAGCAGCGCCGCGGAGGACGCAATGATCAGCCGGGCCCGGCCCGTGGCGGCCGCGTGCAGCGCGCGTCCGCGGGCGGCGGCCACCCGGAAATGCGGGCTCATCCCCCGATACGGATCGATCTGCAGCGAGGGAAACGGAAGCACCACCTGTTCGACCGCGGTGTCCGACGCCCCCTCGATGGCGCCATAGAAGAACCGCGCGTCGGCGGTCAGTTGTTCGACGTCCTTGTCGGTGGGCGCGACGAGCAGCGTGACGTCCGGGATGGTCCGGGCAGCCGCCACCGCGGCGAGCGCTTTGGCCGCGGGAGTCAGCCCGGCCGTGAGCGGCGCGAGCGTGTCCAGATCGGCGCGGGCGCTGGCCTGGCTGAAGAGAGCCCGAAGGGTGAGGGACGTTCCTGTCGCGCGCAAAAGCCCATTGTCACACACGCCCTAGGCGTGCGGCGTGTTCTGGATGCGGCGAATCAGCTCGGACGTCGAGTGTCCCGGCGACAGGTCGACCCGGACGACGCGCCCGCCCCGCGCCTCGACGACATCGCGTCCGACGATGTTGCCCGGGCCCCAGTCGGCGCCTTTCACGAGCACGTCGGGCTGGATGGCGGAAATGATGGCGTGGGGCGTCTCCTCGTCGAAGACGACCACCGCGTCCACGCTCGTCAGCGCGAGGAGCACTTCGGCGCGCTCGCCCTCGGGATTGACCGGCCGGTCGGGGCCTTTGATCGCGCGAACCGACCGGTCGGAGTTGATCGCCACGATCAGGGCGTCGCCGAGTGCCCGGGCCTCCCGCAGGTAGCGGACGTGCCCCGGGTGCAGCAGGTCGAACACGCCGTTGGTGAACACGACGGTGCCGCCCCCCTCGCGCACGCGCGCCCCATACGCGGCGGCCGCAGCCGCCGTCGACAGCGCCGGGGACGCGCCGCGGCTGTTCACTCGGACGTGCCCAGGCCCGACACGCGCACGCCGCCGGAAAACAGCCAGCGATGCGGCGGCCGGAAGATCCCCGCCTCCTTCAGTCCGGAGGAGACGCGAATCGTGTGCAGCTGGCGATGGTAGTCGTAAGGGGCGCCGTTCTCGCGGTGGGCCGCGACGTCGAGCTTATAGGTGCCGTCCACCAGGTCGAGGCGGTCGATGCAGAACCGCACTTCGCCGGCGCCGTTGATGGTGCCCGCCGCTCCGCCGTCGATGCGCGTGTTCGTCCCGTAGCAGCACACGCCGTCGGCGTTGAAGATGCCGACGCCGAAGACGACATCGGCCGTCGGCGCCGCTGCGCGCACGCGGAGCCGCATCTCCAGCGGATCGCCCGACTGAAACACGTGGGTCGGCTGCCCCCCGGCGCCCAGCACGTCGACGCCGGCAATCTCCACCTCGCGCGAGCCCCAGCGCCCTTCGAGCGCCTTGAACATGTCCGGAGGCTCCTCGGGGCCCGCGGGGACGGCCGCGGGAGGCTCCTCGGGCGCCGCCGCCTTCCCAAACGCTGCATCCTCCGCCTTCGCCACGTCCATCAGGTAGGCGTCGATGACGCGCCGTGGATCGCCCTGCACGCGGACGAGACCGCCGTCGAGCCAGAGCGCTTCGTCACAGAACCGGGTCACCAGGTCGAGCGAGTGGGTCACGAGCAGCACCGTCCGGCCCCGCCGGCGGAACTCCGCGAACGTGTCGAGGCACTTGTGGGTGAACGCCTCGTCGCCGACGGCCAGCACCTCGTCCACGAGCAGGACGTCGGGATCCACGTGGATGGCCACCGCGAACCCCAGCCGCATGTACATCCCCGACGAATACGTCTTGACCGGCGCGTCGATGAAATCGCGCAGCTCGGCGAACTCGACGATCTCGTCGAACCGCGCGGCGATGTCGCGCTTGTCGAGCCCGAGCATCATGCCGTTGATGAACACGTTGTCGCGGCCGGAGATTTCGGGATGGAAGCCGGCGCCGAGCTCGATCAACGCGGAGACCCGTCCCTGAACGGTGACGGTGCCCTCGGTCGGCCTGCCGATGCCGGCAATCAGCTTCAGCATCGTGCTCTTGCCCGACCCGTTGCGCCCGACAATGCCGAACGTCCGGCCGGCCGGGACATCGAACGACACGCCCCGGAGCGCGTCGAAGGCATCATCGGGGCGCAGCTCGCGGAACAGGCGGCCGGACAGCAGCGCGCTCTTCAGCGTCCCGAACTGCTTCCGCCGTCCGTAGCGGCGGTACGTCTTGCGGACGTCCCGCACTTCGATCGCGTTCATGCGGACTCACACCTCTTCGGCAAGGGTCTCTCTCAGGCGGTCGAACACCGCATAGCCCAGCGCGAGCACCACGAGGGACGCGGCGCCAACGGCCAGCAGCCTTGGCCACTCGACGAAGGCGCCGCCGTGGAACAGCACTTCCTGGTAGGCGACGGCGAGGTGTGTGAACGGGTTCAGGCTGAGCAGCCGCCGCACCGGGGGCGGCGCCTGCGAAAGGCTGTAGATGATCGGCGTGCCGAAGAACCAGAGGGTCAGCAGGTTCGACAGCAGATCGCGGATATCACGGAAGTGCACCGCCAGCGCCGACAGCAGCAGCGCCAGACCCAGGGTCAGCACGAGCTGGACGGCCACGATCACCGGAAACCACAGCAGGTCGGTCGGCACGATCGGGATGCGGTAGTACAGGAGGAACGCCGCGAGAATCGGCAGCCCGAAGCAGAAATGCGCCAGGCCGGCGAGCACCGTCACGATCGGGAGCACTTCGGCCGGAAACAGCACCTTGCGAATGAGATTGCCGCCCGCAATCAGTACGTTGGACGCCTCGAGGAGCGACGAGGAAAACCAGGTCCACGGCAGGATGCCGCAGAACATGAAGAGCGCGAACGGCTCGAGCTCGCGCGGGCGCGCGCCCGGGAGGACGACGGTGAAGACAAACGAGTAGACGAGCAGCAGGAGCAGCGGGTTGACGAACGACCAGACGAAGCCGAGGACGGAGCCCCGGTACCGCGCTTTGAGATCGCGCGCGACGAGGCCCTGAATCAGTGCCCGGTACCGAAAGAGCTGGAGGAGGCTGGAGAGCAGACCCTCTGTTATACCCTTGTCCGCGCGCGCGTGGCCACCTGCAGGCGGATAAGCGACTTCATCATGGCCACCCGCGCCCGTTCGAAATCGAGCTCCTGAGCGGGGCGGGCGAGCCGCTCTTCCGCGCGCCGCCTGGCCGCCTCGGCCCGCGCCACGTCGATGTCCTGGGCCCGCTCGGCGATCTGCGCGAGCACCGTGACCCGGTCGGGCAGGACCTCCACGAAACCGCCGGCAACGGCGAGATGGTGCGTCTCCGGCCCGGTGCGGTACCAGAGCTCGCCCACCTTCAGCGTGGCCAGCAGCGGCGTGTGCCCGGGCAGGACGCCCAGATAGCCGTCGGCCCCCGGCAGCTGCAGTTCGTCCACCTCCTCGCGCACGAGAGCGCGATCGGGGGTCACGATTTCCAGCGCGATCCTGGTCGGCAATGCCATGCGAGTCTTCGTGCCTTCGTGGTGGCTAGGTGGCGGCGTTCATGCCGGCGGCCTTCTCCACCGCCTCTTCAATCGTGCCCACCATGTAGAACGCCTGCTCCGGCAGATCGTCGTGCTTTCCGTCGACGATCGCCTTGAAGCCTTTGACGGTGTCGGCAATCGGCACGTACTTGCCCTTGAAGCCGGTGAACTGCTCGGCGACGAAGAACGGCTGTGACAGGAATCGCTGCAGCTTGCGCGCGCGTGCCACCGTGAGCTTGTCGTCCTCCGACAGCTCGTCGATGCCGAGAATCGCGATGATGTCCTGCAGGTCCTTGTAGCGCTGCAGGATCTGTTTCACGGCGCGCGCCACGCCGTAATGCTCCTCGCCGAGCACGCGCGGGTCGAGAATGCGCGAGGTCGACGCCAGCGGATCCACGGCCGGATAGATGCCGAGCTCTGCGATCTGCCGCGACAGGTTCGTCGTGGCGTCGAGGTGCGCGAAGGTCGTCGCCGGCGCCGGGTCGGTGTAGTCGTCGGCCGGCACGTAGATCGCCTGCACGGAGGTGATCGACCCCTTCTTGGTCGACGTGATGCGCTCCTGCAGCTCGCCCATTTCGGTCAGCAGCGTCGGCTGGTAGCCGACCGCCGACGGCATGCGGCCGAGCAGCGCCGACACCTCGGAGCCG
>JACQZV010000151.1 GCA_016213695.1 Acidobacteriota bacterium | reverse complement strand
ATGGAGAGGGCACGTCAGCTGCCGTCGCGGATCACTCGGCACGATTCGATGTCGAAGCTGACTTCGCCAATCGTCAGGCGGGTCTGGTCGCGCAGGCCGGCGGCAAACCGCACGAAGCGATCGACGTCGGCGAAGTTGCTCGCCAGCCCCAGCGACACGCGGATCGCCCCGGCGCTCTTGCCGTCGCGGTGCGTGATGATCTGCAGAAAGCGGGGCATCGTCATATCCGCGGTCTGCTCCAGCGCGTCGGAGACGTCATGTTCGGTGAGCCCTTCGGCTGCCTCGCCCGCGCCCGGATTGCAGAAGCAGCCGGTCCGCAGCGAGATGCCCTCCTGACCGGCCAGCTCCTCCACTCGCCGATAGTCGATGAGGTGGCCGTCGGGGTCGTAGAAATTCATCGTGACGATGCCGCCGCGGTCCTCGGTGGTGACCGGCCCGTAGATGCGGACCATCGGCCGTCCGCTGCTGTGGCGGAGCGCGAGGAGCGACTGCAGCAGCCAGTCCGTCAGACAGCGCACGCGCGTCTGAATGGTCTCGACACCGAGAGACTCGAGGTGGCGCAGTCCGATCTCGACGGCGGGAATCGCCAGGTAGTTGAGCGTGCCGTCCTCGAACCCCGCCTCGCCTGGCGCCAGGATGTGGCGGCGTCCCTGCACCGTGGCGAAGTTCACCGTGCCGCCGGCGAACCACGGACGGTGCAGCACCGGCAGCGCCGTGTTGCGCACCAGCAGGCAGCCGACGCCGGTGGGATACCCGAACATCTTGTAGAACGAGATGCTCACGAAGTCGGGCTGGATCGCCCGCAGGTCCAGGCGGCTGGTGGGCACGAACGCGGCCGCGTCGAGCAGCACGTCCCATCCGCGCGCGTGCGCCTCCGCCACGAGCGCGAGCGGGTGCTTCACGCCCGAGAAGTTCGACTGCGCCGGAAAGGCGAACAGCCGGCGGCCGGCCGCGGGCGCGGCGAGCAGCTCGGCGAGACGCGCGCGATCGACGCGCAGCTCGGGGGTCGTCAGCGGCGCGTAGGCCACGCTGGCGCCTCTGGCGATCGCGAACTCGCGGATGCCGTTCACCGAGTTGTGATTGTCGACGGTCAGCAGGTAGCCGCCGCCGGGGCCGAACGGATACGACTCGCCCACGTGCTTGAGCGCGGCGGTCGCGTTCTGCGTGAAGATGGCCGTGTACTCGCCCTCGGCGTTAAACCACCGCAGCACGGCGTGGCGCGCGCGCTCGACCAGTTCGGTCATTCCGGCCGAGGCCGGACTCGCGGAGTGCGGATTGCCGAGGACGCGTTCGCCGAGCAGCGCCGTGTGGTCGCGGAGCTGCGACTCCGCATGGAGGCTGCCGCCGGTGTAATCGAGGTACACCTGGCGCTGGGCGTCGAGGCGGCCATATTCCGAGGCACGCAACTCGTCGAGGCGATGGGTCCCCGCGTACTCGGGATGGGCCCGCAGAAACTCGTCGTACGCGCGTCTCACCCCTTCATTATGGACGGGTAGAGGCGGGCCGCGCAGTCCGGACAGATGGCGTGCGTGAACTCCACGGGGGCGCGGCTCTCGAAGTATTCCTCCACGTGCCCCCAGTAGCCGCCGTCGTCGCGGACTTTCCGGCAGCTCGCGCAGATCGGCAGCAGCCCTTCGAGCTGGGTGACCTTGCGCAGCGCCTCCTGTAACTCGTCGATGAGCCGCTCGCGTTCGTCCTCGAACGTCTTCTGCATGGTGACGTCACGCGCCACCAGCAGGCGGCCGGCCAGCACACCCCACCGATCGCGCACCGGGTCGACGCGGATGTCGAACCAGCGGCGCTCGCCGCCGTGCTCGACGCATGCTTCGGCGCGCCACTGCTCCGGCGCCTCGCCCGACGGCGGCAGCCCGAGCGCGGCGGCCAGGGCCGGCCCTTCGAGCGGCAGCGTCTCGCGCGCCGGCTGATTGGCCAGCATCACGCGCCACCGGCGATCGAGCACGACGACGCAATCGGCCATCCGATCGAGCAGCGCCTCGCGCGCCCGGGGCAGCAGATCGAGCAGCCCCTCGCGCAGGACGACCCACACCAGCAGGCTGCCGCTCACGCCGAGCGACAGCGTGAGGTAGTTCAGGCCCGGCCACGGGCCACGTTTGAGGTTGTAAGCGGCGTTGCCGATCCACGGCAGAACCGCGGCGGCGAGCACCGCCACCATGCCGATGCGGAACTGCTGTCGCACGCGCCTGATCGCACCGAGCAGCGCCGTCGTCGCGGCGATCATCAGCAGATAGTTCTGCGCCGTCAGAACCCAGAACCACCAGCCGTACTCGTACGTCGCAAACGGCAGATCGCCGGACGGCAGCCGGATGCTCGTCCACAGCCAGTGATGCCAGGAGTTCGTCCAGGCGGCCAGGAGCGACAGCAGCGGAACAGCCCACACGGCCAGCCGCAGCGCCGGCGACAGGTGGAGCGAGCCTCCCGCCAGTTCTCGCGCCGCATGGAAGAACAAGGGAGCGACGGCGATGACGCCGACGTACTGGACCTGCGAGAGCAGCTGCTTGCCGGCAGCGGTCGGCACGTGCAGCTCGATCGCGTCGCACACGGCCCAGAACGCGGCCCCGAGCAGCATGAGGGCCAGCGGCCGTCCGCCCGGCGCGGTCCGCCGCGGCCAGATGGCCGCCACGGCGCCGAGCGCGAACGCCGCGGCCGCCAGGTACACGAGGGAAAACGAGACCGCCGGCGACATGCTGGCTTTATACGTTATGTCGGTTCGGTCAGCTGAAGGAAATGACCGTGACCGGCCGGCCGGGCGTTTCAGAACCGGCGGAACGTCAGGTTGAATCGGCCGGCGAGCCCGAGTGCGGGAGGCGAGGTGCCCGGGATGATGCGCGACACGCCGTGATAGCGGAGCCGCGCCGGTCCGCCGAACACGAACGCGTCGCCCGATTCGAGCAGGATGGGCTCGACCGGATCGCGGCGCCGGAGGCCGCCAAACAGGAACCGCGCAGTATCGCCGAGCGAAATCGACACCACCGGGAACCCTGCGGCGATCGACGCGGCGCTCTCATCCTTGTCCTGGTGCAGGCCCATGCGGCCGTCGGGGCCGTACCAATTGATCAGACAGATGTCGGGCTCGACGCGGAACCCGGCGTCGGCGGCAATCCGCGACGCGAGCGCGGCGAACTCGGCCGGGATCGGCGGCGCGGGCGCGCCGTCGTAGTCGGCGCGCGTCTCTTCGTATCGGTACGTCAGCGGGTTCCAATGTCGTCCGAGACAGACCATGCGCACGCGCATCTTGCCGCCGCCGCGCACGGTAGGCACGTATCCGCCCGCGGGCCCCTCCATCAGTTCGCGGCAGCGCGCGGCCAGCACCTGCTGCCCGGCCACCGGCAGCCACCGTTTCAACCAGACGACGCCTTCTGACGGTCCCGGCACGCTCGTACCGGTAAGTGTGGATCGAGTGGCGCCGCATGCGGCACCTCCCCGTCACGATGCCTGAGTGGCTCCCGGTCAGTACACGTACCCGCCCAGTCCGAAGGCGGCCGGGCGCAGGCCGTGTCCGCGGTTCTCGCCAAGATTCCTCGAAATGTCGTTGGAATCGCCGAGCGCCGACGGCGTCAATGCAAGCTGCCCCTCGGTTCCGCGCAGGTCGTTGAACCCGATCGCGTTGTCGTGGATCACGTCGATCGACGGATCGGGATCCTCGGCTTCGGTCAGCTCAATCGCGACCACGTCCACGACGGCCGGGGTGTCGCTCGTCAGGCTGATGGCGTTCTCGATCACGCGGTTGAAGGCGAGGTCCTGTCCGCCAGCGGCGCCCCATCTGAAATCGGCGTAGAGGACGACGCCGGTGGCGCCGTAGCCGCCGCAATCGGTCGGGCTGACGTGCACTGTCCCGCTGATCCGGTTGTGCGCCACCACGTTGCCCGTCACGGCGCCGCCGCTGTAGTCGCCGATCAGGATGGCAATGCCGCCGCCGCAGCGGGTCCGCAGGCCGACGATATCGTTGTGCGTGATCGTCCAGCCGCTTCCGAGCCAGTCAGAAATCCCCTGCACGGGATTGACGAGCGTGTTCTGCGTCACGGTGACGTTGTCCACGTGGTTGAACGTCGCGTTGATGATGGGCAGGTCGACCTCGAACCGCAGGTGGCCGATTGTCGTGCCGTCGCTGCCGTCGAACAGGCGGAATCCCTGCACCAGACCGGAGGGATGGACCGGACCGCTCGAGATCACGGTCCGGCCGACGCCCTGAATCTGAACCGACTTGGTGACCCTGGCGCCCGCAAACGATCCGGGCCCGACGACAATGCGGTCGCCATCGGCAACCTCCGGGCTGTCGATCGCCTCCTGAATCGTCGGAAAGTCGTGCGGCACGCTCCAGTCGGCGGCGGCGACCGGCGACGCGCACACGATTGTGATCAGAATGACAAGGCATGCGGCGAATCGGCGTAAGTTCATGATCTCTCCTTACGGGTTTGCTCGCGGGGCAGGCCGCATGCCAGATATGTGCGGCGGCGACACAGTTGCGCGCGGGGCGCGCGTTTTGGTCCGCGTTAGACTGAGGGGGCCGTATGGTAGATCTGTCGGACTACGACCTGCAGACAGGCGACGGACTGCCGCCGCCGCGGGAGAAGGGTTCGCGGCGGTGGTGGCTGATCGCTGGAATCGGGCTCATCGTTGTGGCGGGAGCAGCGTGGCTGCTCGTGTCCAGTCGCCGGCCGCAGCCCGAGGTGACGGCGGCGCCGCCCGGTCCCGCGCCTGCCGCCGCCGCCCGCCCGCTCGGCGCGGACGCGGCGGCGATCGATCTGCCTCCGCTCGACCAGACCGACGCGCTCGTCCGGACGCTCGTGCGCGCGCTCTCGTCCAACGCCACGATTGCAGCGTGGCTGGCCACCGGCGGCCTGATTCGCGGCTTCGTCGTGGCGGTCGACAACATCGCGCGCGGAGTCACGCCTGCGCCGCGGTTCCGCGCGCTCCGGCCGCCGGGCCCCTTCCGGGTCCTCACGCGCGGCGACGCGCTCGCGATCGACCCGCGCAGCTACGAGCGCTACACGCCGCTGGCCGTGGCCGTCGACTCGCTCGACGCCCGGGGCACGGCGCGGCTCTACGCCACGCTGAAGCCGCGGATTCAGGACGCGTACGCGGAGCTCGGACAGACCGAGGGCTTTGACGTCGCGCTCGAGCGGGCGCTCGTGGCGATGCTGCAGACGCCTCCGCTCGACGGCGACGTGCCGCTCGTCCCGAAGGGACCGGTGTTGTACGCGTACGGCAATCCGCGCCTCGAACGGCTCACGGCCGCGCAAAAGCAGCTGGCGCGCATGGGGCCGCGCAACACCCGCATGATTCAGGACACGCTGCGGCGGATTGCCGCGGCGCTCGGCATCCCCGGCGAGCGGCTCCCGTAGCCCATGACCAAGACGCGACTCGAGGCCTTCAGCGACGCCGTGATTGCGATCATCATGACGATCATGGTGCTGGGGCTCGAGGCGCCGGCGGGCGCCGACTGGCTGGCGCTCCGCGCGCTCACGCCGGTGTTCCTCACCTACGCGCTCAGCTTCGCGCTCCTCGCCATCTACTGGAACAACCATCACCACCTGCTGCACGCCACCGCGCACGTCGACGGCGCCATCCTGTGGGCCAACATGCACCTCCTCTTCTGGCTGTCGCTCGTGCCGTTTGTGACCGCGTGGGTGGGCGCCACCCACTTCGCGCCGGTGCCGACGGCGGTGTACGGCATCGTGCAGCTGCTGTCGGCACTGGCCTACTGGGTGCTCGTGAACACGATCGTCGCGCGCGAGGGGCCGCACTCGGCGCTGCGCGCCGCCATCGGCCGCGACGTCAAGGGCAAGGTCTCGATTCTGATCTACGCGGCCGCCGTGGCGCTCGCCTTCGCGAACCCGGGGATCGCCGCCGCGCTCTACGTGGTCGTGGCGCTGATGTGGCTCGTGCCGGACCGGCGCATCGAAACACGGATGACCGGCGAGCGGTGATCGGCCCGGCTTACCGGCGTCCGTCGTACCACTGGTAGCACTCCGCCACGCTCTTCAGCGTGCGGCCGCGCTGCAGGATCGTCTTCAACGTAAAGAGGAGCGCCTCGCGCGGGGTGTAGAGGCGGGCCTTGCGTCCGCTCGTCAGCAGCGGGTGGTCGCGCAGAATCACGACGCCCCGTCCCTGCCGGCGCGCGAGCCGCTTGATCCGCCGGAACAGGTCGATTTCCTCCGCCACGTACAGCTCCAGGCTGAAGCCGCCCAGCTCGCGAAACGCCGCCGCCTCGCAGAAGATGAACGACCCGGCCGCCCAGCGGAGCGCACGGCTGATGGCGTTCCATCCGCTGGCGGCGAGCGAGGGCACGACGTCGCGGAGGTCGAGGCGAATCGTGCTTCCGCCCGCGAGAGCGCGCCCGCCGGCCATGACGCGCGCCATGTCGGCGAACAGCGCGCGGCTCGGATGCGAATCGGCGTCGACAAAGACCAGCCAGTCGCCGGTGGCGCGCGCCGCGCCCGCATTCCGCGCGCGCGAGATCTGGTTGACCGGCTCGAACACCACGTCGGCGCCCGCGTCCCTGGCGATCGCGGCCGTCCGGTCGGTCGAATTGTTGTCGCAGACGATGAGCTCCGACGCCCAGCCGCGCTCGTCGAGCGCCGCCATCGCGCGCCGGATGCTCCCGAGCGACGCGGCAAGGCCGCGCGCCTCGTTGAACGCGGGAACGACGACCGAGACCTTCACGCCCCGGGACGCTGCCGGCCGCGCGTGTGCGACGTCACGAACAGCGACAGCAGGAAGCTGACGAGGCTGACGACGAGCGCGCCCAGGAAGGCCGCAGCAAACCCGGCCACGTGGAAGCCGATGCCGAGCCAGTCGGACACCGCGCTCGTCAGCCAGAGCATGACCGCATTCAGCACGAAGGTGAACAGACCGAGCGTGAGCAGGAGCAGCGGCAGCGTCATGACCCAGAGCACCGGCCGCACGGCGGCGTTCAGCACGCCGAAGACGAGCGCGACGACAAAGAGCAGCCGCCAGTCGCCGTCGAATGAGATCCCCGGCACGAGGCGCGTGGCCGCCCAGAGCGCCGCAGCGTTGACGAGCAGTCGCCAGACGATCGTCATCTACCAGTCCGCCGGCCGGTAGTCCTTGAGAAACTGACCCCACACGTGCGTGCCGGTGTTGAAGCCGCTGATGATGGGATCGACGATCCGCGCCGCGCCGTCGACCGCGTCGAGCGGCGGATGAAACCGCTGCTCCGACGTCTTGCGCGCGGCGATCTCGACCGGATCCTCGTCGGTCACCCAGCCGGTGTCGACGCTGTTCATGTGAATGCCGTCGTTGCAGTAGTCGGTGGCAGACGTGCGCGTCATCATGTTGAGCGCCGCTTTCGCCATGTTCGTATGGGGGTGCCTCGTCGTCTTGAACCGCCGGTAGAACTGCCCCTCCACCGCCGAGACGTTGACGATGTGCTTGTCGCGATCGGGCGTGCGCAGCATCAACGGCTTCAGCCGCGCGTTCAGGACGAACGGCGCCAGCGCGTTGACGAGGTGCACCTCGAGCAGTTCCACCGACGACACCTCGGCGAGCAGGAGCCGCCACGAGTTGCGGCCTCGCAGATCCACCTGCTGGAGATCCCGATCGAGCTGCCCGCCGGGAAACAGGTCCTGCTGCGCCGCGAGCTCCTCGGGCAGCAGCCGGATCTGCGAGAGCGCGGCGGCGTGCACGAGCCCGGGCGCGTGCGGGGCGCCGGCCTGAGCCCGCGCGCCGCCTGACGCCTCCGGCAGCAGGTGACAGCCGCGCAGCCCCTCGTACGACCCGACGAGCCTGCGCACCTCCGCGGGCATCGTGTCGAGCGCGGCGGTTTCCTCCTCCAGCATGTGCGCGTAGAACTCCGGCGGCCGCCGCACCGTCTGGCACGCGTTGTTGACGAGGAAGTCGAGGCGGCCGCGCCTGGCCAGCAGCTCGCGGCAGAACGCCTCGACGCTCGGCGTGTGCCGCAGATCCAGGCCGAAGACCTCGAGACGGCCGGCCCAGTCAGCGAAGTCCGGTTCCTGCGCGTACCGCCTGGCCGCATCGCGCGGAAACCGCGTCGTGACAATCAGGTGGGCGCCCGACCGGAGGAACTTGAGCCCGGCCTGGTAGCCGATCTTCACGCGGCCCCCTGTCAGCAGCGCCACGCGCCCGTGCAGGTCGGCCAGCTCGGTCCGTTTCGCGACATTGAACGCGGCGCACTCCGGACAGAGCTGATCGTAGAAGTGATGCACGAGCGTGTATTTCTGCTTGCAGATGTAGCAGTGCTGACGCTCGTCGGTGCGCCGCGCATCCACGGCCTCCGGGGGAAAGACGTTCGGCGTGTGGACGAGCGGCTTGCGCCGGAGCACCTGAATCACCCTGCCCGCGCGGGTGGCGAGATCCCGCTCGACGCGCGCCGCCTTCCGCTGGCGCGCCACGATCTTCGCCATTCACCGCCGCTCGACGCGGTCGGGATGGTAGACGGACGCGACCGCCTGGAGGAGACGCTTCCGGTCGCCCTCGGCAACCGTCTCGAGCACGCGGCGGTCGGCCGCGATGGACTCGAGCAGCTCGACGGCGTCGCGCAGACGATCGGCAGGCGTGACGGCAGCTATCGTCGGCATCCGACCAGCGTACACAAAAAAGGGCGGACCGCGCCGGCCCGCCCTCAACGACCAACTCCCGACGGCCAGCGACCGCCTAGCTCGTCGCCCGCACGTACTTGTTGAACCAGGCGACCGTTCGCTGCCACGCCTGGTCGGCCGCCGCCTTGTTGTAGCGCTGCGGCGTGGCGTCGTTGTTGAAGCCGTGGACGGCGCCCGGATAGACATAGCCTTCGTGCCGGACGCCCGCGGCCTTCATCGCCGCGTCGTAGGCCGGCCACGACTCGACCAGACGCGCGTCCTCGCCGCCGTGGTGCACGAGCACCGCGGCCTTGATCTTTGTCACGTCGGCCTCCGCCGGCGGACCGCCGTAGAACGGCACCGCGGCCGCCAGGTCGGCGCCCATCCGCACCGCGAGGGCGTTGGCGACGCCGCCGCCGAAACAGAAGCCGGTCACGCCGAGCCGTCCGGTGCTGTCGGGACGGCTCTTCACCCAGACCGCCGCGGCATACAGGTCTTCGGCCATCTTCATCCGATCGACCTTGCCGAACAGCGCTCCGCCCTTCTCGTCGTCGCCCGGATACCCGCCGACCGAGGTGAGGCCGTCGGGAGCGAACGCCATGAAGTTCTCGAGCGCCAGGCGGCGTGCGACGTCCTCGATGTGCGGATTGAGGCCGCGGTTCTCGTGGACGACGAGGATGGCGGGCAGGCGGGTCGTGCCGGCGTTGGCCGGACGAGCCAGGTAGCCGCGAATGCTGCCGTTGCCCTGCGGCGAGGGCACGGTGGCGTATTCCGTCTTGAGGCGCGGGTCCTTCGGCGACACCTGCTGCGCCGCCGCGTAGTTGGGCATCAGCTGGTCGACGATGGCGGCGGCGGCCGCGCTGGAGACGGCCACCTTCTTCACGCGGTCGAGAAACGAGCGCCGGTCGATGTGGCCGTGGATGAACAGGTTGTAGGCGTCAATCGCCTCGCGGGGAACGTCTGGTCTGGTCGGCTCCATAAAGGCTCCTCTCTAAGGTGCCGCGGAGGATATCATGTGCAGCGACAGGAGTGACCTTATGAAGGCTACGTTCCGATTCCCGGCCCTTCTGGCCGTTGGCGTATTGTCCGTGTGCGGTGCGGTCGCGGCCCAGCGACCCTCGGGTCCACCTCAGCCGCAGGCCGGCCGCCTGCCGGCGGTTGGCGCGGCCCGGCCCAACCGCGGGGTTCTCGTGGAGAAGCCCGCCGCCGCGATGCCGGTCGTGCCCGCCGGATTCACCGTCAGCGTCTACGCGGACATGCCCGCCCCGCGCGTGATGGTGTACGCGCCGAACGGCGACCTCTTCGTCAGCTCGCCGGCCAGCAACAACATCACGATCCTTCGCGACGCCAATCACGACGGCGTGTTCGAAGCGCGCAGCGTCTACGCCGGCACCCCGCCGCCGGAGCGCGCGGCCGCCCCGGCGCCCGCAGGCACGGGCCCGGTCACCGGTCCCCAGCCGCCGGTCATGAGTCCGACGATCAACGGGCCGATCCTTGGTGCGGCGGCTCCCGCGTGCGTCCCGCCGCCGCCGTTCAACAACCGCGGACCCGGCACGGTCGCCGCGCCGTTCGGCATGGCGTTCCACGACGGCTATCTCTACGTCGGCAATCCGGGATCGCTCGTGCGCTTCAAGTACGCGAACGGCGACCTGAAGGCACAGGGCGAACCCGAAAAGCTGCTCGACCTGCCAACCGGCGGCCACTCGACGCGTAATGTAATCTTCAACCGCGCCGGCACGAAGATGTACCTGTCGGTCGGTTCGGGGTCGAACAACAACGCGGGCGAGGATTGCCGGCGCGCCGCCATCCTCGAGTTCAACCCGGACGGTTCCGGCTTCCGCGTGTTCGCGTCGGGGATCCGCAACCCGGTCGGCCTGGCGTGGCAGCCGGGAACCGACATCCTGTGGACCGCGATGAACGAGCGCGACAATCTGGGCGACGACCTCGTCCCCGATTACGCGACGTCGGTCAAGGACGGCGGCTTCTACGGCTGGCCGTATTCCTACATCGGCTCCAACTACGATCCGCGGTACGTCGGTGCGTTTCCGGAGCTGGTCAAGCGGGCGATCGTGCCCGACGTGCTGATCCCGGCGCACTCGGCCGCGCTCAGCATCGCGTTCTATACCGGCACGCAGTTTCCGCAGCGGTACCGCAACGGCGGCTTCCTGGCGCTCCACGGCTCGTGGAACCGCTCGATGGCATCGGGCTACCGCGTGGCGTTCTTCCCGATGACCAACGGGAAGCCAGGCCCGCTCGAGGACTTCATGACGGGCTTCATCATCAGCGACGGCGAGGGGGGCACCACGGTCGAGCGCTGGGGGCGTCCGGTCGCCGTGACGGTCGCGCCCGACGGCAGCCTGCTCGTCTCCGACGACGGCAGCAACCGGATCTGGAAGATCAGCGCGGGCAAGGCTGGCACCCGGTAGGGATCGGGGATCAGGGATCAGGGATCAGGGATTAGTGCGTAGGCCGGGTCTCGCCACAAGGCGCAAGCCATCTGTGGCAGACCCGGCACCACGATCGCGTCCGCAGCGGCCGGCTTCAGCCGGCCCGCAACCCGTATCGTTCCCTCAGCACGTTCAGGTGGTGCTCGACGTGCCCGACGATCACGTAGAGCAGCCCGCGCGCGGTGACGGACTGCCCGTTCGAGACGCCGCGGCGCATCCAGGCGTCCGGCGGCATCCCGCGCACGAGCGCGATCGTCGAGTTGCGCGCCGCGGTCCATTCGCCGACCACGTCGGCGAGGGGGCGCCGCTCGAACGCGCCGCCGGGCACGTAGGTGTTCTCATCGAAGCCGGGCAGCGGCGTCGCGTCTCCCCTGCCGGTGCGCAGCAGCCGGTACGCGAAGATCCGCTCGGCGTCGGCGAGGTGGCCGAGCACCTCACGGGTGGTCCACTTGTCGGGTGCGTAGCGGAACGCCGCGCGCGGTTCGTCTAGAGGCGAGAAGACGCTCACGACCCTGTCGCGCTGCGCCGAAAGTACGGCGGCGGCATCCTCCAGCGACGGCGCGAGCGCCACGTAGCCGCTTGCGGCCGCGTCATGCTCGCCGGCCTCAGGCCGCGCCAATGAAAGACGGGGCGTCATATCAACCGGTCGCTCGCGACGGCCTCGCGTCTGTCAATCAGCACGTCCCACCATCCGAAATGGACGGCCAGGACGTGGTCGAGTTCCCTGGTGTCGGCGGTGTATTCCGCGCCTGTCATCGCTGCGTGGCAATCGACCCGAGCAGGTCGGGCTGCTCGGACTGGGGATCGGCGGGCAGATCCGCGGGCACGCACCCCTGGCCGAACTCCCGGAGGCGCCGTGCGGCAATACGGACAGCGTCCGGGTTGAGATCGTTGCCGAGGAATCGCCGACCCAGCCGCCCGGCCGCGACGCCCACGCTCCCCGACCCCATGAACGGGTCGGCGACGACGTCACCTGGCGAGGAACTCTGGTTGATCAGCACCTCGGCGACTTCGGGCGGCTTCTCGGCCGGATAGCCGCCGCGGATTCGCGGAATCGCCAGGATGTCGGCCGTGCCGAGATCGTTCAGGCGGCGCTTGCCCTTCTCGAAAAACAGGATGAACTCGTATCGCGCCCGGTAGTGGTACCCCATGCCGATCGAACACTTGTCCCACACGAGCGGCTTCCAGAACCTGAAGCCGGCCTGTTCCGCCTCAGGCTTTGCCACGAACATCGTCTCGGCGTCGCAGAGCAGATAGAAATGCGAGTTCGGCTTCAGGACGCGATACACCCCGCGAAACAGCTCGCCGAAGCGCGCGTTGGGAAAGATCGCAAACCAGTCGTTGCTCGACGACTTGCTGTGCTTCAGCCGCGTCGTGGTTCCAATCGCCCTGTGCTTCTCGAGCGACTCGTACGCGGGATCCGCGATCACAACGTCCACGGATGCGTCCGGCAGCTCACGCAGCCAGGTGACAGCGTCTTTCGTGGACAAGTCGAACGGGAAGGTGATCACAACGCGTTCTCGGATGCCGCATTGTACGACGAGGAGCGTGACAGGCTAGGTCACGGTGCTTCTTGGGCGCCTACCCGCGCGCCCCGTGGCGCCGGTTGCTTCCCGGACCGCAGGGACGACCTCAGGCGCAGCCTGAGGTCGTGCCGCAGTTGACGCACTTGTAGCACGACCCGCTGCGGATCATGAGCGACCCGCAGGTCGAGCAGGGCGGCGCGTCCTCCTGCACCTGGATGGCGGCAAATTCCATCGGTCGGGCGCGGTGTTCAGGCGCAGCGGCCGGCGCGGCTTTCCGATCGTCGTCTGCGGAGGGGCCGGCAGCCGGCGCGGCGGGCTCTTCCTTCAGATTCACTCCCGCGCGGAACTGCGCTTCCGGCGACAGGAACTTCGTGGCCATCCACCGGAAGATGTAGTCGACGATCGACTTGGCGAAGCGCACCTCGGGGTTCTTCGTCATCCCCGACGGCTCGAAGCGCGCGTGGCTGAACTTGTCCACCAGCACCTGGAGCGGCACGCCGTACTGGAGCGCGTAGGAAATCGCCTGCGCGAAGGCGTCGGCAAAGCCCGAAATCGTCGACCCCTCTTTCGCCATCGTCAGGAAAATCTCGCCCGGCTGGCCGTCCTCGAAGAGGCCGACGGTGATGTAGCCCTCGTGCCCCGCGATGTCGAACTTGTGGGTGATCGACGGCCGCTCGTCGGGGAGCTTCCGCCGTCTCGGCGTCTCGACGACCTTGATCACTTCCTTGACGATCTCCGTGGGCCGGCTGAAGCCGGCCGCTCCGTCCGCCCCGCCGATGTTCCGCGTGTCGGCGACCTGCGCCTTCGACGTGTTGAGCGGCTGCGTCCGCTTGCTGCCATCGCGATAGATCGAAATCGCCTTGGCGCCGAGCCTCCACGACTCGAGGTACGCCTTCTCGACGTCCTCCACCGTCGCCTCGCGCGGCACGTTGACCGTCTTGCTGATCGCGCCCGAGATGAACGGCTGCGTGGCGCCCATCATCCGGATGTGGCCCATGTAGTGGATCGAGCGCTCGCCCTTGGCCGGCTTGAACGCGCAGTCGAACACCGCCAGGTGCTCGTCCTTGAGGCACGGCGCGCCTTCGATCGTCTCGTGCTCGTCGATATAGTGGACGATCGCCTCGATCTCCGGCTCGGTGTAGCCGAGACGCCTGAGGGCCATCGGCACCGTGCCGTTGACGATCTTCATCAGGCCGCCGCCGACGAGCTTCTTGTACTTCACGAGCGCGATGTCCGGCTCGACGCCCGTGGTGTCGCAGTCCATCATGAAGCCGATGGTGCCGGTCGGGGCCAGCACCGTCGCCTGCGCGTTGCGGTAGCCGAAGTCCTCGCCGAGTTCCACCGCCTCGTCCCACGCCTGCTTCGCCGCGGCATACAGGTCCGCCGGCACGACCTTCGGGTTGATCTCCCCCACCGCGTCGCGATGCTTGCGCATCACGCGCAGAAACGGCTCGCGGTTCTTCTCGTAGCCGGCAAACGGGCCGCCGTGGTCGCGCGCGACCCGGGCCGACTGCGCGTAGGCCTCGCCGGTCATCACGGCGGTGATCGCCGCCGCATACGCCCGCCCCTCGTCGCTGTCGTACGGCAGGCCGCGCGACATCAACAGCGCGCCCAGGTTCGCGTAGCCGAGCCCGAGCGGCCGGTAGTCGTGGCTGTTCTTCTCGATCGCCCTGGTCGGATAGCTCGAATTCGGGACGATGATCTCCTGCGCGGTGATCATGACGCGGCAGGCCGCCTTGAACGCCGCCACGTCGAACTCGCCGTCGTCCCGCACGAACTTCATCAGGTTGATCGACGACAGGTTGCACGCCGAGTCGTCCAGGAACATGTACTCCGAGCACGGATTGCTCGCGTTGATGCGGCCGGTCTCGGGACACGTGTGCCATTCGTTGACCGTGGTGTCGAACTGCATGCCGGGGTCGCCGCACACCCAGGTGCCTTCGGCGATGCCGTGCATCAGGTCGCGCGCCTTGTAGCTCGCCATCACGCGTCCGTCGGTCACCGCGTGGGTGTCCCACTCGCGATCGTCCAGCACCGCGCGCATGAAGTCGTCTGTGACGCGCACGCTGTTGTTCGAGTTCTGGAAGAAGATCGATCCGTACGCCACGCCGGTGAACGAGCCGTCGTAGCCGGCGTCGATGAGCGCCCACGCCTTCTTTTCTTCCTCGACCTTGCAGTGGATGAACTCGAGAATGTCGGGATGATCCGCGTTGAGGATCACCATCTTGGCGGCGCGGCGCGTCTTGCCGCCCGACTTGATGACGCCCGCAAACGCGTCATACCCCTTCATGAACGACACCGGACCGCTCGCCGTGCCGCCGCCCGCCAGCAGTTCCTGCGCCGACCGGATCGTCGACAGGTTGCTGCCGGTGCCCGAGCCGAACTTGAACAGCATCCCCTCCGTCTTGGCCAGCGTGAGGATCGAATCCATCGTGTCCTGGACGGAGTTGATGAAACAGGCCGAGCACTGCGGCGCCTTCTCGAAGCCGCAGTTGAACCAGACGGGGCTGTTGAACGCCGCCTTCTGATACACCAGCAGGTGCTTCAATTCGGCCGAAAACGCCTGGAGCGCGTCCTCGCTGGCGAAGTACCGGTCGTCGCGCGCCCAGCGGGTAATGGTGTCGACGACGCGGCCGACCAGCTGCCGGACGCTGTGCTCGCGTTCGGCCGTGCCGATCTGCCCGCGGAAATACTTGGAGACGACGATGTTGGTGGCCTGCTGGGACCAGAAGCGGGGAAACTCGACGTCGCGCTGCTCGAAGACGACCTTGCCCTGCTCGTTGCCGATCACCGCGGAACGGACCTCCCATTCGACCTCGTCGAACGGATCGGCGCCCGGCAGCGTGAAATACCGCGAATACTCCATGCCCACCGCCGCAGCCGCCTTCGATTCCGCGGTCTTGCGGGCGCGGACGGACGAATCGCTGTGCAGTGCCGTCGTGCCCCCCTCCATCTGACCCGATGGGGCAGCCTCGCGAGCAGGCCCTCTTTCGTCCATCGCTCCCTCCGAACCACCGTCTGCCCTCACCCCGAGAAGGCATCCGAGACGCTTGTTGTGAATTCGCGCTCCAGACGACCCGAAGATCACTGCCGGAACCTGGGATTTCCGGGCTTTCTTCGATTGGAGCGCGAGTCAATATGCGCCTCAGGTAGCGGCTTTGTCAACCACAAACCACAACATCTAGCGCCTGTGGATTAGGGCAAGCGCAATATCTTGCTTTATTGTCGCACGTCAGAAAGGCGGGATGGAGGGTCCGCCCTACTGGCTGAGAAGCTCGGCGGCGAGCGTGGCAGCCTTGTCGGCCAGCGTGGCGGCGAAGACCAGGTTGCGCTGCGTGAGCGCCTGCTCGGCCTGGGCGCTGAACCGCCTCGACTCCTCGTACTGGGCCCGGCCATCGGCACTCAGACGCGCGTAGGCTACGCGGCTCAAGTCGCGCGCGGCCCGCGCCAGCAGATCGCGCACCGTCCGCT
>JACQZV010000146.1 GCA_016213695.1 Acidobacteriota bacterium | reverse complement strand
CGTCTTCGAGTCGGGGGCGCCCAATGCCAACGGATCGATCGCCGGCAACGACAACGACGCCGACGCCGCGCGCTTCGAACCGCACTACACCGAGGTGACCGATCCCGGCCAGGTGCAGATCTACGAGGACATCATGGTGGGACGGGACGACCGGCCGACGACCGGCCTGCTGACGGCGGTCCGCTTCATCAAGGACAATCGCCTGCTGCCGCGCGGCTTCAACAAGCGGACCGTCGAGAACGAGATCGCGCCGCAGGGTGGGGCGATGAGCGACGAGGA
Organism: Acidobacteriota bacterium; assembly: GCA_016213695.1. Taxonomy (GTDB): domain Bacteria; phylum Acidobacteriota; class Vicinamibacteria; order Vicinamibacterales; family UBA2999; genus DATCJA01. Next base: position 6,261 of record JACQZV010000146.1, on the reverse strand, counting down.
CTTCGAGGGCGGCGGCGATCGGATCCGGTACGCGGTGGCGGTTGGCGCTGCCAACGGCCCGTTCCGCGTGGACGCCGAACTCTGGTTCCAGCCGATCGGCTACCGCTGGGCCGAGAACCTCAAGGCGTACAAAGCCATGGAGCCGCAGCGCTTCAGCCGGTACTACGAGGCGATGTCGTCCGGGTCGGCGCTGCTGCTCGTGCGCGCCACGGCATCGAGCCCGGCCCGGTAGCCCAAAGCCTGAAGCCCGAACCGTTTACCACCGGTGCGCGATCGGCGGAGGGTAGCTGTTCGAGTTCCACCCCGGCACCCGGTACTCCACGCCCCAGATCAGCAGACCGGTGAGCACCAGGATCGCCAGCCCGAGCACCGCAAACGCCACGCCGACGCCAAGCACGATCGGGTCGTGACACGGATCGCCGTTGGTCGTGCCGGCCGGCGTCAGGCTCTTGTGAATCACGGCCGTCGCCATCGCCTGCTCCTTTGTGCTTTGTGCCTTGTGCCTTGTGCCTTGTGCCTTGTCTAGTGCCCCCAGCTCTGGAGCGTGCGGATGTAACCGGCGCGCTCCACGGCGGCGGGGTCGAGCGCCCGCTCGAGGCTCGCCTGGCCGCGCATGTCGTCGATCGTGGCGAACCCGTGGCCCTCCATCCAGTCCTCGAGTCCGCTTCGCATCACCTGGATGTACTTGGAGCCGTATCGCAGCAGCGCGGACACCATCTGCACGACGTCCGCGCCGGCCAGTACCGCCTTGATGCCGTCCTCGGGCGTGTCGATCCCGCCGGTCACGGCGAGGCCGGGCCGCACGCGTCCGTAGAGGACGGCGAGCCAGTGGAGGCGCAGCAGCAGCTCGCTGCTGCTCGAGAGCTCCACGTGCGGGGCGGCGGTCAGGTGCGTGATGTCGATATCGACTTCGTAGAAACGGTTGAAGAGCACGAGGGCCTCGGCGCCGGCGGCCTCGAATTGCCGCGCGGCGTGGCCGAACGAGGTATAGAAGGGCAGCACCTTCACGGCCACCGGGATGTGGAGGAACCGCGCGACCTCGCGGACGATGCCGGCATACTGCGTCTCCACGGCGGCCGCCGGCGTCAGCAGGTCGGTGGCGATGCCGTAGAGATTCAACTCGATCGCGTCGGCGCCCGCCTGCTCGATCAGGCGCGCGAATGTGACCCACGACGCCGGCGACGTGCCGTTGAGCGACCCGATGACCGGGATGCGCACCGCCTCCTTGACGCGCCGCACGTGGTCCGCGTACTCCTCCGGACCGAACACGTAGTCCTCACGGTTCGGGAAGGTGACGGCCGTCGCCGCGAACGCGGCGTCTGGAGGCGCCATGTGCCGGATGCGCCCCCCGGACCGCGCGGTCAGCTGCTCTTCGAACAGGGAGTGCAGGACGACGGCGGCACAGCCGGCATCCTCGAGCCGCCGGACCGTGTCGAGGTGATAGCCGAACGGCGAGGCGCCGGCCATGAAGGGATGCGGGAGGTGAAACCCGAGGTACGACGTCGCGGTCTCCATGGCGGGGTCCTCAACAAGGCCCAAGGCCCTGCTACTCGTATCCCATGTCCACGGTGCGGATGCGCTCGTTCGCCTGCTTGATCGCGTCGCGCTGCCCCTCGATGACGTCGGTGACGGTGGGCGGCAGCATGCCGCCGAGCGCCTCGTCGTACGCATCGAGCGCGAAGTGCTCGCCGCGCTCCGCCTCGCGCGCGATGGTGTGATCGTGGCGGCCGGGCACGAGCCCGCGCAGCACCATCCATTTGCGGTGGAGCGTGCCGGCGCTGGTGCCCTCGTCCTGCCAGCCTCCGAGCCGGTGCAGGTGCGGTTCCAGTTCCTCCGCAAAGTGCTTGCGCTGCGCGGCGAGGTCCGCGAACAGATTCTTCAGCACCGGTGTCTCGACGTGTTCGGCCGCTGCGCGAAAGCCCCGTTCGCCGTCCTTGCAGATTTCAATCAGGTGCAGCAGCACCTCTCGCTCGCTTCGTTCAGCCATCGCATCCTCCAGCATGACGGGAGTGGGCTCCCGGCTCTCACCGGTGCAGTGCAGATTGCGGGCCAGATGCGAGAACGGTGCGACCGTGCGACGGTGCCAGCGTGCGAGGGGGCGCGCGTGCGGGGCGCGCGTGGAATAGTCCGCACCGCTGTGGAATTGTTCTCATCGCGTCCAGGCCATGCGGTTCGCCGGAGCACGAGCGCCTCCGGTACACGTGCGCCGCGTCTGGTCTGGTATCGGCTGGCACGGGCGATGCGTGATGCCACCGCGCACGATCGCCGCTGCTCGGTCGTGTGAGGAGGTCGAGACGAGATGGTCCGTCAAACGCGCCAGGGCGCGCTTCCGCTTCTGGCGGCCCTTATTCTGGCGACGCTGCCGGAGGCCGCCCCGTCCCAGACGGGGGGCGTCACCGGCAGAATCGTCGCCACAGGTCTTCCAACCAGCGCAGGAATTGTGGTGTCGCGGGAGGCGCCCGGCCCGAAGGTGACGCCGCCCGCCGCGCCGGTCGAGATGGATCAGCGGCACATGCAGTTTCTGCCGCACGTCCTGCCGGTCGTGAGGGGCACCACCGTGCGCTTTCTGAACAACGACAGGATGGGCCACAACGTGTTCTCACCCGAGGGTCGCTACGACCTCGGCGCGTGGACGCGCGGCCAGACGCGCGTCCACACCTTCAGCACGCCCGGCGTGTACACCCAGCTGTGCCGGCTGCATTCGGACATGCAGGCCCTCGTCGTGGTACTCAACACGCCGTACTTCGCGACCACCAATCCGGCCGGCGCCTTTGAGATCAGGAACGTGCCGCCGGGGAAGTACACGCTCGTCGCGTGGAGCGAGAAGCGGAAGACGGTCAGGCAGGCGGTGTCGGTCGACGCCGCGAAGCCGGCCACGGTCAGCCTCACGCTGGCGAACTGAGCGGGCCATTCACCATGCGGCGATACGCGCGTGTCGTGATGCTGGCCGCCGGGATGAGCCTGGCGGCGGGGACCTTTGTCGGCACCGCCGGGCAATCGACCGCTCCGGACATGCCGTCGGTGATTCGGGCGGGCACGGTTGCCGCCACGCCCGTGTCCGGTCCGGGCAGCCTGCGTCGTCTCGGCCTGCAGCTTCAGCACTCCGCGATGGGCTGGACGGGCCGCCTGGGTCCGGCGGCCGATGCCGCCCCACCCGCGTGGCCACGCGCCACGCCGTCGGTCCTGCCGGAGCTGAGCCTCCTGACCGGCGCAGACTTGTACCGTCTGAACTGCCGGGCGTGCCACCGGGCGGACGGACGAGGGGCGCCGGCTGAAATCCTGTCGGTGATCGATCCGATTCGTGCGACCTCTCCGCTGATGGTGCGAGAACGCATGGCGGCAATGGGCCGGCCCATCACCGCGGCCTTTGCGGGAGAGCTGGCCGTGGGAGCGCGGGAGGACGTGCTGAAGCGGCTGAAGAACGGGGGAGAGAGCATGCCGGCTTTCGACCATCTCAGCCGAGCCGAAATCGATGCCCTGTTCGCGTACCTGGAATGGCTCGCGAGCGTTCCGGGCGCCGACCGGCGGCAGCTCCGCGTGGCCGAACCGGCGTCTCGCATCGGCGAGCACCTCGTGAAGGGGACCTGCCATATCTGCCACGATGCCACCGGCCCATGGCCGGGCCCCGAAGCGCTGCTGGACGGCGTCATGCCGTCGCTCTCCAGCGTCGTCGGCCAGCGGACGATCGACGACGTGCTCGCGAAAGTGCGCCGCGGCAAGCCCGTCATCCTCGGCGTGGCGCGGATCGCCTACCGAGGGCGCATGCCCGTGTTCGACTATGTCAGCGACGGTGAAGTGTCCGCGGCCTACCGGTATCTGGTCGCGTATCCGCCGCAACCCGCGCCGGCCCGGACCGCGCCGCGTGGCGGGCTGGTGGTCGCTGCCGGAACGCGGTGACTTCCGGCGGGCGCGACCGCCGACCCCGGTCCGGATGCCGTGCTGGCAGCCGCACCACGGGACAAATCCGCGGCGGTCGCGGACAATTCAGCGCGCCGCTGCACCTTCGCATCCCTCCCGGCACTGCGCCGTCGCCCCGTGCCGCCGGTCGGCACGCTTGATGCTCTGCTCGATGCGGACGTCGCTGCACGAGAGGAGTTGCCGTGCGCACCAGGACCGTTCAGTCCGGCATCCGGTGGTCGCTTGTCTGTGCGGCGCTCCTCGCGGCGTGGACGGGCGCGGCGGCGTGGGCGCAGGCCGTCGGCGATCAGTCGGCCGCCGCGCGGGTGTTCGCGGAACGGATCGAGCGGTACGAGACGCTCCGCGCACGGCTCGAGGAGCCGCTGCCGCCGTTTGTTGAGCCACGCCGCACTCCCTGGTCGGTGATGCTGACCCGGCGGTATCTGGCGTCGGCGATCCGCACGGCGCGGTCGCGGGCGCAGGTCGGCGACTTTTTTGCGCCGCCGGTCGCGGACCTGTTCCGGCAGGCGCTCGCGGCGGCCATCCACGAGCGCTTGCTCGAGGGGCTGGCCGGGGACGAGCCCGGTCTCTCCGTCGATCTGGCCGTCAACGAACCGGTGCCGGCGTGGGCGCTCAACGATCTGCCCGGGTCGCTCCTCGCACGGCTGCCTGCGCTTCCCCCTGGTCTCGACTATCGGACGGTGAACGGAGCGTTGATTCTGTGGGATCTCCACGCGGAGATCCTGGTCGACGCGCTGCCGGACGCGTTGTGTGACGTTCATGCGTACGCGGAGGAAGGAAGGTAGCCATGTCACGTACCAATGTGGTGTTCGCCATTGGCGGTGCAGCCGTCGCCGCCGGTCTGGTCGGGTGGGCCGTCGGCACTCTGTACGCGCCCGCGTCCGGTCAGGAGGTCCGCCGCCGGCTCGTCTGGAAGACCGACGAGCAGTGGCGCGCGATCGCGCGCGCCAGCGAGCGGTGGCTCCAGCAGGTTGCGGCCTGCGCGGCTGCGGAAATCGACGAACTGAAGACGCGCTTCGTGGAGCCGGCCCACACGGCGTAGGAGGGCGCGTGAGGATTCGGGACTTCATGACGCCGGAGGCGGTGCTCTGCGCCCATCATCTCCCGGCGCCTCGGGTGGCGGCAGTGTGATCGCGAGCCGCGGCGCCGTCGCCCTGCTCTGGATCGCGCTGTCGGCAGCGAGTCCGGCGGCGGCGCAGGTTGCCAGCGGCGATCTCAGCGGGCGCGTGTCCGATGCCACCGGCGGCGCGCTCGTCGGCGTCTCCGTCACCGTCCGCGATCCGAGTACGGGCCTCGAGCGTGTCGCCACCAGCGGCCCCGACGGACGGTTCCTGGTGGTCGGTCTGCCAGACACCGGCGCCTATGATGTGCGCACCGAGCAGGCCGGCTTTGCGGCCGCCTTCCGGCAGGGCGTCCGGGTCGCGGCGGGCCGTACGTCCACCGTCGATTTCGTGCTCGCGGTTGCGGCGGGCGCCACGGTTGTCGTCAGGCCCCTCGACGTGATCCTCGACCGGCAGGAATCGGCCGGACGCCAGTCGGTCGGGGAGCCGCTGCTCCGGACGCTGCCGCTCTTCAGCCGCGATGTCCTCCAGATGGCGTCGCTGGCGGCGGGGTTCACCGGCAACCCGGATTTTCCGAGCCCGCAGGGACAGACCTACTGGGCGCACAACGTGCTGGTCGACGGCGCGAGCCACTTCTCCAAGTGGCGGGGCGCGCCGCGAGCGTTCGCCTCCGGGTATCCCTTGGAGTCGATCGCGGGCGTCGACGTGCTCACCAGCCGCTTCCCAGCGGCCTACGGCGACGCTCTGGCGTCGGTGACCAGCGTCGTCACCAAGGCGGGCACGAACACCTGGGCCGGGAGCGCCCTGCTGTACCTGCACGACGAGGCGCTCGACGCGCGGCCGCTGTTTGCGGCCGTCACGCCGCCGGCCTCCTCCCAGCAACTGGGCGCGTCGGTCGGTGGTCCGCTCGTGCCGAGCCGCGTCCATCTGTTCGCCAGCTACGAGCGGCAGCGATCGCGGAACCAGAATGTGGTGGTCTCGCCGGCCGCGCCGCAGGCCCTGGTGCCTGACGACCGCGACGAACACCTCGCCTTCGTCCGCGTCGATCATCGGCGGAGCGCGACGCACACGATGACCGCACGCTACAACGGCCAGATCCTGGACTGGCGGCGCCAGCCGGGCGGCCTGGTACTGCCCGGAAGCGGCACCCGGTACCGCAACGAGTCGCACACCGCGCTCGGCACCGACGCGACGGTCATCGGGGGCGCCACGGCCAACGAGCTCCGCCTTCAGGCGGCCCGTTACGTAGACCTCCGCACCGATCTCTCACCGGTCGTGGCCG
>JACQZV010000145.1 GCA_016213695.1 Acidobacteriota bacterium | reverse complement strand
TCGTGCGGCGCAGCCACGTTCACCACAACGGCGGCGTGGGGTTCGGAGGCAGCGGCGACGACATCCTCGTGGAGCAGAGCGAGTCGTCCTATAACGGCGCGATCTACGACCCCCACTGGGAATCAGGAGGGTCCAAGTGGGCCTTTACCCGCAACCTGGTGGTGCGAGGGAATTTCTCCCACCACAATTCCGGCCCGGGACTCTGGACCGATATCGACAATTACTTCGCGCTGTATGAAGACAACCTCGTCGAAGACAACGAACAGAGCGGCATTTTTCACGAGATCAGCTTCGACGCCGTGATTCGCAACAACACATCGCGCCGGAACGGGACCGCGCGGGAATTCCCCGGCTGGGCGACCGGCGCCGGTATCGAAGTCAACGGGTCCACCAACGTGGAGATCTACGGCAACACGCTCGTGGACAACTGGCAGGGGATCACGGGCGTCGAAGACCACCGCGTGACCCGGGTTGGAGGCGGCGGGTGGGCGCTGAAGAATCTGTACGTCCATCACAACACGATCACGACCAGTGCCAGTCTGCGCGGCGGCGGCCGGAGCGGGATCGCCGAAACCGCCGGCCAGCAGACCGCGTTCCTGGAGTCAGCGAACAACCGCTACGATTTCAACACCTACTATCTCGGCGCCGCCGAGCGGTACTTCTTCTGGCTGGGTGCCGATCGCGACGAGCATCAATGGCGGTCGTACGGCCACGACGTGAACGGGACGATGCAGCGGATGCGCTGACGGAACCGCCCTATTCCGTCGAATCCAGCATGCGCATGCCCGCGTCGGCGTAGCGGGCGCCGGCCACGTCAAACGAGGCGAGCGCCGCGTCGACCTCGGCCCATGCCGACGGCGGCACCGCGATCGCCGCGGCCCCTGCGTTCTCCTCGAGATAGGGGATGCGCCGCGTGCCGGGAATCGGCACGATGTCGTCCCCGCGGCGAAGCAGCCAGGCCAGCGCGAGCTGCGCCGCCGTCACGCCGCTGGCCGCGGCAATCCGTTCGACGACCCTGACGAGGCGGAGATTGTGATCGAAGTTGTCGCGCTGGAACCGCGGGTTGTTGCGGCGCCAGTCGGACTCGGGCAGCTCGTCGACCGACGCGATCTTTCCCGACAGGAATCCGCGGCCGAGCGGGCTGTAGGCAACCAGGCCGATGCCCAGCCCGCGGATGCACGGGAGCACCTTGTCTTCGATGCCCCTGGTCCAGAGCGAGTACTCCGACTGGAGCGCGCTCACCGGATGCGTCGCGTGCGCGCGCCGAATCGTGCCGGGCCCGGCCTCGGAGAGACCGATGTAGCGGACCTTGCCGGCGCGTACCAGATCGGCCATCGCGCCGACGGTGTCTTCGATGGGCGTCTTCGGGTCGAGGCGATGCTGGTAATAGAGGTCGATGTAGTCGGTGCCCAGCCGGCGCAACGAGCCCTCGACGGACCACTTGATGTGCGCCGGACTGCTGTCGAGCCCGGTCTGTTCCCGGTTCGGTCCGAACGTCATCGCGAACTTCGTCGCGACGATCACATCCTCGCGCCGCCGGCCCCGGAGGGCCTTGCCCACGAGTTCCTCGTTCGTGAAGGGCCCGTAGATCTCCGCGGTGTCCCAGAAGTTCATGCCGAGGTCGAGGGCATGATGCAGCACACGAATGGATTCGGCCTCGTCGGAGCCCCCGTAGGCCCACGACATGCCCATGCACCCCAGGCCGATGACGGGAACTTCCAGGCCCTGCCGGCCAAGCGTTCGTGTGTTCATGGTGATATTCGACAACTCCACAGACGCGCCTTCGCAGTGTACCGCACCGCGTCAAGGGACAGCGCGTGGGAGCAGGCGGCCGTCGGCTACAGCTTCGTGTACAGCCAGGATTTTTCGAGGAGCACCTTGCTCATATGCGAGCGCCAGCTCGGCATGCGGAGCGTCACTTCGGGCTTCGGTTCCGCGTAGAAATTGCCGCCGCCCCATCCCGCCTTCCCGTCGCCGATCTCGATGAAGCACTCGCCGTGCCCGTTGAAGCGCCGGGGCGTTCCCGCTCCCGTGATCGCGTGCACGATGTTCTTCGCGACGATCTCGGCTTCGCCGTGCGCGAATACACCGGCCTTCGGCAGCGGCTTGCCGAGCGTGAGGGGAATCGAGACGATGTCCCCGATCGCGTAGACGCCGGGGAACCGCGTCTCCAGCGTGTGACGATCGACCGACACCCAGCCGCTCTCGGCCACCAGCCCGCTGTCCCGGACCGCGCGCGGCGGGCGGTGAGGCGGAACATACGCGAGCAGATCGAACTCGGCGACCGCGCCGTTGGCGAACGAGAGCCGCCTCGTTGTCGCGTCGGCGGCCGTCACCTGGTGCTCGGGGTGGTACGCAATACCCTTGTCCGCGAGCAGCCGCTTCACTGCGCCCGACACTTCGGGCCCGGCCACGCCCATCGGCGCCGGCTCGGCAGCATACACGTCAATCTGCACGGCGTCGCGATGGCCACGCTTTCGACAGAACGCGTCGACGAGCATGGCCGCTTCGTACGGCGCGGCAGGGCACTTGTACGCGGGCGCGGCCGTCATCACGACGATGCGGCCGGCGCGCAGGGTGGCGAGCGCGTCCCGGAATGCCTCTGCGCCCGGCAGCGTGTAGAAATTGTGGCCGGCCTGGCTCAGTCCGGGAATCGCAGCGGTGTCCAGCTCGGCGCCGAGCGACACGACGAGATACCCGGCATCGAGCGTCTTGCCTCCCGCCAGCGTCACACGTCGCGCCACGGGGTCGATGCGCTCCACTTCGCCGATCCGGACGTCGATCCCCTTCCGCTCGAGCCGCGCGAGCGGTCGTTGAATGGCGGCGGCCTCACGCCGGCCGACCATGAGCCAGAGCAGCGACGGCGCGAACAGGTGCAGCCGCTCGCGATCGACGAGGACGACGTGATGCGGCCGTGGCAGGCCGCGCCGGAGTTCGCGGGCCGCGATGACGCCGCCCACGCCACCGCCAAGCACGATCACCGTCCGCGCATCAGGCACAGGCGCCTCCCGGATCCGGCATTCAGAAGACCAGCACTTTGTCCGCCCACCGGGTCCACTCGGTGAGCTGGTCGAGCGAACTGCGACGGGCCGCGTCGCACAGCTCGGCATCGGCCATGCCCCGCGCATCCATGCACGTTCCGCAGACGCCGATGTCGCCGCCGTGCCTGACGACGCTGCGCAGCATCACCTCGAGGTTGTAGTACCCCTGCGGCACCTTCTGCCCGCCCTTGGCGCAGCCGGCGGCATCCCCGATGAGAAACACCTTGACCTGTTCGCCCTCGCGCGTCGAGAGCGCGCCGGCAAGCCGCAGCGCGTTGTAGCTCCGCTCGGTGCCATACGGGGGGTCGTTCAGGATGAAGAGCGTCTTTGCCATGGGGGCTCCAAGTCGAGCCGCCACAACTCAACGCACACCACGTGCCAGGCCGCAGGCGGCACGGACCCGGCAATTTCCCCAGGGGATCCCGCTGCGCGGCACGATCGGCGCGCAGGATCCGGCGGACGTGCTGATTCTTCCCCGTCCGCCAGATCCTCCGCCGGGCCCTCACTGCGGCAGCGCGAACACGTAGACCGCGTTGGCGCCGCTGCCCGTGTCGGCGTCGGGAGTCGGTTGGAGCTGGGTCGCCGCGATCGGACCTCCGCCGGCGGTGACGGCGATGTACTGACGGCCGTTGACCGCGAACGAGATCGGCGAGCCGACCACCTGCGAGGGGAGACGCGTTTGCCAGAGGACCGTCCCCTTGTCGGCGTCGAGCGCTCGCAGGTACCGATCCATCGAGCCGTTGAACACCAGTCCGCCGGCCGTCGCCAGGATCGGCGCGTAGTTGGAGACGCGCGTCTCCCAGCTCCACAGCGTGCGGCCGGTCTCGACCGAAATCGCGTCGATGCGCCCCACCTTGTCCTTGCCGGCGGAGAACTTTCCGACGTTGGTCGTGTTGTAGACGAACTGCGGCTGCGGCCCGCGATCGGCGCGCGCGGTCGTGTCGATGCAGACGTTCGCCAGCTGCACGTACATCACGTTCGATCGCGGGTTGTAGGCGCCGTACGGCCAGTCGCGGCCGCCGTTATAGGTCGGACAGACGTGGTAGGTCTTGCCGATCTCCTTGAGCACCGCGTCCTCGTTGACCGTGACGAACCCCTTGCTGTCGATGGTCTTGACGAGGTTCTGCTCGGTGGTCGCCCGGGCCCAGAGAAACTCGCCCGTCGCCGCGTCGAAGCTCCAGGCGATGCCGGTCTTGCACGGCACACCCGTGAGCGTCTTGCGCGTCCTGCCCCGCGCGGCGGGGTTGACCGACAGCATGACGGACGGATCCGGATTCACCGGGGTCGTCATCGTCATCATCTCGAACGTGCACTCCTGATCCCAGTTGTCGCGCGGCAGCACCTGGTGCTTCCAGACGACCTCGCCGGTCTTCGGCCGCACCGCGAAGCGGGTGTCGGTGCCGGCCATCGTGGCGCCCGGCATCTTCCGCTGCGCCTCGGACGCCGGCCCGACGCCGCTCGATCCGTAGTAGACGAGATCGAGCTCGGGGTCGTATGTGAGGTGGCCCCACACGCCGGTCATCCACCGGGTCTCGTACGGGGAGCCGGCCCACGTCTCGTCGCCCGGTTCGCCGGGACGCGGAATCATCGTGTTGCGCCAGAGCTCCTTGCCGGTCCGCGCGTCGTGACCGGTGACGTAGCAGCCGAAGCCGGCGTACTGGCACGTGCTGCCGGCGATGACGACGCCGTTGGCGACGATCGGACCGCTCGAGTTGCTCACGTTCAGGTCGCCGCCGCGATCGGTCTCCCACACTTTCGCGCCGGTGCGCGCGTCGAGCGCGAGCACGTGGTTGTCCCAGGTCACGGTGTAGACGTTCTCGCCGTAGAGGGCGATGGCGCGCTTGCGCTGCCCGAGCCCGTTGCGCATCGAACCCACCGGCGGCAGCGGATGCCGGTACTCCCACATCAGTTCGCCGGCAGTCGCGTCGATCGCCTGGAACACGTCGCCCGGATGGCCCACGTACATCACGCCGTTGTAGACGAGCGGCGTGGCCTGGTTGGTGCCCGGCTCCATGGCGCGCGACCAGACGAGCTGCAGGTTGCGCACGTTGCCCTTGTTGATCCGCTCGAGCGCGCTCCAGCCCCACGCCTGATAGTTGCCGCGGTAGAACACCCAGTCCTCGGCCTTCGGTGTGCCGATCGTCCGGTCGGTCACCGTGACGAAATTCTTCACCGGCCGGAGCGTGCGCACCGGCGACGCCGGCGTGGCCCCCTCCTGCGCGTGCCCCGCCAGGACCGCGGCGCACACCAGGGCCGTACACAGAAGAAGCTTGCTGACGCTCATCGCACACCCCCCTTTGACGAGAACCCGGCTCTCACCGGCCGGCCGCTCAGGCGAACACGCCCAGCGGCTCGAACCGGCCTTTCAGAATCGACGGCGTGTCGGAACAGCCCAGCCATTCCTCGATCGCCGTGGCGTAGACACGCCTGAAGTCGGTCGCCATTTTCAGGTTGCCATCATCGAGATCGGTGAGGCTCGGGTGCCGCGCGTAGAAGCCGCCCGTGACGCCGCGCCCGACCAGGAACATCGGCGTCGCGGTGCCGTGGTCGGTGCCCAGGCTCCCGTTTTCCTCCACGCGCCGCCCGAACTCGGTGAACATCATCACGGCCACCTCGTCCGCACGTCCGAGGCGTGCCATGTCCTCCATGAAGCCGCGCACGGCGTCGGCCGTGTACATGAGCAGCCGGCTGTGGAGATCGGCCTGGTGCACGTGCGTGTCGAAGGCGTTGCCCGCGTAGGTCACGTAATAGAGGCGGGTCGGCATCTTGGCCGCGATGAGCCCCGCCACGCGCTGGAGGTTGGCGGCGAGTCCGCCGCCGGTGCCGTAATCGACCGGCGTGCGATACGCGGCGGACGCCTCGCGCACGACGTCGGCGCTCGCGGCCGCGTTCTGCGCCGTCCTTGACAGGAACTCGAGCGTCGCATTGGTCGTCGGTCGCGCGCGGCTCATTCCGGCGATCACGCGCTTCTCCTCGTCGGTCCCCTCGCGCCGGAACCGCTCGGGGTCGTCGAACACGAGCGGCGAGTGCGTCCGGCCGCGCACGGCGAGCGACTGCGACGGCCCGAGGTTGACGATGACGTTGCGGGCGTCGGGGCGGTAGGCCCCGTCGGCAAGCCGGCCCAGCCATCCGAGCGGCTCGCCGCCGTTCGGGACGCCTGTGTGCCAGTAGCTCATCGACGAAAAGTGCGACAGGCTCGGATGGTCGTAGCCGCAGCCGTGCACCACCGCCAGCAGGCCGTCCTTGTACAGCCGCTCGAAGCCGACCATCGACGGGTGAAAGCCGACGCCGTCAGCCACTCTGATGACGTCCCGCTCGCGGACGGCGAGCGTCGGCCTCGCGCGATAGTACGCCGCGTCGCCGAAGGGCACGACGGTGTTCAGGCCGTCATTGCCGCCGCCCAGCTCGATGACGACGAGAATCCGGTTCGGGTGCGTCTCGAGGCTCGTGCCGGCCAGGGCCTGCGCGGCCAGCGTGGCGGACGTCCGCTCGAGGATGACCGGCAGCCCGGCGCCCACGCCGATGCCGTACAGGCCCCTCAGAAGAAAATCGCGACGCGAGCACGAACATCGCGGGATCATCATGCACGTCCTTTTCCCACGCGTTTCCGCTACCCCAGTTGATACTCCGGCGCACTGAGCACGAGATACAGCAGCTCCCGCAGCGCCCCTTCGAGCGTCTCGCCCGGCCGCACGGCCGACGTCCCGAGTTTCCCGCGGAGGAAGGCGACCAGAGCCGTCCGGTCCTCGGCCGCCAGCGGGACGCGCAGGAAGCGGCGGATGAAGTGATCGACGACCTTGTCGGCCGTGTCGGCGCGCGCCGCGGCGATCATCGCCGTGAGGTCGACGGCGGCCGTGCGCCGGGGAATCAGCTTCGTCCGTTTGAACGCCAGCAGGTTCCCGGCGTACCCGCCGTAGCGCGTGTTGTAGTCCTCGTCGCGCTCGACCATCATGTTCGACTCGGCGTCCCCCTCGCGCGTCGCCTCCGTGATGCCCATTCCCTGCGCCAGCCGCTGTCCCACACGCTCGTCGGTCGGCGACATCGATCGATCGGGCGGGCGGAAGGTCTTCACGTCGGGAAACAGCACGTCGCGGAACAGGTTGCCGCGCTGCAGGAGCGTGGACGGCGTGATCCACGTGCGCCCGCCCGCCCAGCCGGCCACGTTCGGCGGCTCGAAGAGCAGCTGGCCCAGGCCGGCCGTGGCGCGGCCGAAGTCGGGGATCGTCGGCACCTCGCGCAGGCCCAGCTTCCGGTACGTCGATACGAGCAGGTGGACCGGACTCTTGATCTGCGTGGCGTACGAGGGGGCGCTGTAGAAGTCCTTCGACAGGAAGATCCGCGTGAGCAGCGGCTTCATGCGGTACCCACTCTCGCGGAACGTTCGCCCGAGATCGCGCCGCACCGCGTCCGCCACATCGTCCCGCGCGAAGAACCGATACACCTTGCCGGCCACGAACTCGGCGGTCGCCGGCTGCGCGAGGATGATGTCGATGATCTCCTCGCCGTCGAAGGCGCCGGTGCGGCCGAGAAACGTCTTCGTGCCGGTGTCGTGCCGGTCCCTATCGACCCTGAACTCGAGCACGTCGTTGGTCCACCCGGTGAAGGCGCGGGCGCCCTCGCGGATGTCGCGCTCGGCGTAGTGGCCCACGCCCATCGTGAACAGCTCGAGCAGCTCGCGGGCGAAGTTCTCGTTCGGGTGCTCCTTGACGTTCTCGCCGTTGTCGAGATAGACGAGCATCGCCGGATCCTTCAGCACGCCGACGAGCAGATCGCGGAAGTTGCCCGATGCGTGGCGGCGGAACATCCGGTTCTGCCACAGCATCATCCGGTAGTCGCGCACCTTGTTCTGGCCGGTCGCGAAGTGGCCGTGCCAGAAGAACGTCAGCTTCTCCTCGAGCGGGCGCGTCGTCGTCAGCATCCGGTTGGCCCACCAGAGGCCGAGCCGCTGCGTCTCGATGTTGTTGGCGGTCAGGCTGTAGAAGAACTTGTCGACGACGGGCTGGAGGCGACGCTGCGTGCCTTCGGGCAGGAGCGTCTCGCCGAGCCCTTCGCCGCGCTCGCGCGCGATCCGCACGGCCTCGGCACGGCTTGGCGGAAACGGATCCATGCCGGGATCCCAGATGCCGGACTCGTCAAAAGACGGCAGGCCGCGGTCGTCGATCGATTCGTACTCGACGAGCGTCTCGACGGCGCGCGCCGGAGTCATCGCGGCGAGCCGCTCGATCTCCTCGGGCGTGCCGCCGAAGCCGGCGCGCTCGACGAGGTGCGCGGCGCGGTCGGCGCTCCAGTCGGAGGCCGCAATGGGCGAGAGATCGCCGGCCCAGGCAGCCGGACCGGCCCCGCGCGCGCCACCGGGCGTGCCACCCGGCGTGCCACCCGGCGTCTGAGCCGTGGCGACCACGACAAGGGCGGACCCCAGCAACGCCGTCACCGCCGCGGTGACCAGTCTGATCACGAGCACCTCCGGCGCGGCCGATTATACGCCCCCGGAGCCCCGGACCCCGGCGCATCCGCCGCGTGAGTGATATTGCTGTGGACACCGAACCGCGGTCCGGTATGATCGGCGCCGCGGGGAGGGACGTGCGGTCGCCGGAGGCGCATCTCAGCGTGAACACGCTCACCCGTCGGTGCCTGCTCGTCGCGGCCCTGCTGGTCTCGGCCACCGTCATCGGGACGCTCGGGTTCCGCCTCATCGAAGGCTGGCCGGTCTTCGACGCCTTCTACATGGCCCTCATCACGCTGACGACGGTCGGCTACGGCGAGGTGTATCCGCTCACGTTCAACGGCCGGGTGTTCGCGTCGTTCCTGATGCTCATCGGCGTCACCACGGTCTTTGTCTCGTTCGCCATCCTGGGTGACACGCTGCTGCGCCTCGAACTGGGAGACTACTTCGGCCGCCGACGGAGAACGCGCATGCTCAAAGAGATGTCGGGACATTACATTGTGTGCGGCGCGGGGCGCGTGGGCCGCAGCGTCGTGCTCGAGCTGATGCGGGGGCACGCCCGGGTGGTGCTCATCGACAACGATCCCGACCGGGCGCGATGGGGCGAGACGCTCGGCATCGTCACGCTGACGGCCGACGCGTCGAAGGACGAGACGCTCCGGCAGGCGCGCATCGACACGGCCGCGGGGCTGGTCACCGCGATCAGCAGCGACGCCGAAAACGTGTACGTCGCCCTGTCGGCCAAGGTGCTCAACCCGGCGCTGCACATCGCCGCGCGCGCCAGCGACGAGCAGGCGGAGGAAAAGCTCCGGCGCGCGGGCGCCACCACGGTGCTGACGCCCTACGCGTTCATCGGCCATCGGCTGGCGCACTCGCTGCTGCGGCCGCACGTGGTCAGCTTTCTCGACGTGGCGTCCGCGTTCAGGAAGTCGGAGCTCGATCTCGAAATCGAGCAGCTCCCGATCGCCGCCGGGAGCTTTCTGTCGTTCACCACGCTGGGCGAGGCGCACCTCGGCCGGCGCTACGGCGTGATCGTGGTGGCGGTCCAGCGGCTTGACGGGGTCATGCAGTTCAACCCGCAGGCCGACCTGCGCCTCGAGACGGGCGACGTCCTCATCGCCATGGGCGAGCGCCAGAAGCTGAAGCAGCTGGAGAGCGAACTCAGGCCGTAGCCTCCGTCGAATC
>JACQZV010000144.1 GCA_016213695.1 Acidobacteriota bacterium | reverse complement strand
CGGCGCGCCTCGATGCTCCAGCCGACACGGCCGGAAGGCTACTTCTGGATGGCCGCCGGCATGGGCGCGCTGGCCGAGTCGTTCGGCCTGCGGCAGGGCCTCAAGTACCGCGGGGCGATCAGGGATGCGCTCGAGACGGTGCTGCGAATCGATCCCGCCTACCAGCAGGGCTCGGCCGACCGGGCGCTCGGCCGCTGGTATTTCAAAGTGCCCCGGCTCTTCGGGGGCAGCAATCAGCGGTCGGTGGAGCACCTCCAGCGGTCGCTCGCCTACAACGCTGCCAGCACCGCGTCGCACTATTTCCTCGCGGAGACATTTCTTGATATGGATCGCCGGGCCGAGGCGCGGGTGGAGCTGCAGAAAGTGCTCGACGCGCCGCTCGACCCCGAGTGGACGCCGGAAGACCTGGAGTTCAAGGACCAGGCCCGCAGCCTGCTGGCGAAGATGAAATGAAGATGCGGATATTCATGCATGTCGTGGCCGTGTGGGTCGCCCTGGCAGGGTTAGGGGGGCAGGGTGCTCCGCCATCCCGCGAGATGGGCGGCAAGAAGTCCGTCACCACCTTCTTCGTCGCCAGCCGGGGACCGGGCCGCGGCGGCGATCTCGGCGGGTTGACCGGGGCCGACGCCCACTGCCAGGCGCTCGCCACGGCCGAAGGCTCGGGCGACCACACCTGGCGCGCCTACCTGAGCACGGTGGCGATGGGAAACCAGCCCGCCATGAACGCGCGGGACCGCATCGGAAAGGGACCCTGGTACAACGCCGAAGGCACGCTCGTGGCGGCCAACGTTGACGAGCTGCACCGCGACAACACGTTCGCGAAGGAACTGGCCGTCACCGAGAAGCTCGACCCGGTCAACGGCGTCGGCGACACGCCCAACATGCACGACATCCTCACCGGATCGCGGCCGGATGGGACCTCCTTCGCGTCCGGTGAGGACCTCACCTGCGCGAACTGGACGTCGAGCGGTGCCGGCCGCGCCCAAGTGGGTCATCACGACCGCCGCGGCCAGGGCGCGGCGGCGAGCTCGTGGAATTCGGCGCACGCCTCGCGCGGGTGCAGCCAGCCGGATCTGGTGAGCACCGGCGGCGCCGGGTTGATCTATTGCTTCGCGATTGATTGACGTTGCCGGGTCCGCCGCGGTTGGATCACGCCCGCGGCGGGACCCGGCCTACGTACGGCTTACGCGGAACCCGGCCTGCGTACTCAGGCGGCCGTCTTGTGGTGGCTGGCCGTCTGCCACTCCTCTTCGAAGCGCGGCACGATGTCCCTGACCGTCAGCACGGGGCACGGCGCCCGGCGGACGACCTGCTCGGCGACGCTTCCCATGAGGACGTGCGAGAACCCGGTGCGCCCATGCGTGCCCATCACGATGAGATCGAACTGGCCCGAGTGGGCATGCTCGATGATGGTGTACGCCGGCTGGCCGGTCAGCACTTTCACGTCGACCTTGACGCCGTGGTCGGACACGACGGGCATCAACTCGGTCAGCCTTCGGGTGGCGTCGCCAATCAGGTCGTCGAGCATCTGCGACAGGTTGGGCACGTAGACCTCGGAGGTCCAGGCGCCCGACGCGAACGGATTGTCGACCACGTGCACCAGCGCCATAGAGGCGCCGAGCCACGCCGCAAGCCGTGTGGCGTACCGCAGCGCCCGGTCCGAGTGCGGGCTGAAGTCCACCGGCACGAGGATGCGCGCAATTGCCTCAGTCATCGGCCTTCTCCCTTTGTGCGGCGCAGCGCGCGCCACCGAATTGGCTGAGCATCGAACGTGCCACGCAACGCCGTCTGCAACTGCCTCGCTGGTCGATGGGGCCGGCGTCGGTGTGCGACGCCGCGGCCGCGGGTTTCCGCGCGCTGTTCGGGAGATTTCGCGCGCGGCTTGGGCCAGTCCGGCTCGATCTGGGCACCGCGCGCGACAGGCGTGCAGCGAAGAGAAGGGCAGCGTCCGCCTTCAGGCTGATATTCGATCTGCAGACGTGTAAGTAGCTGTAAACAAAGGCATATAGCGGCACAAAGTCGAATCGATCTAATATAGGACCAATTGGGTCGGAGTTATCGACCATGCTGAGGCTTTCAAAAAAGACCGATTACGGACTTCTGGCGCTGCAGTACCTGGCGAACGAGGCGCCGTCGGGCGTCGCGAGCGCCCGCGCGATCGCAGAGAAGTACGACATCCCGGTCGAGTTGCTCGCCAAAGTGCTTCAGCATCTGGCGCGGCTCGGGTTCGTGGCGGCCCAGAAAGGGGCGCACGGCGGCTACCAGCTCGCCCGGCCCGCCGCGACGATCTCGCTGGCCGACATTGTCGAGGCGATCGACGGCCCGCTGGCCATTACGGCGTGCGGCCGCGATGACGACCAGTGCGACCAGTACGGCTCGTGCACCGTCCGCGACCCGCTGTGGAAGGTGAAGGATCGCATCCTCACCGTGCTGCAGACGACCACGCTGGCGGAGATGGGCGACGGCGGCGACGGCCGCGTGCCGGTGGCGGTGAGCGTCGCGCGAGCGGAGGCGACATGATTCAGATCACGGACAACGCCGCGAAGCAGATTCACAAGATGCTCGCCAAGCGGTCGCGCGGCGAGCGCGGGCTCCGTCTGGGCGTCAAGTCCGGCGGCTGCTCCGGGTTCGAGTATGTGTTCGGCTGGGAGGCGGCCCCGCGCCAGGACGACGCGGTGTTTGAAGCGGCCGACGGGGCAACGGTGTTCGTCGATCCGAAAAGCCTTCGGATCCTGGACGGCACCGTGCTCGATTACGACACGAGCCTGCTGAGCAAGGGATTTCTGCTGGAGAACCCGCAGGCCACGAGCACCTGCGGATGTGGAGTGTCATTCAGCGTATGAGTACCTCGACCGACACCATCGAAGAGCTCGCCGGACGCGAGTACCAGCACGGCTTCGTCACCGACGTCGAGCAGGAGGTGATTCCGCGCGGCCTCAGCGAGGACGTCGTCCGCATGATCTCGGCCAAGAAGAACGAGCCCGAGTGGCTGCTCACGTGGCGCCTGCAGGCGTACCGCACGTGGCTGGCGATGAAGGAGCCGACCTGGGGCAACGTCACGTTCGGCCCGATCGACTACCAGAACATCATTTACTATGCGGCGCCGAAGCCGAAGAAGACGCTCACGAGCCTCGACGAGGTCGATCCGGAAATTCGGCGGACGTTCGAGAAGCTCGGCATCCCCCTCGACGAGCAGAAGAGATTTTCCGGCGTGGCGGTCGATGCCGTGTTCGACAGCGTGTCGGTGGCCACCACGTTCAAGGAGAAGCTGGGCGAGCTCGGCATCATCTTCTGCTCCTTCTCCGACGCGGTGCGCAATCACCCGGAGCTGGTGCGGAAGTATCTCGGCACCGTGGTGCCCTACACGGACAACTTCTTCGCGACGCTGAATTCGGCGGTCTTCAGCGACGGCTCGTTCGCGTACATCCCGAAGGGGGTGCGCTGTCCGATGGAGCTCTCCACCTACTTCCGCATCAACGCCAAGGAGACGGGGCAGTTCGAGCGGACGCTCATCGTCGCCGAAGAGGGGGCGTACGTCAGCTACCTCGAGGGGTGCACGGCGCCGATGCGAGACGAGAACCAGCTGCACGCGGCGGTCGTCGAGCTCGTCGCGCTCGACAACGCGACCATCAAGTACTCGACCGTGCAGAACTGGTATCCGGGCGACAAGGACGGGAAGGGCGGCATCTATAACTTCGTCACCAAGCGCGGCGCGTGCGCCGGCGTGAACTCGAAGATCACCTGGACGCAGGTCGAGACCGGCTCGGCGATCACCTGGAAGTACCCGGGCTGCATCCTCCAGGGCGACAACTCGATCGGCGAGTTCTACTCGGTGGCGACGACGAACAACTGGCAGCAGGCCGACACCGGCACCAAGATGATCCATCTCGGGAAGAACACGAAGAGCACGATCGTGTCGAAGGGGATCTCGGCGGGCCACGGCCAGAACACGTATCGCGGCCTCGTGAAGATCGCCAAGGGGGCGAAGGGCGCGCACAACTACTCGAAGTGCGATTCGCTGCTCATCGGCGACCGGTGCGGCGCACACACGTTCCCGTTTCTCGAGATCAAGAACAGCACCGCGAGGGTCGAGCACGAGGCATCGACGTCGAAGATCGGGGAAGACCAGATCTTCTACTGCCGGCAGCGCGGGATCTCGACCGAGGACGCGGTGAACATGATTGTCAGCGGCTTCTGCAAGGACGTGTTCCGCCAGCTCCCGATGGAGTTCGCGGTCGAAGCGCAGAAGCTGCTCAGCGTCAGCTTGGAGGGAAGCGTCGGCTAATGCTTACAGTCCGAAACCTTCACGCCCGCGTGGCGGGCCGCGACATCCTCAAGGGGATCGACCTCTCGGTCCGCTTCGGCGAGGTGCACGCCATCATGGGGCCGAACGGCTCGGGCAAGAGCACGCTCGCCCGTGTGCTCGCCGGCCACCCGGAGTACGAGGTCACCGCCGGCGAGGTGACCTTCGAGGGCGAGGACCTGCTCGCCATGGATCCGGAAACGCGCGCGCGCGTCGGCGTGTTCATGGCATTCCAGTATCCGGTCGAGATTCCGGGCGTCAACAATGCCTACTTCCTGAAGACGGCGCTCAACACCGTGCGGAAGCATCGCGGCAAGGAGGAGCTCGACGCCATGGAGTTCCTGACGCTCGTCCGCGAACGGATGAAGCAGCTCGACATGGACGAAGCCTTTCTGAACCGGCCGGTGAACGAAGGGTTCTCGGGCGGTGAAAAGAAGCGCAACGAGATTTTCCAGATGGCGGTGCTCGAGCCGAGGCTGGCCGTCCTTGACGAGACCGATTCCGGTCTCGACATCGACGCGCTGCGGGTTGTTGCCGACGGCGTCAACGCCATGCGCAGCGCCGACCGGGCGTTTCTCGTGGTCACGCACTACCAGCGCCTGCTCACCTACATCGTCCCCGACGTCGTGCACGTGCTGAGCGAGGGACGCATCGTCCGGTCGGGCGACAAGTCGCTCGCCCTCGAGCTCGAGGACAAGGGCTACGGGTGGCTCGAAGAGCCGGTCGGGAAGCCATGATGCTGGATCAGTACGCGACCGAATACGCGGCCGCGCGCGCCCGCCGGCCATCTGACGAGCCGGCGGCCCTCGCGCGCACGCGCGACGAGGCGCTCGACCGGTTCATGGCGCTCGGGTTCCCGACAACCCGCGACGAGGAGTGGCGGTTTACGAGCGTGGCGCCGATTGCGGACCAGGCGTTCGCCCTTGCGGCGCCGGACACCGACGCCCGGCATGCCGGCATCCTGCCGTTCCGGTTCGGGGACGCCTTCAGCGCCGAGCTCGTGTTCGTGAACGGTCAGTACGCGCCGGCGCTCTCGACGGTGCCGGCGCTGCCGGCAGGGGCGCAGGTGGGCAGCCTGGCGGCCTACATCGCGGGCCACGCGAGCGGGGTCGAGGGGCATCTGGCGCAGGTGGCGTCGTTCGACCGGCGCGCCTTCGTCGCGCTGAATACCGCGTTGTTCGCCGACGGCGCGTATATCCAGATCCCGGCGCACGCCGTGCTCGACAAGCCGATCCACGTGGCGTTCATTTCGACCGGTGCGGCCAACGGGCGGCCGGCCATGTCGCACCCCCGCGTGCTGGTGGTGCTCGGCGACAACAGTCAGGCCTCGATCGTGGAGACCTACGCGGGCCAGGCCGGCACGCGCTACTTCACGAACGTCGTCACCGAGGCCGTGCTCGGCAGCCACGCCGTCCTCGATCATTACCGGCTGCAGCACGAGAGCCGCGGCGCCTACCACGTGGGCGCGATGTGTGTGAACGCCGGGCGCAGCGCGAACTGCGCGTCGCACTCGATCAGCCTGGGCGGCGCGCTCGTCCGCAACGACGTGCTGGCGGTGCTTGCCGGTGAGGGTGTCGAGTGCACGCTGAACGGCCTGTACCTGGCAGACGGCCGGCGGTTCGTCGACAACCACACGACGATCGACCACGCGATGCCGCATTGCGGCAGCCGCGAAATCTACAAGGGCATCCTGGCCGACCGCGCGCGCGGGGTGTTTAACGGCAAGATCATCGTCCGGCCCGACGCGCAGAAGACCGACGCCAAGCAGACGAACCGGGCGCTGCTGCTGTCGGAGGACGCGCAGGTCAACTCGAAGCCGGAGCTCGAGATTTTCGCGAACGACGTGAAGTGCACGCACGGCGCGGCGGTGGGGCAGCTCGACGAGGACGCGGTGTTCTACCTGCGGTCGCGCGGGCTCGGACTCACCGAGGCGCGGCACATGTTGATCCACGCGTTTCTCGGCGACGTGCTGCACCGGATGCCGCTCGTGCCGATAAGACACGGGGTGGAAGCCGTGCTCGAGCGGCAGCTCGCGCAGGCGCTTGCGGCGGCCGCGTAGTCGTACGAAGGGCGGGTGCCGCGAAGCGGACCCGCCGGAGCGAACACTATGGCAGTGGTTCTTCCAGGCCAGGACACCCTGAACGTGGCGGCCGTCCAGCAGGACTTCCCGATCCTGCGGCAGCGCATCCACGGCAAACCGCTCGTCTATCTGGACAACGCCGCCACCACGCAGAAGCCGCAGGCGGTGCTCGACGCGCTGCAGCGCTATTACGTCGAGGACAATTCCAACGTGCACCGCGGTGTGCATTCGCTGAGCGCCCGCGCCACCGATGCATACGAGGCGGCGCGCGAGACCTGCCGGCGCTTCATCCACGCCGGCGACGCGCATGAAATCGTGTTCGTCCGCGGCACGACCGAGGGGATCAACCTCGTCGCCGGTACCTGGGGTCGCGCGCACGTCGGGCGGGGTGACGAGATCGTGGTCTCGGAGATGGAGCACCACTCGAACATCGTGCCGTGGCAGCGGCTGTGCGAGGAGCAGGGCGCCCGGCTGCGCGTCATCCCGATCACCAACGAAGGCGAGTTGCGCCTCGACGAGTACGAGCGGCTGCTCGGCGACCGCACGCGGCTTGTAGCCGTCGCGCACGTGTCGAACGTACTCGGCACGGTCAACCCGGTGGCCGACATCGTCAGGAGAGCGAAGGCGCGCGGCATCGCCGTGCTGGTCGATGGCGCACAGGCGGTGGCGCACATGGCCGTGGACGTGCCGGCGCTCGGCTGCGACTTCTACGTCTTTTCGGGCCACAAGATTTTCGGCCCGACCGGCGTCGGCGTGCTCTGGGGCCGCCGGGCGCTGCTCGAGTCGATGCCTGTGTACCAGGTGGGCGGCGGGCAGATCAGCCGCGTCACCTTCGAGCGCACCACGTACGCCGACCTGCCGTACAAGTTCGAGGCGGGCACGCCGGACATCGCGGGCGCGATCGGCCTTGCGGCGGCGCTCGACTACGTGACCGCGCTCGGGCTCGACCGCATCGCCGCGTACGAGCACGACCTGCTGGCCTACGCGACGGCGGCGCTGGCGCAGGTGCCCGGCATGCGGCTGACCGGCACGGCGCGCGCCAAGGCCTCGGTGCTGTCGTTCGTGCTCGGGGACATCCATCCGCACGACGTCGGCACCATCCTCGATCGTGAAGGCGTGGCGGTGCGCGCGGGGCACCACTGCTGCCAGCCGCTGATGGCGCGTCTCGGCGTGCCGGCCACGGCGCGTGCCTCGCTCGCCGTCTACAACACGCGCCAGGACGTCGATGCCCTGGTGGCGGCGCTGGCCACTGTTCGTGAGGTATTCGCGTGAACACTGAGCTGCAGGACCTCTACCAGGAAGTCATCCTCGACCACAACCGCCGGCCGAGGAACTTTCGCGCGCTCGAACAGGGCCGCAAAGCCGAAGGCTTCAACCCGCTCTGCGGCGACCGGATCACCGTGTATCTCGCCGTCGAGAACGGCGTCATCAGGGACGTGGGCTTCCAGGGATCGGGCTGCGCGATTTCGAAGGCGTCGGCGTCGCTCATGACCGAGAGCGTCAAGGGCAAGACGGTGGACGAGGCGAAGGCGCTGTTCGACCGCTTCCAGCGGATGGTCACCGCGCCGGGCGAGACGCCGATCGACAACCTCGGCAAGCTCACGGTGCTCGCCGGCGTCCGCCAGTTTCCGGTGCGCGTGAAGTGCGCGAGCCTGGCGTGGCACACGTTCAAGTCGGCCGTGGACGCGCGCGATGAGGTCGTGTCGACCGAATGAAGGACCTCCCCGTGATCCCGCTGCCGGCCCCGACGCCGCCGGCCGCCACCGGGTCCCTGCAGACGGCGGCGATTGCGAACGACCCGGAGCGGAGCGCGGCGCTCATGCCGGAGATCGTCAAGGCGCTGTCCAAGGTCTTCGACCCGGAGATTCCGGTCAACATCTACGACCTCGGCCTGGTGTACGACGTGACCGTCGACGCCGCGGGCGCCGTCGGCATCCGCATGACGCTGACCGCGCCCAACTGCCCGGCCGCGCAGGTGCTGCCGGGGCAGGTGAGGGACGCCGCCGCCGGCGTACCCGGTGTGACCGAGGCGAAGGTGGACGTGGTGTGGGATCCGCCGTGGGACCGCGACCGCATGTCCGACGCCGCCAAACTGCAGCTCGGCATGTTCTGATCGCGTAGACTGGATCCAGGACCCCCATGCATCGCTCCCACGGCCGGACGACGCTTCTCGGTGCCCTCTCGCTGCTCACGTTCGCCTGCGGCGCCAGTCCGCTCGCGCCGAGCGCCGTGTCATCGGCGTCCGGGAGTGCGGTGTCGGGTTTCGGCTCGTCCCTGGCCTCTGGACCCGCCGCGGGATCCGCGACTGGCGACGCCGTCTCTTCTCCTCTCGAGATGCGGGCGCTCACCGGGCGTGTGACGAACCTGCTGACCGGGGCGCCGGCCTCGGGCGTGACGGTGAGCATCCAGGATCTCGGCGCCGCGGCCGCCGATGCGGCCGGGCAGTTTACGCTCGAGTCGGAGGCGCCGGACGGGCGCTACCGAGCCACCGCGGCGGGCCCGGGCGTCGTGTCGCGCCAGACCAGCCTGACGTTTCCAGGACAGGGCGCGGCGCTGTCGCTGATTCCAAACACGTTCAACATGGCGGCGTTCGACCAGATGGTTCGTCACTTCGGGGACCCCGATGGCGCCACGAAGCGGTGGATGCAGGCGCCCGCGCTCGTCATCGAGACGGCACTGGTTGATCCGCAGAGCATTGATGCCGCCGGGATACCCCAGTACCCGCCCGTGGCATCCGCAGACCAGCTATCGGAAGCATCCATCAACGAGCTGGTCACGCACCTCACGCGTGCGTTGCCGTTGATGACGGCCGGAAACTTTCCCACATTCAGCTCGATCGGACGGTCCACCACGGCGGCTGGTACGCCTATTGAGATGGACAGACCGGGCACGATCACGGTTGTCCGCTACAGGGGCCTGGACACGCTGTGTCGCGGGTATACGTTCTTCCTGTACGACACGGTGAGCCTGGAGGCGTCGAACGCACGATTGTTCATGCAGACATGCACCGACGCGCCAACGTCGGCAGCGCCGATGTCGGCCGTGGTGGCGCACGAACTCGGCCACGCGCTGGGCTACGGCCACGTGAGCCTGCTGCCCTCGGTCATGGCCGCCACGGTGACGAGTGATGTGACGGAGTTCGATCGGCAGGCGGCGGCCATCGTCTTCCAGCGGCCGCCCGGCAACCGCGCGCCGGACGCCGACCCCGACACGTTCACCGTCAATCAGCCGGCGCGCGCCTCGCTGCCGCGGATTCCGGCGACGGTCGGACCGGTCCCGTAAGCAGCCGCGCCCCGGCTTCGGCCATTTCCTGCAGCGCGCGCGCCGAGTCGCCCGGGTTCACCTCCACACCCGCGATGGCATCACCGAGCACCGTCACGTGCAGTCCCGCCCGCCGCGCATCGACGACCGACGCCCGCACGCAGTAGTCGGTCGCGAGGCCCCCGATATACAGGTGGTCGATCCCGCGGTCGCGCAGGTCGTCGAGCAGCAGCCGCCCGTCCGGCGTGACGCCTTCGAGGGCCGAGTAGCCCGGCCTGTCCGGTGCCTGTCCCTTGCTGATGACGATCGCTGCCAGGGGCAGTTGCAGATCCGGATGGAACCGCGCCCCATCGGAACCCTGGACGCAGTGGACGGGCCACTGTCCGCCGTACGCCTGGAAGTGCCCGGTCACGGGCGGGTGCCAGTCCCGCGACGCGTAGACGGCCCACCCGCTCGCGACGGCGTCGGCGATGTAGCGGTTGAGCGCCGGCACGACCCGGTCGCCGTCCGGCACCGCGAGCGCGCCGCCCGGACAGAAATCCTTCTGCACGTCCACGACCAGCAGCGCTGAAGGCACAATACACACGATCCATGAACAGCCTCGCCTTGTCCACCGATCTCTACGAGCTCACGATGATGGCCGGCTATGTCACGGCGGGCCTCACGCCGCGCGCGAGCTTCGAGCTCTACGTACGCGACCTGCCGCGCCACCGTTCGTTTCTCGTGGCGGCCGGGCTCGAACAGGCGCTCGACTACCTGGAAGCGCTTCGCTTTTCCGAGGCCGATATCGAGCACGCACGCAGCCTCCCGGCCCTCCAGAGCGTGCGCGGCGATTTCTTTGACGACTACCTGAGACACTTCCGCTTCACGGGCGACGTGTGGGCGGTCGAGGAGGGGACGCCGGTCTTTCCGCCCGCGCCGCTGCTGCGCGTCACGGCGCCGCTGCCGGAAGCGCAGCTGGTCGAGACCGCGCTCCTCGCGCACGTCGGCTTCGAGACCTCGGTGGCCAGCCGCGCGGCGCGGGTCGTCCGGGCGGCCGCCGGCCGCGCGGTGGTCGAATTCGGGGCGCGGCGCGCGCACGGCATCGAGGCGGGCGTGCTTGCGGCCCGGGCGGCATTCGTGGCCGGATGCGCCGCCACCTCCAGCGTCGAAGCCGGCCGCCGGTTCGGGATCCCGGTGTCGGGCACGATGGCGCACTCGTGGGTGACGTCGTTCCCCGACGAGATCACCGCGTTTCGCGCCTACGCCGAGGTGTTCGGCGATCGTGCCGTGCTGCTGCTCGATACCTACGACACCCTCGCGGCCGCGCGGTCGATTGTGGCGAGCGGCCTCCGGCCGCAGGCCGTGCGGCTCGACAGCGGCAACCTTCTCGCGCTCAGCCGCCGCGTGCGGGCCATCCTGGACGAGGGCGGGCTCGCCGGGACGCAGATTATTCTGAGCGGCGATTTGGACGAGTGGCGGATCGAGGAGATCGTGCGATCGGGCGCCCCGGTCGACGCCTTCGGCGTCGGCGCGGCGCTCAGCACCGCAAGCGACGCGCCGTCGCTCGGCGCCATCTACAAGCTCGTCGAAATCGAGCGCAACGGAGCGGACGTGCCGATCATGAAGCGCTCGGTCGGCAAAGAGACCCGTCCCGGCCGCAAGCAGGTGTGGCGCATCGTCGACGGAGGCATGGCGATCGAGGACGTCATCGAACTGGCCGATGAGACGATCGCGCTGCCCGGTGTCCGGCCGCTCCTGACGCGGGTGATGGCGGGCGGGAAGCGCGTGTCGCCGTCGCCGGCGGCAGCCGGGCTGCGCGATCGGCATCGGGCTGCCCTCGCCGAGCTGCCCGAGGCCGTCCGCCGCCTTGAAGATCCGGCGCCGTACCGCGTGCGGTTCGGCAGCGCGCTTGGTGGGCTCCTCGAACAGCGCCGGTGAATCGCGGCGCCCCTCTATCTGATGAACGTGCCGGCGCGCAGCTCGGCGTAGGCCTGCCGCAGTTCGTCGTCGGTGTTCATGACGATCGGTCCGCGCCACGCGACCGGTTCCTCGAGCGGCTCGCCCGAGACGAGCAGGAACCGGACGCCCTGCCCGCCGGCCTGCACGACGACTTCGTCGCCGCGGTCGAACAGCACGAGCGACCGGTCGCCGATGTCCGGCCCTCCCGGCGCGTCCGCGGCCTGCGGGCCCACGCGATCGGTCTGCACCGCGCGCGGCTCCGAGGCGTCGCGGAACGTGCCGGATCCTTCGAAGACGTACGCGAACGCATTCCGGCTGGTCTCGACGGCCAGCCGCTTCCGGACGCCGGGCGGCACGAAGACATCGAGATACCGCGGGTCGGCGGCCACGCCGTCCACGGGCCCCGTCTTGCCCCAGAAGCTGCCGCACACCACACGCGCGCGCGTCCCGTCGTCATCGACAATCTCGGGGATGTCGGCGGCCAGGACGTCCTGGTAGCGCGGGGCGGTCATCTTGAGCGACGACGGCAGGTTGGCCCAGAGCTGAAAGCCGTGCATGCGGCCGCGCAGGTCGCCTTTGGGCATCTCCTGGTGCAGGATGCCGCTGCCGGCGGTCATCCATTGCACGTCGCCGGCGCCGAGGCTGCCGCGGTTGCCGAGGCTGTCGCCGTGCTCGACGTTGCCGGCGAGCACGTAGGTGATCGTCTCGATGCCGCGATGCGGGTGCCACGGGAAGCCGGCCAGGTAGTCGTCCGGGTTGTCGTTGCGGAAATCATCGAGCAGGAGAAACGGATCGAAGTCGCTCGTCGTGCCGAACCCGAACGCGCGGCGCAGGTGCACCCCGGCGCCTTCGAGGGTCGGCGTCGACTGGCTGACGCGTCTGACCGGGCGGATAGACATGGGATCCGATCATCTCACGACCTGCCTTGCAGCCGGCCTCCTCTGCGGGGATGATTGAAGCGGCGGCATGAGCGCGACTGATCGTCCAACCGAGCGATCCTTTGGCGTCAGCGTGGGTGGGGTCTGTCTGGCGGCGGCCGCACTCGCATGGTGGCGTGGGCACACGCTGGCCGGCCCCGTCCTGCTCGTGTGCGGGACGCTGCTCGTGGGTTTCGCGGCCGCCGCGCCGGCCGGGCTGCGCCTCCCCAACCGTGTCTGGTGGCGCCTCGCGCAGGCGCTCGGATGGGTCAACTCGCGCATCCTTCTCACGGTGTTCTTTGCCGCTGTGCTGGCGCCCGTGGGGCTGGCGCTGCGGCTCTGCGGCCGGAATCCGCTGTCGGGCCGGAAGGGCCACAGCAACTGGGGGCCGTACCCCGTGCGGCGCGGCGATCCCACGCATTACGAACACCTCTTCTGAAGGAACCGATGGCGAAATCAGACGTGCTGCGCGAGTTCTGGCAGTTCCTGAGGCAGGAAAAGAAATACTGGCTGGCGCCCATCGTGCTGGTGCTGCTGCTGTTCGGGCTGCTGCTCGTCTTCGCACAGACCAGCGCCGTGGCGCCGTTCATCTACACGCTGTTCTAGTCGCGCCTCGCATGGCGTCGAGCGTCCTCGGCATTTCGGCCTATTACCACGACTCGGCGGCCTGCCTGCTGCGGGACGGCCGGATTGTCGCCGCGGCGCAGGAAGAGCGCTTCACCCGGCGGAAAAACGACGAGCGCTTTCCGTCACAGGCGGTCGCGTACTGCCTGCGCGAAGGCGGCATCCGCATCGACGACGTCGATGTCATCGGCTTCTACGAGAAGCCGCTCGTCAAGTTCGATCGGCTGCTCGAAACGTATCTCGCCACCGCGCCGAAAGGTCTTCGCTCGTACCTCATGGCGATGCCGCTCTGGCTCGGCCGGAAGCTCTGGATGGCCGACGAGATTCGGCGCGAGCTCGGCACCGAAAAGAAGATTCTGTTCGGCGATCACCATGAATCGCACGCCGCGTCGGCGTTCTATCCCTCACCGTTCGAGGAATCCGCCATCCTGACGATCGACGGCGTCGGGGAGTGGACGACCTCGTCGATCGCGCACGGGTGCGGCGCCGGCATCACCATGCTGCGCGAGATGCGGTTCCCCCACTCGGTCGGGCTCCTGTATTCGGCGTTCACCTACTTCACCGGCTTCACGGTCAACGAGGGCGAGTACAAGGTGATGGGGCTCGCCCCGTACGGCGAACCGACGTATGTCAACGCGATCCGCGACCACCTCGTGGAGATCTTCGACGACGGCAGCATCCGGTTGAACCTCGAATACTTCGAGTTCGCGCACGGCTTGACGATGACCGGCGGGCGTTTCGCGCGTCTGTTCGGGGGCCCCCGGCGTGCGCCCGACGCGCCCGTGACGCAGCGCGAGATGGACCTGGCCCGGTCCGTGCAGCAGGTGGTCGAAGAGATCATGCTGCGGATGGCGCGCGCCGCGCATCGCGAGACCGGGTCGACGCGGTTGTGCCTGGCCGGCGGCGTGGCGCTGAACTGTGTGAGCAACGGGCGCCTGCTGCGCGAGGGGCCGGTCGACGAGCTCTGGATTCAGCCGGCCGCCGGCGACGCCGGCGGCGCGCTGGGCGTCGCGTATGCGCTGTGGCACCGGTATCTCGGGCAGCCGCGCACGAGCGCGGAGACGCGCGGCGCATGGGTGTCCAGAGGTCCGGCTGAAGCCGGACACTACGTACAAGACGACGCAGTACAAGACGACGCAGTACAAGACGACGTAGGTAGTGTCCGGCTTCAGCCGGACCATGGCGTGCCACCGTATGCGGACCAGATGCAGGGGGCGCTGCTCGGGCCGAGCGTCTCCGACGACGAGATTGCCGCGTGGATGCGGACGCAGGGGATTGCCGGGGCGCGCGTGCCGCGCGCCGACCTGCCGGCGGCGGTGGCCCGGTATCTGGCCGGCGGCAAGGTCGTCGGCCTCTTTCAGGGCCGCATGGAAGTCGGGCCGCGCGCGCTCGGCTGCCGCTCGATCATCGCCGACGCGCGCTCGCCGGCGATGCAGTCGCGGCTCAACCGCGCGATCAAGTTTCGCGAGTCGTTCCGGCCGTTCGCGCCGGCGGTCCTGCGCGAGAGGGTCGCGGACTGGTTCGAGCTCGACGGCGAGAGCCCGTACATGCTGCTCGTGGCCGGCGTCGCGTCCGGGCGTCGCGTGGCGGTGCCGCCCGGGACCGAGCGGCTGTTCGGGCTCGACCGCCTGCAGGTGCCCCGCTCGACGATTCCCGCGGTCACGCACGTCGACGGCTCCGCCCGGATCCAGACCGTGCGGCGTGCCGACAACCCGCTGTACTACGACATCCTCCAGGCGTTCGAGGCGCTGACCGGCTGTCCGGTGATCGTCAATACCTCCTTCAACGTGAAGGACGAGCCGATCGTCTGCACGCCCGAGGACGCGTACCGCTGTTTCATGCAGACGCAGATGGACGTGCTCGTCCTCGAGTCGCACGTGATCGTCAAGCCGGCGGCTTGATATGCTGACCCATGCCGTTTCGCGACGTCGTCGGCCATTCGCGCATGCTGGCGCTGCTGGCGCGCGCGGTCGCGCACGACACGCTGCCGCCGGCGCTGCTGCTGGCCGGGCCGGCGGGCGTCGGCAAGCGGCGGGCCGCGCTCGCCCTGGCCGAACGGCTCAACTGCCTCGCGCCCGCCGACGGTGACGCCTGCGGCGCGTGCGAGGCGTGCCGCCGCATCGCGCGCGGCGTGCATCCTGACGTGATTGTCGTGCTGCCGGGTGAGAGCGGGT
>JACQZV010000143.1 GCA_016213695.1 Acidobacteriota bacterium | reverse complement strand
GCGCTCGACGCGCGCACCGGCAAGCTGGTGTGGGACGTTGTGGTCGCCGATCGCAGCAAGGGGTTCGCCGAGACGAGCGGTCCGATTGTGATCAAGGGCAAGGTGCTCCAGGGGCTGGCCGGGTGCGACCGCTTCGGGCCCGACCGGTGTTTCATCAGCGCGCGCGACGCCGAGACCGGACGCGAGGTGTGGCGGTTCCACACCGTCGCGCAGAGCGGCGAGCCGGGAGGCGACACCTGGGCCAATCGGCCGAATGAGTTCCGCAAGGGCGGCGAGACGTGGATCACGGGCAGCTACGATCCCGATCTCGACCTCACGTTCTGGGGTGTCGCGCAGGCGAAGCCGTGGGTGGCCGCGAGCCGCAACATGAAGACGACGGACCGCGCGCTCTACACGAGCTCAACGGTGGCGCTGCGGGCCGACACCGGGACGCTCGCGTGGTTCTACCAGCACTCGCCGGGCGAGTCGCTCGACCTGGACGAGGTGTACGAGCGCGTGCTCGTCGACGTCGGCAGCCGGAAGTTCGTCTTCACGATCGGCAAGCCCGGGATTCTCTGGAAGCTCGATCGACCGAGCGGAGAGTTCGTGTCGTTCAGGGAGACGGTCTACCAGAACGTCTTCGATCGCATCGACCTCGAATCGGGCGTGCCGCGGTACCGGCCGGCGATCATGAGCGCGCAGGTCGGGGAGTGGTCGCAGGCCTGCCCCAGCACGGAGGGTGGACACAACTGGCACGCCACGAGCTATCACCCGGGTGCCGGCCTGCTGATCATCCCGCTCGCGCAGTCGTGCATGGAGCTGTCGGGGCGCAAAGTGGAATTTACGGAAGGCTCGGGCGGGACGGCGGGCGACCGGAAGTTCTACGAGATGCCGGGCTCGAACGGCAACGTCGGGAAGCTGGCGGCGTTCGATGTGAACACACTGCGTGAGGTGTGGAGCGTCGAGCAGCGGGCGCCGTTCATCACCGCGGCGCTCTCGACCGGCGGCGGGCTCGTCTTCGAGGGAGATCTCGATCGCTATTTTCACGCGTACGACGTGCGCACGGGCAGGAGGCTCTGGCAGTCGCGCCTCGGCACCTCGGTGCAGGGCTTCCCGGTCTCGTTCAGCATCAACGGCAAGCAGTACGTCGCCGTGACGACGGGGCTCGGCGGCGGCAGCCCGCGGCAGGTACCGCGCACGATCGTGCCCGACGTGCACCATCCGCAGAGCGGTAATGCGCTGTACGTCTTTACGCTTGATGAATAAGGGGTCGTGCTCCGGTTTCTCGTCCGGCGCCTGGCGCTGACGATCCCGGTCCTCGTCGGGGTCGCCACGCTCGTCTTCGCCCTGATCCATCTGATTCCGGGCGATCCGGCGCATGCGATGCTCGGCGAGACGGCCGCCGAAGAGGACGTCCAGGCGCTGCGCGAACGGCTCGGCCTGGACCGCCCGCTCCTCGAACAGTACGGCCGCTTTCTTGGCGGTGCGGTCCGCGGCGACCTCGGAACGTCGCTCAGGACGAACGAGCCGGTGGCGACCGCGGTGGTCGATCGGCTCCCCGCCACGATGGAGTTGGCGGCCGCGGCCATGGTCATCGCCATCGGCGCGGCCCTTCCGCTGGGGATCATCGCCGCCGTGGGCCGCGGCACCGTCGTCGATCATGCGGCGACGACGCTGTCGCTGGTGGGCGTGTCGATTCCGAATTTCTGGCTCGGGCCGCTGCTGGCCATCGTGTTCGCCGTGGAGCTCGGGTGGCTCCCGGTGTCGGGCCGCGGCACGTGGGCCCATCTGGTGCTGCCGGCGATCTCGCTCGGCGCGGCGCTCGGGGCCATTCTCGCGCGCATGACCCGCGCGTCGCTGCTCGAGGAGCTCCGGGAGCCCTACGTGCAGGCGGCGCGCGCCCGCGGCGCCTCCCGCGCGCGCGCCGTGCTGCGGCACGCGTTCCGCAACAGCCTGATTCCGGTCGTCACGCTCGTCGGGCTGCAGTTCGGCGCGGTGCTGACCGGCGCCGTGATTACCGAGACGATCTTCGCCTGGCCGGGCATCGGCCGCCTGCTCATCCAGTCGATCGGCTTTCGCGATTATCCGCTGGTGCAAGGGTGCATTCTGTTCATCGCGGTGACCTACGTCGGCATGAACCTCCTGACCGATCTCGTGTACGGCGTGCTCGATCCACGGATCCGGTATGAGTAAGGTCGGCGGCGCCATCGTGCTCGTCGCGGTGCTCGCGGCCGTGGTCGGCCCGTGGCTGGCGCCGTTCGACCCGGCCGATCAGGAGCTGGCGCTCCGTCTGGCCGGTCCGACCGGGGCGCACTGGTTCGGCCTGGACGAACTGGGGCGCGACATCTTCACGCGCGTGCTCGTCGGCGCGCGCATCTCGCTTATGGTCGGCCTTGTCGTCGTCAGCGTGTCATCCACGGTCGGGATTGCCCTCGGGTCGGTGGCCGGATACTTCGGCGGCCGCATCGATGAGGGCATCAGCCGGCTGATCGACATTCTGCTGGCGTTCCCGGGGCTGTTGCTGGCGATTGCGGTGGTCGCCGTACTCGGCCCGAGCCTGACGAACGTCGTCCTGGCGCTGACGCTCATCGGATGGGTGGGCTACGCGCGCCTCGTGCGGGGGCAGGTGCTGCGCGCGCGCGAGCTGGAGTTCGTCCAGGCGGCCAGGGCTCTCGGTGCGTCGACCCCGCGTATCCTCGTACGGCACATCATTCCGACGACGCTTCCCGCCGTCACCGTCCAGGCGACGCTCGGGATGGGCGGCGCGATTCTCGCTGAAGCGGCGCTCAGCTTTCTGGGACTGGGCGTGCAGCCGCCGACGCCGAGCTGGGGGACGATGCTGAATTACGGACGCGGGCACCTGCTGGACGCTCCGCATCTGACGATTTTTCCCGGGCTGGCGATCGCCGCCCTCGTGCTCGGCTTCAACTTCCTGGGTGACGGCCTGCGGGACGCGATCGACCCGGCCATGCGCGGCCGGCGAACGTAACGTCGGCCGGGTCTGCCGCGCCCGGCGCCGTGGCGCGTCGAGCCCCGGCCTACGTGCCTGGTACCGCTTCTCCCGTGAGCGCCGTGTACCGCACGCGCGCCTCGTGCGCCGCGGCGCGATGACCGAGCCGCTCGGCGGCGTCGGCCAGGTAGCGGAACGTCATCGGGTCAACCGGCGGGCGCGCCGTCGCTTCGACGAGCGTGCGCTCGGACCGGGCGAGATCGCCGGCGAGGAACATCGCACGTCCGTACAGCATCAGGGCCTCGTGCGGCGCGCCGGGTGCGGTGGCGCGCGGCTGCAGGGCTTCGACCGCCTTGCTGAGCGCGACGCGGTCGTTGCGGCTCTCGGCGACGGCGAGCCAGACCCGGCCGAGCGCGATGTACACGTCGGTGCGATCCGGAAAGCGCTCGGCGGCGCGGCCGAGGGTCAGGATCGCCGTTTCGGGTCTGCCCGAGCGCGCGTACGCGAGGCCGACGGCGATGAGGCGATCGGCTCGCTCCGGTGCCAGCGCAGCGAGTGCTTCGAGCTGTTCGATCGCCGCCCGCCAGCGTTCCGCCTGCATGTGAATGTCCGCCAGTTCCTCCCGCGCGGCGGCGAACGCCGCATTGATCTCCACCGCCCGTGCGAGCGCACGCAGGGCGCCCTGCTCGTCGCCCTGATCGCGCAGGCACATGCCGAGCAGGTAGTGCGCTTCCACGAGCCGGCCGTCGAGCACCACGGCCTGTTGGAGCGGTTCGATCGCCCGCGCCGCCTGGCCGTTGCGGTACGAGGCGAGGCCGAGCTTGTACAGCACCCGCGACGAGCGGTCGTCGAGCTGGGTGAACGCACGGTAGTGCTCGGCGGCGCGCTCCCACCGGCCCATGGCCGCGTTGACGTCGCCGAGCAGTTCGATCGGGCGCGGCGCCGAGGGGTCGAGCGCGGCGGCGGTGCGCAGGTCGCGGAGCGCGGCGTTCAGGTCGCCGCGGCGGCGGTAGGTGTCGCCGCGCTTCAGATACGCGAGCATCGAATCGCCTCTGAGCGCCAGCGCGCCGCTGAACGATTCGACGGCATCGGAGGTCTGGTCGCGGGCGAGCGCCGCGTCGCCGGCGGCGATGAGGCGCTGGAACTCGCGCTGCTGGCGCACGCTGTACCACGCCAGGACCATGCCGGCCACCAGAGCCGCCAGGCCGATCGACACGACAAGCAGGCGCTTCATCGGTGATGACGATCGTAGCAGAGCGGGAACCCGGCGGTCGCCGCCGGTGTCTACATAGGTGGTAGACTCGTGGAGACTTCCGCTTTCGGAGAACGAGTGAAGAACGCCGGCGCGATCAGCTGGTCCGATGTCGACAGCAGCGGTGAAGCGGCCCTGATCGCGCGCTGCGCGAGCGGCGACGACACCGCCTGCGCGGAGCTCGTGGCCGCCCACCAGCGGATGGTCTATGGCCTCGCCTACAACCTGCTGGGCGACCGCGACGAGGCGCTGGATCTGTCGCAGGAGGTCTTCCTGCGTGTCTTCCGCACGCTGTCGAGCTTTCGCGGCCAGTCGGCCCTCCGCACGTGGATCTACCGGATCGTGGTGAACCAGGCGCGCAATCGCCAGCGCTGGTGGCGGCGGCGCCATCGCAGCGATCAGGTCTCGCTGGAGGAGTACCTCCACACGGTCGGCGACCTCGAATCCTGCACGGAGGTTCTGCCGGACCGGCTCCTGGCCAGCAAGGAAACCGCCGCGAAGATCTGGCAGGCGATGGGTCGCCTGTCGTTCGACCAGCGCACGGCCCTGATCCTGCGCGAGGTCGACGGCCTCCGGTACGACGAGATCGCGTATTCGCTCGACGTCGCGGTTGGCACCGTCAAGTCGCGGCTGACGCGCGCGCGCCAGGCGCTGCGCGCCGAACTGCTGGGGCTGCGCGCATGATTCCGTACCTCGGCTGCGGGGCGGCCCGCGTGATGCTCGAGCCGTTGGTCGACGGCGAGTTGCCGGTGTCCGAGCAGGTCGTGCTCGAGGCACATCTCCGGTGGTGCGACACGTGCCGCGCCCGGGTGGAGGATCTGCGGCTGATCGGTGCCGTGCTGCGCGCCGGTGCCGCGCCGGCGCCGGTCGGCGCGGGCGAGGCGCTGGCGCTCGCCACCATGCAGTCGAGCGTCGTGGCGCGGATTGACGCCGAACACGGCCAGTCGCTGCCGGTGCGCTGTCGCGAGGCGTTTGCCGACATGCGGCTGCTGTGGCCGGCGCTTGGCGGGACGCTTGCGCTGCTGGCGTGCGTGTGGGGCGCCGCGGCCGTCCACAGCGTGGTGCGCGCCGAGCGCCCCGATTCGCTGGCGGCGCTGCTGTCGGGGCTGCCGGCCGGCGGTTCGACGCGCCCTCTGCCGCCGCCGCCGCCGCTGCCGCTCACGGTCCCGCTGCGCCCGGTCGTGCCCGAAGGCGAGGCGGTGTTCCTGCTGTCGTCGGTGGTGACGCGCGGCGGACGCGTGGCGACCTACGAACTGCTGCGGTCCGCGCGCGAGCCGTCCGACGAAGTGATCGCCCTGGTCGATGCCCTCAGGTATTCACATCTGGCGCCGCCGCAGGCGGCCGAGGGTGCCGTGAACGTCGTCTGGCTGCTGGCGCACACGACGGTGAGAGGATCGCTGTCGCCCGAGCCGCTCGACAAGCCGCTCAGCGGCGGGCGGGGGCGGCTGCCGCTTCGCCCCGCGCGCTCGTAACGTTGTTCAGCGCGTCGGTGGCCCGGATGATGACCGCGCGAGCCGCCGACTCACCCTCCAGCGTCAGGTCGAACTGCTCCGACCGGGAATCGGCGATGCCGTCCTTCGGATAGATCGCCTGCCACCGGTCGCCGTCGAGCGAGTATTCGACTTTCTGCACCGACGAATCGGCGTCGCGCACGTCGAACGCGATCGCCACGCGCGCCCCGTCGCGCCGGACGCCGGTCACGGTGATGGTGGGCGGCAGATTGTCGATCTCGAACGCGGTGCTCTCCATCGACCCGGCCAGCGCCGTGTCCGGCGCGTTGGACGGCAGGTCGGAGGCGACCACCTGCGCGACGTACCGGCCGTTGGGGACCGATGTCGTGTCCCACACGAAAATCTCGTCGCGGAGCGCCCGCCGGAGCGGCTTCCAGGCCGTCTCGCCTTCGCGCCGGTACAGCACGTCGTAGACGAGCTCGTCCCGGTTCTCATCGTCGGCACGCCAGACAAGAGTGAGCAGTCCCTTCTGGTACGCGCGGCGCCCCAGTGCGGGTCCTCCGGTGGTGGTGGTGGCGCCCGCATTCTGCGCGGCGGCGCGTCGATCGGGCGTGTCGCCCTCGAAGCCGGCGATCTCGGGCTCGCCGGTCGGGAACGGCCGCTGGAACACCGTGCCGGGCGGATGAACCGTGATCGACGAGATCCGCGGGCGGGCGTTCCGCGGCAGGTAGGCGGCAGTCACCGAGGTGAGCACCGGGGCCTGATCGCTTCTGGCGGCCAGGACCGCGCGCCACTGCAGGTATCGCGCGCGTGGGCTCGCAATCGGGCTGCCATTCGGGTCGGTGTACGAGGCGCTCCAGTCGCTCCACGTCTCGTCGGCGGTTCGGGTGTTGCCGGAGCGGGTCGCGATCTCGACCCGCGCGCCGCCCGAGGCGACCGCCTGCCACTTGATCGCGCCCCAGGTCGCCACCGACTGCGCGTCGCGCACGTCGGACAGGTAGGTCCCGCGGTCGGCGCGCTCGGCCGACAAACGGAGCACTTTGCCAGGGTTTGAGGTGGCAAAGAGCACGCGGCCCGTCCGGTCCGGCAGCAGCGCCGTGACCTGCTGCACCGTGGCGCGCGTGAGGAGCGTCGGCTGCATCGGGTCGCCGGACAGCCGGTAGATCTTGCCTTCGTTCCCCGTGGCGACGAGGACGCTGCCCCCGTTCTCGAATGCGATGTCGTACGGCACATCCTCGCGCAGCTGCCACACGAGATCCGACACGCCGTCCGGCATGATGCGGTACACCGCACCGGTACCGAGCGCCTGTGTGCCGCGGGGCGACGGCTGAGGAGTCGCCGCGGTGCCGGTCTGCACCGCCGACGAGGCATCCGCCGCGATGGTGATCGACACGACTTCGGTCGAGACCGACGCCACCGGCTGTGGCGGAGGCTCGGGCGCCTGGACCGGCGGCCGCTCGGGTGCCTGGGCGCCTCGTCCGGTCACCGCAGCGGCGTAGATGTCGCCTCTGGCGTCGACGCGGAGCGCGCGGATTTCGTTGTAGGGCGAGTCGAGCAGCACGAACGGCTTGCCCCCCGGGTCAATCTGGAAGACCCGGCCTGGCGACTCGGTGCCCGCCAGCAGCCGGCGCTCGCGATCGAAGGCGAGCGTCATGACGTGCGTCGCCTTGGTGTTGTAGAAGGGGGCGCCCCGGCCGTCCGGGGTGATCTTGTAGATCTGGCCCTTGTCGCCGGTCCCGGCGAACAGGTTGCCCGCCGCGTCGACAACGAGACTCCAGATGTAGCGGTCGGGGGGATCGAAGAACACGGCACTGGCTCCGGACGCGTCGATCCGGTAGATCTTGCCGTCCGGAGACGTGGCGGCGTAGATGCCGCCCGACGGGGCGGGCGCGATCGCGTGGACCTCGAGCTCTTCGGCGTCGAAGAAGACGCGGCTGCTGCCGTTCGCGTCCACGCGCAGCACCTGTCCCTCGTTGCCGCTGCCGATGAAGACGCCGCCGTCGGGCGCGCTCACCAGCGTCCAGAGAAACGGCGCGCTCGACTCGTAGACCGGCGAAACAGCCGGCCCGAGCGTCAGCCGCCCGTAGGCGTCGATGGAGAGGTTCTCCACGTCGCCCTGGAGGAACTCGGCCTCGTTCGACACCTGCCAGAACGTCGGGAGGGCGGCATGGCCGGCGGCCACGGTGAGGCAGACGACGAGCAGGGTACCGGCGGTTCTCGTGGACAGCGTGCTCAGGGCTTAATCCTCAATCGGCAGCGACAGCGTGCGCGATCCGTTGATGGCGTAATCGGTCGCGATCTCCCACTCGCCGAGCACGGCGTTCTGCAGCGGCCTGAAGCTGCCGCCGTTGCGGTCCGACTCGAGCACCGCCATGACCGACGGCGGCAGCGACGAGAGCGATTCACCCTTGACGACGGCGCCCTGGTCGCGGCCGAGGAGCCGGACGTAGAGCCGGTTGTTCTTCCGCGCATTGTTCAGCACGCGGAGCATCTGCTGCAGGTCGCGCGTCTGGAGTGGCTGGACCTGCAGCTCGCGCGACTCCCACTGCGACAGCCGGGTACCGTCGGTCACCATGACCGAGATCGTGCCCCGGGCGCTCGGCGGAATCTCCACGGGCACGGTGCGGGTGATTTCTTCGCCGCGGTAGGTGCGCAACAGCACCTTCAGATCGACCCGCGTCCCCGGCTTTACGCGCGTGCCGTCGATCCAGACGCGGTCGATCGTGGCGTTGCGAGGCTGCTCGCTCGCGTCGATCTCGAGGTCGAGCCGCTCCAGTTCCACGTCCTCGAAGGCGTTGCGCAGCAGCACGTTGATCGGCGCCACGACGTAGGCGGCCGCGCCGATGGAGGACTGGTCGCCGGTGAAGAGATCCTCGAAGGCCACGTCACCGTGCTTGCGCACCGAGGCGGTGCCGCGGACCACGTAGCTGGCGGCGCCGTTCTGGCGCTCGTACGACGTGAGGGTGTTCACGATCGAGAGATACGCCAGCAGCGGCGTGAAGAGCTGGTCGTTCACCATCGCGATGGTGAAGGTCTTCTTGGTGCCGCGGTCCGACGCCAGGCTGATCCGCACCGGGATGAGCGCGGGGCCGGCCCCCAGCGTTCCCGCAATGGTCGTGGCGCGATCCTGCTGCACCGTCCCGATGACCTCGCCCGTGCTGGCGATCTT
This sequence comes from Acidobacteriota bacterium, assembly GCA_016213695.1. Taxonomy (GTDB): domain Bacteria; phylum Acidobacteriota; class Vicinamibacteria; order Vicinamibacterales; family UBA2999; genus DATCJA01. The sequence goes on along the minus strand of JACQZV010000143.1, from coordinate 2,976 downwards.
CATCGAGCTCGCCATGCTCGGCAGCAGCGCGTGGACGTAGGCGCGCGTCATCGGGAACCGTGTCGGCCCGAGCCCGTAGAAGGGGTGGCCGAACGCGTACACCCGGCTGCCGTCGACGTCGGTCACCGTGCCGGTCGCGCCGATCTCGAGGTCGCCGCTCATCAGCGCCACGCCCACCGGGTCGCCCGGGCGCAGCGGCCTGGCCGCCGCCGATCCGCCGCTGTCCTGCGCGAGCATCGCGATCGCCGACCCGGCCATCACGGGCGCGAACCCCTGGTCGCTGAACGCCGATGCCACCGGATCGATGACGCTCGCGTCGAAGCCGCCGAGCGTCAGCGGCGTCGCGATCGGGCGCAGGAGCGTGCCGATGCCGGCATTCAGGCCGCTTGCGCCGAAGACCTGCACGTCGGCCGGGCTGTCGGCGAACGGCCGCGCCCAGCTGAACGCCTGCCGCAGCGAGGCCCGCAGGCCCTCCGGAGTAATCGGCAGCGCCAGCTCGACGCGGGCGGCCGCGCGCCGCGGCCCGGCAAACGTCGCCGCCTCCGTCATTTCCCCGATCGGCGTGATGCCGGCAATCGGCTCCTTCGCGAACTGGCCGAGCGAGTAGGACACGGCGCCCACGAGCCGTCCGTCGATGTACACCGGGCTGCCGCTCATACCGGCGATCACCCCGGTCGTCGCCAGAGGACCGCCTTCGAGTCGGGCGAGAATCAGGTTGCGCCGGGGACCGATGACGTTGCGCAGCACCCCCAGAATGTGAACCTTGAACTCATCGAGCCGGTCGCCCTCGAAGACGGTCTTGCCGACGCCCACCATGCCCGCCTTGAGTTCGTCGACCGGAAAGGTGCGGCTCTGGGCCGCCGGGCCGGCGGCGGCGTAGAGCGCGGCGGCGAATGCACCGATGAGGAGTCTCGTCTTCATGCGCGGGGCTCATGCTGAAGATACGGGTAAAGCGCTGAAACTGCAAGGGTGCCCGGGCGCGGCGGTTGACAGCGCGAAAAGGGCGGAGTACAGTTTTCGCTCCGTCTTCACTGTGATGCCTCAGACGTTTTCCTTCCTCGTGCCGCCGGCCTCCGCCAGCTTCTGGTGGTGGTATCGGACTGCGACTGAAGGGGCGGCCGGCGTCTAAGACGGATACGAATTCAGCCAGCCAAACGCCTCTTCAGCCGACAGGTTGAAGAGGCGTTTTTATTTATGGAGCGTTCGCTGCTCTGCGAAACCGTCACCGGGGCCACGATGGCCGACCTCGTCGCGGCGCGCGATGCCGCGGCAGCCGCCGATCTGGTGGAGTTGCGCCTGGACGGCGTGGCCGATCCCGACGTGAGGCGCGCACTCGAGGGTCGCCGCGTGCCGGTCATCGTGACCTGCCGGGCGGCCTGGGAAGGCGGGCGATTCGACGGCGGTGAGGACGACCGGCGCCGGATCCTCGCCGAGGCGCTGGCGCGCGGCGCGGAGTACGTCGACATCGAGTGGCGCGCCCTGCGCGGTGCGGCAGGCTTCGGCGACCTGGTCCGCGGGCACGGCTCGCGCGTCGTCGTGTCGTCGCACGACTTCGACGGCGTGCCCGGTGATCTGTGCACCCGCGTTCGCGAGATGCGCGGCGCCGGCGCGGCGGTCGTCAAGGTCGCGATCACGGCGGGGCGCCTGTCGGACACGCTGCCGCTCATCGACATCGCTCGCGGCGGCGACGCCGTTGTGGTCGGCATGGGTGAAGCCGGCGTGCCCACGCGGCTTCTGGCGTCGCGGTTCGGATCCCGATGGACCTACGGCGGCCGCGGCGTGGCGCCCGGGCAGCTGCCCGCGGCGGACATGGTGCGCCGGTTTCGGTTTCGCGACGTCGGCGCCGCGACCAGGCTGTACGGCGTGGCCGGCGCGGGCGTGATGGAGTCGCGCCTGCCCGAGACCGTCAACGCCGCGTTCGCCGCCGCCGGGCTCGACGCGGTCTGCGTGCCGCTCCGTGCCGCCGACGCCGCCGACCTCCGGACGTTTACCGAGGCGCTCGGCTTTGCCGCGGTCGTGGAAGGCGGACTCCCGGCAGACGAGACCGCGCGGCTCTTGGCGGACTGGACGAGACAGTAGAGCGCACGCTTCGGCGTGCGCGTGATGGACCGTATGCGCGTAACAACCTTCGACGAATTCAAGGAACTGGCCCAGCGCGGCACATTTGTGCCGGTCTGCAAGGAAATCGTGGCCGACCTGCTGACGCCCGTGTCGGCGTTTCTCAAGATCGCGGAGCACTCGCCGCACGCCTTCCTGCTCGAATCGGTGGAAGGCGGCGAGCAGGTCGGACGGTACTCGTTCCTGGGGAAGGACCCGTTCCTCATTCTGCGGTCGCGGGGCGGCAGGACGATCGTCGACCGGGCGGGCGAGACGACCGACTCGGACGCGCCGTTCATCGACGCGCTCCGCGACCTGATGGCCGGCCTCCATTCGCCGTTCGTCCCGGGCCTGCCGCGCTTCACCGGCGGCGCCGTCGGGTCTCTCGGCTACGACGCGGCCGCCTGGTTCGAGCGCGTCCCACTGCAGCCGGCCGCCGGGCTCGAGGACGAGGCGGGCTTCATGCTGTTCGACACGGTGCTCGCCTTCGATCACGTGCGGCATCGGATTCTCATCATCGCAAACGCGCGCATGACCGGCGACGACGACCTGGAGTCGCTGTACCAGTTCGCACGCGCGAAGATCGACTTCGTCGAGCGCGAGCTCGAACGGACCCTGTCGACGCCCGCCGCGGCGGCGAGCCGGCCCGTGGAGATCCGTTCGAACGTCGAACGCGAGGAGTTCGAACGGATGGTGCGCACCGCAAAGGAACATATCGCGGCGGGCGACATTTACCAGGTCGTGCTGTCGCAGCGGTTCGAGACCGGCTTCGATGCGGATCCCTTCATGGCGTACCGGGCGCTGCGCCACGTGAACCCGTCGCCCTACATGTACTTCCTGCGGATGGGCGAACGCGCGATTGTCGGCTCGTCGCCGGAG
>JACQZV010000148.1 GCA_016213695.1 Acidobacteriota bacterium | reverse complement strand
TCGTCGAGATGATCGAGACCATGAGCTTCACGACCGCCCACACCAAGCTCGTGGACGCGCTGGCGATCGAGCCTGATCCCCGGCTCGACTAGCGCCGGGGCGGGCCCGACCGCCGCGTCAGGCGCTGCGGTAGAGCTTGGTCATGACGTATTCGCGGTGGCCGAGGACCTCCGCGGCGGTGAGCCGGCCGTTGCAGGTACGCAGCATCACCTCGATCAGTTGGTCGCCGGCCTGGTCGAGTGTCATCTCACGCCGCAGGATGGCGGAGACGTCGAGGTCGATGTGCTCAGCCATCTCCCGTGCGGTGCGCGGGTTCGCGGTCAGCTTGATGACCGGCTCGATCGGGTTGCCGATGACGTTCCCCTGGCCGGTGGGGAAGAGGTGGACCACGAAGCCGGCGGCCGACTGGAGGGTGATGCACTCCGCCGCGGCCGAGGACGTGTCCATGTAGTACAGCCCCGGCCCGCGGTTGGGCGCCTCGGCCGGCTTCAGCACCTCGATGTACTTCGTCTTCCTCCCGATCTTCTGGAGGTTGCCGAACGCCTTCTCCTCGATCGTCGTCAGGCCGCCCTTGATGTTGCCCTTGGTCGGCTGCGAGTCCGACAGGTCGCTCGTCTTGTGGCGGTTGATGACCTCCTGATACGCGTTGAAGGCCTGCATGAACTTGTCGCGGACCTCCGGCGTGGCCGCGCGGCTCGCGCAGACCGCTTCGGCCCCGGTCAGCTCCGACGTCTCGCCGAAGCAGGTGGTCACGCCGAGCGGATCGAGCTTGTCGATGAGGTTGCCGACCGTGGGGCAGGAGGCGAGGCCCGAGGTCGTGTCGCTCTCGCCGCACTTGGTGGAGACGAACAGGTCCTCAATCGTGCACATTTCGCGCCGCCGCTCCGACGCCCATTGCATGAACTCGCGCGCCGTGCGCGACGCGCTGGCGATGGTACTGATGTCGCCGTTCTCCTCGATGGAGAATCCAGCCGCCGGCTTGCCCGTCTGCCGGATGCCGTCGACGATATGGGCCGTCCACAGGGGTTCGATGCCGATGACGACGCACGCCGCGACATTCGGGTTGGAGCCGATGCCGATGAGCGTGCGGAAGAACAGCTCGAGATCCTCGCCGAACTGCAGGCGGCCGTACGAGTGAGGCAGCGCCAGCGTCCCCTTGATATTGTTGGCCACCGCCTCCGAGGCCGCGTTCGACAGGTCGTCGAGCGGCAGGATGACGACGTGATTGCGAATCCCGACCCGGCCGTTCTCGCGGCGGTACCCGAAGAAATCGTAGCGTCCCACGCTCACCACCTTTTCGTCTTGAGATTGTGCACGTGCACGTGGCGGCCCTTCGGGATGTCGGCGACGGCCCGGCCGACGTCGTACCCGTACTTGAGGACGGTGTCGCCGTTCCGGATGTCCCCGAGCGCGATCTTGTGGCCGAGCGGTACGGCATCGAGCGCGGTGATCGTGATAGTTTCGTCGGTCTCCATGACCCAGCCGGTGAGCCGCTTGTTCGGCTGGATGTCTTCCACAACGGCCACGCCGACCGTGTCGGCCTTGTCGTGAACGATGAAATCAGTGGGCATGAGGGTCCTGTTGGTAGTCGGTAGTTGATCCGGGCCACGGAGACACGGAGACGAACAGTCTACCTCCGTGTCTCTGTGTCTCCGTGGCTTGTGACAGCTAATTCACCGGCACGAATTTCTGCACGCGCTCGCCGGCCTGCACTTCACCCGTGTAGATGTTCCCTTTTGAATCGGTCGCGATCATGTGGAGGCCGTGGAACTGGCCGGCGTAGTTGCCGGTGCTCCCGAGCCGTCCCAGCAGTGTCCCATCTTCACGGTTGAGAAACCAGATCGTGTTGTTCTGGATGTCCGAGATATAGAGATACCGCTGCTGCCGGTCGGCCGAGAACGCGACCCCGCCCGCCGCGCCGCGGTCGAGCGTTGATGGGGCGACGAAGAATTCTTTCACGTACCTGCCCTCGCGCGTGAAGACCTGGATCCGGTTGCTCGGCCGATCCGCGGCATAGACCAGGCCGTCGCGCGAGACGTTCAGCGTGACGTGGCCGAGAAAGTCCTTCGCGGGCGCCTTCGGATCGTACCGGCCGCCAGGCCCGGTGCCGATCTCGGCGAGCGGCTTGCCGTAGGCGCCCCAGCCGCGCTTGAACTGCAGCGTGTTCATGTCGTAGACGAGAATCCGGCCGCCGAGGTAGTTGTCGATCGCGTAGATCTCCTGGCGGTCGTCGTCGGTGCGCAGCTCCTCGAGCCCGCCGACGATCTGCGGCGTGGTCGCGGGATACTTCGCGCGGAACGCCTTCACCCCGTCGACGTCCTTGGCCGGCGGCTGGTTCTCCGGCACGCGGGCGATCTCGCCGGTCGGTGTGCCGTCGCGCGAGTACCTGCGCACGCGGTCGGAGCCGATCCAGACGGACCCCTGCCGGTCGACGACCATCCCGTGCCCCTGCGGCGCGCGGAACGACGCGATCACCTCGCCGGCGGGATTGAACGCGACAATGGTCGGCGCGGCCACGCAGCACTCGGCCGTCGGCGGCGTGAGCGCGGCGTAGTTCTCGGTCTCGTCCAGATCGGCGGGGCGGTTGAGCACCCAGATGTTGTCGCCGCTGTCGACGTCGAGACCGGTGACCCCGCCCATGAACCAGTGGTTCGGCAGCGGCCGCTTCGGCCAGTCGGCGTCCACCTTGTAGCGCGGCCCGCCTCCCTGCGCGTCGAGCCCGACGTACGCGTACGCACCGAACACGCAGAGAGTCGCCGCCACGATGACTCGACGATTCAGATCCATGGAGTCCTCCAACGACTAATACGCGAACACGTACACGGCCCCGGAGTCCTCGGCCGAATTGTCGGCCTGGCTTCCGCCGTCCGTCCCCCTGGCCCCGCCGTCCTCGTTGTGCGCGCCGACGGCCATGAGCCGGCCGTCGCCCGAGAGCGCCACGGCGCTCCCGAACTCGTCGCCCGCCTCGGTATTGGAGCCCTTCACATAGGCCCGCGCCGTCCAGGCCGTGCCCGTGCGGGTGTAGACGTAGGCCGCGCCCGACTCTTCCGCCTGATTCCGGTGCTCCCGCCACGGATCGAGATGGTCGACGATGAGCAACGGCTGCCGCTCCGGCGCCCGGACGCCCTGGCCGGCGCTGTCCTCGAGGTACGCGGTCACGGCAAGCGTGTTGCCGTCGCCGCTGAGCGCGAGCCTGACGCCGAACGAGCTGTAGGGGCGCGGGTTGCTGGCCTTGATGAAGGCCTGCTCGGTCCAGGTGGTGCCCGATCGCACGAAGACGTACGCCGCGCCCACCCAGATGTTGGCCGCGCCGCGCGGCGGCGAGTCGTTGTCGCACCCCGGCGGATTGACGCCCGGCGTCAGGCAATCCTCGTCGCCCGCGCCCGCCGCGACCGTGTTGCCGTCGTCGCTGATGGCCACGGCATAGCCAAGCTGGTCGGTGGCTTCGGTCCGCGACCCTTTGATGTAGGCCTCCTGCGTCCAGGCGCCGGCCCTGCGCGCGAAGACGTACAGCGCACCCGCGCCGCCGGCCGTGTTGTCGCGCGGGCCGTTGATCGTCCGTCCCGATCCGCGCTCATCGAACGCGCTGGTGACCAGCGTGCTGCCGTCGAAGCTGAGCGCCACCGCGAAGCCGAGCATGTCGCCCGCCTGCAGGTGCGAGCCCTTGAAATACGCCTGCTGCGTCCACGCGGTGCCGGCGCGCGTGAACACATAGACCGCCCCGGCCGACTGCTGCGAGTCGTCCTGCTGGTTGCCGTTGACGTCCTGCGCCGCGCTGTCCTCGGAGATCGCCCCCGCCGCCAGCGTGTTGCCGTCGCCGCTGAGCGCGACCGAATAGCCGAACTGGTCGCCGTCGCCCGGCGCGCCGCCCTCTCCGGCTCTGCCGGTGTTTGACGCCTTGAGGAAGGCCTGCTGCGTCCAGGTGCGTCCGCTGCGGGCGAAGATGTACACGGCGCCCGCCTGCCGGAGCGAATTGTCGTTCTGATTGCCGTTCACGCCGGTCGCGGCGCTCGATTCCCACGGGGCCGCGACCGCCAGCGTGTTGCCGTCGCGGCTGAGGGCCACCGCCGCGCCGAAGTGGTCGCTCTGATCGGTGTTTGACGCCTTGATGTACGCCTGCTGCAGCCAGCCGCCGTCCCTTCGTGCGAACACGTAGACGGCGCCTGAGGCATAGGCGGCATTGTCGGTCTGGTTGCCGTTGATCCCGCGGCTCCCGCCGCTTTCGTACGGCGCGCCCACCGCCATCGTGCCGCCGTCGCCGCTCACGGCGATGGAGTTGCCGTTGTGCCCCTGGTTGCCGCCGCCGTCCCCGAAGTAGTCGTACGCCTCGGCGTTCGACGCCTTGATGTAGGCCACCTGTTTCAGCGGCAGCGCCGGCGCCTCCGTCTGCCGAGTCGATCCCTGTGAGAATGCGTGGCCGCCGCCGATGACGAAGAGTGCACACGCGATCGCGTCGCGAACGCGTCGTTCGCGCGTCTGCCGGTTCATGCTGCGCCTAATATGCGAACACGTACGCCGCGCCGGAATCGGCCACCGAGTTGTCGGCCTGGTTGCCGTTGACGCCGCGGGCGGCGCTGTCCTCGCCGTGCGCGCCGACCACCAGCAGATGGCCGTCGCCGCTGAGCGCGACCGAGCTTCCGAATTCGTCGCCGGCGTCCGTGTTGGAGCTCTTGACGTACGCGCCAGCCGTCCACGCGGTCCCGCTGCGCGTGTAGAAATACACCGCGCCCGATTCCTCGGCCTCGTTCCGGTGCTCCCGCCACCCGTTCAGAATGTTCTGAAGGAGGAACTGCTGCACCATCGGCGGGCGGACGCCCACGCCGGCGTTGTCCTCGAGGTACGCGGAGACGGCGAGCGTGTTGCCGTCGCCGCTCAGGTCGAGTCTGACGCCGAACGAGTTGTACGGCCGCGCGTTGGGCGCCTTGATGAACGTCTGCTCCGCCCACGTCGTGCCGTTCCGGACAAAGACGTACGCCGAGCCGACCCAGATGTTCGCGCCGCGCAGGGGCGGCGCGTCGTCGGCGCACCCGGGCGGATCGATGCCGGGTGTCAGACAGGCCTCGTCGCCGGCCCCGAGCGCGATGGTGTTGCCGTCGTCGCTGATGGCGGCGGCGAACCCGAACCCGTCGCTCGTTTCGCTCTTGGAGCCTTTGATGTACGCCTGCTGGCTCCAGGCGCCGTTCTGGCGCGTGAAGACGTACAGCGCGCCGGCATTCATCGCGCGATTGTCGTACGGCGGATTGATCCCCCGGCCCGAGCCGTCTTCGTCGAACGCCGTGGCGGCCAGCGTGTTGCCGTCGAAGTTGAGCGCCACGGCAAACCCCAGGAGATCGCCGGCCACCGTGGTCGCGCTCTTGACGTAGGCCTGCTGCGCCCACGTCGTGCCCGTCCGCGCGTAGACATACACG
>JACQZV010000142.1 GCA_016213695.1 Acidobacteriota bacterium | reverse complement strand
CGCGAGCGGCACGCGCACCTACAACGGCGTGCTGCTGTCCTTCCAGCGGCGCTCGGCCGACGGCGTCAGCGTCAATACCAACTACACGCTGTCGAAGTGCGAGGGGCACCCGACCCAGGATCTGCCGAACATCGGCACCGGCTGGTCGAAGCCGGAGGACCCCGACTTCGACCGCGGCGCCTGCGACGCCGATCGGCGCCATGTTCTCAACATGACGGTCGGTGTCCAGACGCCGGATCTCGGTGACGGCCTGGCGGCGGCGCTGGGGGAAGGCTGGCGGGTGAGCGGCATTCTGCGCGCCATCTCGGGTGCGCCGCTGACGGTCAGCACGGGTCAGGACCGCGCGCTGAACGGCGTCACGAACGGCACCACCTCGAATCAGCGCGGCAATCTCGTGCGCGACAACCCGTATGGCGACAAGACGCCCGGCAACTGGCTCAATCCGGCCGCGTTCGAGCAGCCGGCGCTCGGGACCTTCGGCAACACGCGGCGGGGCCAGTTCCGCGGCCCGACGCGCTGGTGGGTTGATATGGTGCTCGCGCGCATGTTTCGAGTCGGCGCGGGCCAGCAGGTCGAGCTGCGCGCCGAGGCGTTCAACGTGCTCAACAACGTCCGCTGGGGCAACCCCGTCATCGATCTGAGCAACCGCAATTTCGGCCGCATCCTGCCGCAGGGCGCCGGCGCGCTCGCATCGGGCGGCACCCCCGATCGCGCCACGCAGCTCGGCGCCGACGATCCGCGGATTCTGCAATTCGCCGTCAAGTATCAGTTCTGAGGGCACGGTATGCGCGTCTGCAGGTTCGGGGAAGGGCGCCTCGGCCTTGTCGAGGGACAGAGCGTTCGGGATGTGACGGCGGCACTCGATGTGCTGCCGTCCTACCGCTATCCGCTGCCCGGCCACGACCCGCTGGTGGCGCACCTGGCCCTGGTGCGCGCGCGCATTGAGGCGATCGGTCCGCAGGCGCCGGTGCTGCCGCTGTCGGAGGTGACGCTCCTCAGTCCGGTCGCCAACCCCGGCAAGATCATCGCGGCGCCGGTCAACTACCAGAAGCATCTGGACGAAGTGAAATCCGACAGCCAGATTCACGCCGGCAACCCCGCGCACACGATCACGATTCAGCAGGCCGGCGTGTTCCTGAAGGCGACGAGCTCGCTCGTCGGCCCCGGAGAGGGCATCGTGGTGCGAAAGCCGGATCGCCGGACCGACCACGAAGTGGAGCTCGCCTTTGTGATCGGCCGGACGGCGAGCAATGTGTCGAGATCGGAGGCGCTCGGGTACGTGGCGGGGTATGCGATCGGCCTCGATGTCACGATCCGCGGGTCGGAGGACCGCAGCCTGCGGAAGTCGCCCGACAGCTACACGGTGCTCGGGCCGTGGCTCGTGACGGCCGACGAGGTGCCCGACCCGGGGTCGCTCGACCTGGAAATCTCCGTGAACGGCGAGCGCCGCCAGCAATCGAATACGAAATACCTCATTCTGGGCGTCGCCGAGCTCGTCGAGCTGGCCTCGTCGTTCTACACGCTCCACCCCGGCGACGTCGTGCTCACGGGCACGCCGGAGGGGGTCAGCCCGATCGGCCCGGGCGACCGGATCGTGGCGACGATCGCGCGCATCGGTACAATGGAAGTCGAGGTGCGCTAGACACGCCATGGAAAGCCCAACCGCAACGACCGCGCCCGTTCTGGCCAGGAAGGATCTGCCGCCCGACCGCCGCGACCTGTACACCCGTCTGGACGCGCGTCACACGGCGCCGCTCTGGGAGGTGCTCGGCAAGATCATTCCGCCCGAGCCGACGCCCGACATCGTGCCGGTGCTCTGGCACTACGACGACGTGCGCCCGCTGCTCATGGAGGCGGGGCGGCTGCTGACCGCGCGCGAGGCCGAGCGCCGGGTGCTCATCCTGGAAAATCCCGGCCTGCGCGGGCAGTCGCGCGTGACGCAGAGTCTCTACGCCGGACTGCAGCTCATCCTGCCGGGAGAAATCGCGCCGGCCCATCGCCACGCCGCCGCGGCGCTGCGGTTCATCATCGAGGGCACCGGCGCCTACACGGCCGTCGAAGGTGAACGGACGGTCATGCATCCGGGCGATTTCATCCTGACGCCGTCGTGGACGTACCACGACCACGGCAACCCGGGCGAGGTGCCGGTCATCTGGCTCGACGGGCTCGACGTGCCGATCGTGAACCTGTTCGATGCCAGCTTCCGGGAGAGCTATCCGGGCGACAGCCAGCCGCACACGGTGCCCGACGGCGATTCGCACGCCCGGTACGCCGCCAACATGCTGCCCGTTGACTGGGAGCCGGCGCGCCTCTCGTCCCCTATCTTCAACTACCCGTACCCGCGCAGCCGCGAGACGCTCGACACGCTGTACCGCAACGACGCGATCCATCCGTGCCACGGCGTGAAGATGCGGTTCATCAACCCGGCCACCGGCGGGGCGACGATGCCGACGATCGGCGCGTTCATGCAGTTGCTGCCGAAGGGATTCCAGGGCACGGCCTATCGCGCCACCGACTCCACGGTCTTTGCGGTCGTCGAGGGGCGCGGTCGGACGCGCATCGGCGACACGACGTACGACTGGAGCCCGCGCGACATCTTCGTGGCACCCTCGTGGGCCTGGGTCGCGCACGAGGCGGCCGGCGAGGCGGTGCTCTTCAGCTTCTCCGACCGGCCGGCGCAGAAGGCACTCGGCCTCTGGCGCGAGCAGACGGCGTGACCCCCGTTCGCATCGGGCAGATCGTCCCGAGTTCCAACACGACGATGGAGACGGAAGTCCCGGCGATCCTGCGCGCCCGCGAGCAGGTGGCGCCCGAGCGGTTCACGTTCCATTCGAGCCGGATGCGCATGAAACGCGTCACGAAGGAAGAGCTCGCGGCGATGGACGCCGACTCGGATCGGTGCGCGGCGGAGCTGAGCGACGCGCGCGTCGACGTCATCGGGTATGCGTGCCTGGTGGCCATCATGAGCATGGGCAAGGGGTACCACTGCGAATCGGAGCGGCGGCTGCACGAGGTGACCAGGCGCGAAGGCGCCGCGGCGCCCGTCGTCACGAGCGCCGGCGCGCTCGTGCACGGGCTGCGGACGCTCGGCGCGAAGAAGATCGCCCTGGTCGCACCCTACCTGAAGCCGCTCACGTGCCTGGTGGCCGATTACCTCCGTCACGAAGGGTTCGACGTGGTCGACACGGTGTCGCTCGAGATTGCCGACAACGTGGAGGTCGGCCGCCGCGATCCGATGGCGCTCGTCGACATCTACACGCGCCTGAACCTCGACGGCGTCGACGTGCTGGTGCTCTCCTCGTGCGTCCAGATGCCGTCGCTCGCGGCCATTCCGGTTGTCGAACAGGCGTGCGGCCGTCCCGTCGTGTCGGCGTCGGTCTGCACGGCGTACCAGATGCTCCAGAAGCTCGGCCTGCAGACGCACGCGCCGCACGCCGGCGCGCTCCTGTCGGGACGGTATTAGCCGGGACCCGCCGCGGGCGCGGGTTACAATGCCACCGTGGAGGATCTGATCAGGCGCCTGCTCGCGGAGCTGGGCGAGGATCCCTCGCGCGAAGGGCTCCAGCGCACTCCCCACCGCGTCGAGCGGGCGCTCCGGTTCCTGACGAGCGGGTACACGGCCGACATCGACGCCATCCTCAACGACGCGCTGTTCACCGTCGACTACAGCGAGATGGTGATCGTCAAGGACATCGACTTCTACAGCCTCTGCGAGCATCACCTGCTGCCGTTCTTCGGCAAGTGCCACGTGGCGTACATCCCGCGGCGCCATGTGATCGGGCTCAGCAAGATTTCGCGTCTCGTGGACGTGTTCGCCCGGCGCCTCCAGATCCAGGAGCGCATGACGAACCAGATCGCCCGGACGATCCTCGACAAGATCAACCCGCTCGGCGTGGCGGTCGTCTGCGAGGGGACGCACCTGTGCATGTCGATGCGGGGCGTGGAGAAGCAGAACTCCTTCGCGGTGACGAGCGCGATGCTCGGCGCCTTCCGCGACAACGCGCGGACGAGGATGGAATTTCTCGAGTTGATCAGACACAAGGGCGAGGCCGCGTCCGCGCCGCCTTCGGTGGCCGGGCTGACGTGCGTCAACGAGTGACCACGAGGCTCCGTGTGTCCCCGCCTCCGTGGCTCGTGATCGCGTTGTTGATGGGTGGAGTGTGCTGGTCGGTGGATCTCGGGGCCCAGCAGCGCCGGCCGCCCGCCCGGAGGGCGCCCGCACCGCCGCCGCCACCGCCGGCGCCGATCACCGAACCGGCCGTGTTTGCCTGCCCGTCAATGCTCGGCGAAGGCGTCACGACCCGCCGGCCGTTCTGCGACGTGCTGACCGGGCGCGATCCGGCCGACGGGATCGTCATCGCGCTGCCGCCCCATACCGGGCCGGTCACGCTCACCTTCGATCTCCACAACCGGCATACCTATTCCGAGGAGCTCATCCGCACCAGGCGCGCGTACCGCCACTACACGGCGACGATCGGCGTGCTGACGGCGGATAACACGCTGCTGGCCCGGGCGGTGGTGCAGAACGAGTTTCGCACCCCGGCCGACCTGGTCGAGCGCATCTCCGGCGGCGCAGGCCCCGGCGGCGTCAAGGCGGTCGCGCCCACCGGCTCGGAGCCGATCAGCGTGGCCGTTCCCGCCGACGAAGCGACGGTCAGCATCCTCGGCGAGAAGCTTACGATCGTGCGCCAGGACGGCGTCGACACCTTCAGCGCCCCTGGGCGTCCGGTGGCCGTCATCAGCAACGTCCAGGTGCAGTACCGGCCGGCGCCGGTCAGCCGCACGCCCGCACGACGGTGAGCGTCCGCGGCGAGCTGCCGTCGATCATTGGCGTGAGAAGCGTCCCGTGCTCCTGACCGCTCTTCTGGTGCCGCTTGCCGGCGCGCTGCTGGTTGCCGCCACGTTCGTCGTCTCGTCAAGGGTCAGCCGCCGGATCGGCGTGGCGTCGGCGCTCGTGACAGCCTTCAGTCCGGTGTTCCTGCATCAGCTCATCCAGTCGACGAGCGACGTCCCGGCGGGAGGGCTCTGGATGCTGGCGGTGGCCTTCGTCACCGGTGCGGAGCGCCGCGGCGCGGCTCTCGGCGGACTGGCGGCTGGCGTGGCGCTGCTCGTGAGGCCGCATCTGGCTCCGCTCGCGCTTCCGCTGGGCCTCTTTCTGCTGCTCCGGCCCGAACGGCCGTGGCGTCACCGGCTGGGAGCCGCGGCAACGTTCGCGGCGTGCGTCGTTCCTTCCGCGATCGGTGCCGCCGCCATCCAGCTCTCGCTTTACGGGTCTCCGCTCAGCTCCGGATACGGCCCGCTCGGGCCGCTGTTCAGCCTCGATCACGTCGGACCCAATGCGGTTCGCTACGCTTCGTGGCTCACCGGGACGCAGACGCCGGTCTGGGTGCTCGCCGCCGCAGCGCCGCTGCTGCTCCCGGGCGCGCTCACCCGTCTGCTGCTCGGGCTGTTCCTCGTCAACGTTGCCTGCTAT
>JACQZV010000141.1 GCA_016213695.1 Acidobacteriota bacterium | reverse complement strand
GGCGGAGCGATAATCAGCGCCGCGTGCGGAGAACCCTCCAGATCGTGACGGCGGTCCTGCTCACGACCGGCGGGTCCGCGATCCCGGCCGGCATCCCCGATCTGCACGCCGCCGGCGCGCAGTCCCTCGCGCCCGTTCCCGCTCACTCGGCGCCCCCCCGCGACGTCCTCGACCGGTTCTGCGTCACCTGCCACAACGCGCGGCTGCAGACGGCCGGGCTGTCGCTCGACTCGGTGGACGTGGGCCATCCCGCGGAGAACGCGGCGGTCTGGGAGAAGGTGCTCCACAAGCTGCGCGCGCGGGACATGCCGCCCTCCGGCGCGCCGCACCCCGACAACGCCGCATACGAGGCGCTCGCGACCTACCTCGAAACGGCGCTCGACGCGGCCGCAGCCGCCAGGCCGAACCCCGGCAGGCCCGCCGCCTATCGCCTCAGCCGCTTCCAGTACGCCAACGCCGTGCGCGACCTCATCGCGCTCGACATCGACGCCGAATCGCTGCTGCCGGCTGACGATTCCGGGTACGGCTTCGACAACATCGGCGACGTCCTGACGGTGTCGCCGGTGCTCGTCGAGAAGTATCTGTCGGCGGCCGCCACGATCAGCCGGCTGGCCGTGGGCGACCCGTCCCTGGCCCCGACGGTGACCGAGTTTCACGTGCCGCCCGCCACGGTGCAGACCGAACGCGAGAGCCGCGACCTGCCGATCGGGTCGCGGGGCGGCATCGCCGTCCACCATCACTTTCCGCTCGACGCCGAATACGTCCTCTCGGTTCGCCTGCAGCGGGGCAAGGACGCCACGACGATCGTCGGCATGACCGAGGAGCGCCAGCTGGATCTTCGGCTCGATGGCCGCAGGCTGAAGCTGTTCACGGTGGGCGGCCGCAGCCAGGCGGCGGCCGGCAGCACACAGGGCGCGATCGACGATGGCCTGGAGGTGCGCGTGCCGGTGCAGGCGGGCTCGCATCTGGTGGCGGCGACGTTCCTGAAGGACACCGTCAAGCCCGAAGGCGTGCTCTACACGGCCGGCGACCAGGCGTTCTTCGAAGGGGTCGGCACCGTTCTGGTCGCCGGCCCGTATGCCGCGACCGGCCCGGGCGATACCGCCAGCCGCCGCAGGATCTTCGTCTGCCGCCCGCGAGGCACGGCGGATGAAGACGCGTGCGCCGAGCGCGTGATCACGACGCTCGCCCGCCGCGCCTATCGCCGGCCGATCGCGCGGGACGAACTCGCGTCGCTGATGGCGCCGTACCGGTCGGCGAGGGCGACGGGCGGGTTCGAAGAGGGTGTCCGGCTGGCACTCCAGCGCATGCTCGTCTCGCCGAATTTCCTGTTCCGCGTCGAAGCCGATCCCCCGAATGTCGCATCGGGGTCCGCCTACGCGGTGAGCGACCTCGAACTGGCGTCGCGCCTGTCGTTCTTCCTCTGGAGCAGCGGCCCGGACGAGGAACTGCTCGACCTGGCGGAGCGCCGACGCCTGAGGGCGCGCGGGGTGCTGGAGCGGCAGGTCGCGCGGATGCTGGCCGATCCGCGCGCGAACACGCTGGTGTCGAATTTCGCCGGCCAGTGGCTGTACCTGCGCAACGTTGCGGCGGTGCTGCCCGACCCGTCGGCCTTTCCCGATTTCGATGAAAACCTCCGCACGGCGCTGGCGCAGGAGACGCAGCTCTTCTTCGAGAGCATGCTCCGCGAGGACCGCAGCCTGCTCGACCTGCTGCGGGCCGACTACACGTTTCTGAACGAGCGCCTGGCGCGGCACTACGGAATCCCGGGCGTCCAGGGGACCGAGTTCCGGCGCGTGATGCTCACGAGCGAGGAGCGCAAGGGCCTGCTGGGGCAAGGGAGCCTCCTCACGGTGACGTCCTATCCCAACCGGACGTCGCCGACGCTGCGCGGCAAGTTCGTGCTCGAAAACCTGCTGGGCTCCCCGCCGCCTCCGCCGCCGCCCAACGTGCCGTCACTCAAAGACGACAAGGATGTGAGCCTCCTCACGATGCGGCAGCGGATGGCCCTGCACCAGGCCAGCCCCGTCTGTTCCAGCTGCCACTCGCGCATGGACCCGCTCGGCTTCGCGCTCGAAAGTTTCGATGGGCTCGGCCGGTGGCGTACCGGCGTCGATTCGTCCGGGGTGCTGCCGGACGGCACGACGATTGACGGCCCCGTCGGCCTGCGGCGGGTGCTGCTCGAGAAGAAGGATCAGTTCGTGATGACGGCGACCGAGCGGCTGCTGACCTACGCGCTCGGACGCGGGGTCGAGCCGTTTGACATGCCCGCCGTGCGCGCGATCGTCCGGGACGCGGCCCCACGCGAGTACCGCTGGTCGTCGCTCATCACGGGCATCGTCGCCAGTGTGCCGTTTCAGATGAGGAGAGCGCGCTGACATGATGGTCGTCTTCAGAAAATCGATTCCGCGGCGGACCTTCCTGCGCGGGGCGGGCTCGGCGCTGGCGCTGCCGCTGCTCGATGCGATGTGCCCCGCCTTCGCGTCGGCCGCGCAGATCGCGTCGCGAACCTTCACGCGCCTTTCGTTCCTGGCGGTTCCGAACGGGATCATCATGGACAAGTGGACGCCCGCGGCGCTCGGCCGTGGCGTTCCGCTCACCCCGGTTCTGGAGCCGCTGGCCGCCTTCAGAGACCGGATGGTCGTCCTGAGCGGCCTGGCGAACAACGAAGCGCGCAAGCTCGAATTCGAGATCGCCGGCGACCACCCGCGCGCCTGCAGCGCCTATCTCACCGCGACGCACCCGAAGATGACGTCGGGAGCGGATATCCACTGCGGCGTGTCGGTGGATCAGGTGGCGGCGAACGAACTCGGCAGGCGCACGCAGCTGCCCTCGCTTGAAATCGGCCTCGAAATGCCGATGGTGGGCGCGTGCGAATCGGCCTACAGCTGCGTGTACTACAACACGCTCTCGTGGAAGAATCCGGCGACGCCGCTGCCGATGGAAAACCGGCCCCGCGCGGTGTTCGAGCGGCTGGTCGGCGACAGCACCGATCCGGCCGGGCGCGCGGCCCGCATCCGGGAGAACCGCAGCATCCTCGACCTGGTCGCCGAGGACCTGAAGCGGCTGATGCGGTCGCTCGGCGACACCGATCGCCTGAAGCTCGATCAGTATTCCGACGCGGTGCGCAGCGTGGAGCAGCAGATCCAGCTGGCCGAACGGCAGCCGCCGACACGGCTCCCCGACATGCAGAAACCGATCGGCATCCCGGACGCGTTTTCCGACTACGCAAAGCTGATGCTCGATCTGCAGGTGCTGGCGTTCCAGGGCGACATGACGCGGGTCAGCACGTTCATGGTGGGGCACGAGATGGGCGGACGGGCGTACCCGGAGCTCGGCTTCGGCGACCCGCACCATTCGCTGACACACCACCAGGGCGACACGGCCAAGATCCAGAAGGTCCTCCAGATCAATGTCTTCCACGCGACGCTCTACCGGTATTTTCTGGAGAAGATGCGCGCGACCCCCGATGGCGACGGCTCGCTGCTCGATCGTTCGCTGCTCGTGTACGGCAGCCCGCTGAGCGATGGCAACATGCACCTGTACAAGGATCTGCCCGTGCTGCTCGTCGCGGGCGGCGCCACCGGCATTCAGGGGGATCGCCACGTGCGATATCCGGAGAACACGCCGATCGCGAACCTGTATCTGACGCTGCTCGACGGCCTGGGCATTCGTCTCGAGCGCTTCGGCGACAGCACCGGCAGGGTCGATCTGTGAAGCCGCTCGCCACGCTCGTGCTCGCGACGCTGGTCGGGGCGGCCGCGTCGGCGGCCGCGCCGGCGGCGGCACAGGCGGCGGCACAGGCGGAGCTGCCTCTCATCGAGGCGGTCCTCAAAGGCGACCGGGCCGCCGTGCAGCGGCTGCTGCGACAGCACGCCGACGTCAATGCGGCGAACGACTACGGCGCCACGGCGCTGTACGCCGCTTCCACGACGTGCAGCGTGGACCTGATCGGACTCCTGCTGGACGCGCGGGCAAACCCGAACGCGCCGCTCCGCTCAGGTGAAACGCCGTTGATGGCGGCCGTCGACAACGGTTTCATCGACGCGGCACGCCTCCTGCTCGCGCGTGGAGCCGACGTCAACGCGCGGGAATCGAAAGGCGGCCAGACCGCACTCATGTGGGCCGCCGCCGGCAGGCAGCCGGAGGTCGTCAGGCTGCTCGTGGACCGTGGCGCGGATGTTCGCGCCCGCTCGACAGGGGGATTTACGGCGCTGCTCTTCGCGGCGCAGCAGGACGACGTCGAGTCGGGCCGCCTGCTGCTGCAGGCCGGCGCCGGTACGAACGACACCAGCGCCGGGGATCGGATGACCGCCCTGATGGTGGCCGCCGCCAGCGGCCACGTCGGATTCTCGGAGCTCATGCTGGAGAAGGGGGCCGACCCGAACCTGGCCGATGAGCGCGGCTTCACGGCACTGCATTACGCGGCGTCGGACGAGAAGGGCGCCGGCCTGGTCCGGGCCCTGTTCTCGCACGGCGCCGTCCCCAACCCGCGCACGACAAAGGACTCCCGGGAGTACGTGACGGCAGGCGTGAATCTCACGGGCGCGACGCCGCTGTTGCTCGCCTCGGCGCGCGGCAACATCGAGACGGTCCGCGCGCTCGTCGCCGGCGGCGCGGACCCGTTCATGAAGACCGACCACGGCACCGCGCCCCTGCAGGTGGCCTCGTGGGGCGGCAGCCCCTATTTCCGGGACTGGACCGACGACGAGAAGACGCACCTGCTCGAGGTCACCAG
>JACQZV010000139.1 GCA_016213695.1 Acidobacteriota bacterium | reverse complement strand
CTCATCATCATGTTCTTCGCGCGGCACAGGCCGCTGCTCGTGCGGTGGACCTCGGTCGCCGGCGCGACCGTGTCGCTCGTCGCGTCGGTCTGGGTGTACTGGGCGTACGATCGCGGCGCCGCCGGCTTTCAGTTCCAGGAGCAGCTGCCGCTCGTCCCCTCGCTCGGCATCTCCTACCTGCTCGGCATCGACGGCATCAGCGCGCTGATGGCGCTGCTGACCTCGATCATCATTTTCGCGGGCGTCTTCGCCTCGTGGACCGTCAAGGAGCGCAGCCAGGAGTTCTACGCGCTGCTGCTCTTGCTGGTCACCGGGGTGTACGGCGTGTTCGTCTCGCTCGACCTGTTCGTCTTCTTCCTGTTCTACGAGATCGCGGTGCTGCCGATGTACCTGCTCATCGGCATCTGGGGCTCGTCCGGGCAGGTGCGGCCGCAGGGGATTTTCGGCTGGGCGATGGGACGGACCGGCGTCGGCACCAAGGAATACGCGGCGATGAAGCTGACGCTGTACCTACTGTTCGGGTCGGCGTTCATTCTGGTCGGCATTCTCGCGCTCTACGTCGCCACCGGGTCGCAGACGTTCTCGTTCCTGGCCTATCAGACGATGCCGTTCGACCCGGCGCTGCAGCGGTGGGTGTTCCTCGCCTTCTACATCGGGTTCGGGATCCTGGCCGGCATCTGGCCGCTGCACACCTGGTCGCCCGACGGCCATGCGTCGGCCCCGACCGCGGTGTCGATGCTGCACGCGGGCGTGCTGATGAAACTCGGCGCGTACGGCGTGGTCCGCCTCGGCATGGGGCTGCTGCCGGACGCGAGCGTCGACTGGGCGTGGCTCGTCGGCACGATCGCCTGCATCAACATCGTCTACGGCGCGCTCAGCGCGATGGCGCAGACCGACTTGAAGTACGTCATCGCCTACTCGTCGGTGTCGCACATGGGCGTCGTGATGCTCGGTGCGGCGACGCTGACCGTGAACGGCTTGAACGGCTCCGTGTTCCAGATGTTCGCGCACGGGATCATGACCGGGCTCTTCTTCGCACTCGTCGGCCTGGTGTACGAGAAGGCGCACTCGCGCGAAATCTTCAAGATGGGCGGCTTCGGCGTGATGATGCCCGGCATCGCCACGGCGTTCACGATCGGCGGCCTCTCCTCGCTCGGGCTGCCGGCGACGGCCGGCTTCGTCGCCGAGTTCCTCACGTTCCTCGGCGCCTGGGGGTCGGCACACAGCTGGTGGCTGTTCCCGGGCGTCATCGGTGCCTTTCTGACGTCGGTGTACGTGCTCAGGGTGGCCAAACAGATTTTCTGGGGGCCGCGCAGCGAGGACCCGCACTTCCAGCATCTGCCCGACGCGATCGGCACCGAGTGGGCGGCGCTCGGCATTCTCGTCTTCGTGCTGGTGCTCTTCGGCGTGGCGCCGTCGATTGCCATCTCGGCGGTGGACACCGCCACGGGGCCGCTGCTGATGCGGTTGACCGGCCAATGACGCCCGCGCTTGCGATGCCGCTCGTCACCGAACTCGCGCTTTTTGCGCTCGCCGTCGTCGTGCTGCTGATGGGCGCCCTGCGTCCGCGCGCAGGACGGGACGCAGGGCGGGTTCCGCTCGGCGAAGGAAGCGGGGGACCCGCCACGCGCGGACCCGACGGCACCGGGTCCCCCGCGGCCTGGCTCTCGCTCATCGGCCTCGCCGCGATCTTCGCTCTGACGTTTGCCGTCCCCGAAGGCGCGTCGCTGTTTGGCGGCTCGTTCGTGCTGGACGGCCTGGCGCTCTTCGCCAAGCGGCTCTTCCTCGCTTCGGCCGCGCTGAGCGTGCTCGCCTCGCTGACGCTGCGCCACGAGAACTTCCGCCGCCGCTCGGCCGAGTATCACTTCGCGGTCGTCGTGTCGGTGCTGGGCATGTCGATTCTCGCCTCGGCGCGCGAGCTCATCCTGCTCTTTGTCGCCTTCGAGGTGATGTCGATTCCGCTCTTCCTGCTGACGGGGTTCCTCAAGCGGGACCCGGTGGCGCCGGAAGCGGCGCTCAAGTTCTTCCTCGTCGGCACGGCCTCGTCCGCGATCATCGTGTACGGCATGTCGTTCATCTACGGCGTCACGGGCAGCACCGCGCTCTCCGCGATTCCCGCGGCGATGGCCGAGGGCCATCCGCTGATGACGCTCGGCATGGCGCTCCTGCTGGCGGGCCTCGGCTTCAAGATTGCCGCCTTCCCGTTCCACATGTGGGCGCCCGACACCTACGAAGCGGCGAACACGCCGTTCGTGGCGTGGCTCTCGGTGGCGCCGAAGGCCGCCGGATTCGTCGCCATCATCCGGCTCTACGTGGAAGGTACGGGCAGCGCGGCGCTCGTCTGGATGCCGGCCATCGCCGTGCTCGCGGGCATGACGATGATGACGGGGAACCTGATGGCGATCCCGCAGCAGAACATCAAGCGGATGCTCGCCTATTCGGGCATCGCCCACATCGGCTACATGCTGGTCGGGCTGGCGGCGCTCTCGAGCTCGGGCGTGGCGATGATGCTCTTCTACCTGGTCGCCTACATGTTCGGCAACATGGGCGCGTTCTTCGTCGTCCAGGTGGTGGCGCAGTCGGAGCAGTCCGAGGGCATGGAGGCGTACCGCGGGCTGGCGCAGCGGTCGCCGCTGCTCGCGCTCGCGATGCTTGTCTTCCTGCTGTCGCTCGGCGGGATTCCGTTCGTGGCGGGGTTCTGGGCGAAGCTCTACGTCTTCTGGGCGGCCATCGAGCGCGGGATGTACGGGCTGGTGTTCCTCGGCGCGGTGCTGACGGTCGTGGCGCTCTACTACTACCTGCTGGTGGCGCGCCGGATGTATATCGAAGCGCCGGTGCGCCGCGAGCCGGTCCCCGTGCCGGCGCTGCTGGGCGTGGCCATCCTTGTGTGCCTTGTCGGCGTGGTCGGCATGGGCGTCTATCCGTCTCCCTGGGTTACGCTCGCCCAGCGCGTCGCCTCGACGCTGTTCTCCTGAAGGTCGTAACGTAAAGGTCGTAACGTAAAGGTCGTACGTAGTGTCCGCCTTCAGGCGGACCCGTCACACCGCGCGATTGTGCGACTTGCGGTCCTTTCGTCGACCGAGCCAGTCGAGAAACGCGATGATGCCGACCACCAGCGCGATGCCCCACAGAATTCCAAAGGCATTCTCCATCACCGTTCTCCCGTCAACCAGAAGCCCGGTGCCAATCGTAGCATCGTCCCTCCGCCTGGAAGCTGAAGCGAGGGACGTGCCGGCCCGAATTCCGAGAGAAACAGCGTGAGCGGCATCGGAAGTACGCAATTTCTGCCACGCCGCGACGCGAGACGCGCGGCGATTCTGAACACGTCCCGCCGACGGATATAATCCGGCTCGGCTTCCACACAGACAGATGTCGCTGACCGCCGGCACGAGGCTCGGCCCGTACGAGATCACCGCGCAAATCGGCGCCGGCGGGATGGGTGAAGTGTATCGGGCCACCGACACGACACTCGGACGGCAGGTGGCGATCAAAGTCCTGCCGGACGCCTTCGCCGGTGATGCAGAGCGCCTCGCCCGGTTCGAGCGTGAAGCGAGGACCCTCGCCGCGCTCAACCATCCCCTCATCGCACAGATATACGGGATCGAACGATCGGGCGGCGTGCACGCCCTCGTCATGGAACTGGTGGAGGGCGAGGATCTGTCGCAGCGGATCGCGCACGGCGCCATCCCCCTCGACGAGGCGCTGCCGATGGCGCGCCAGATCGCCGAGGCGCTCGAAGCTGCGCACGAGCAGGGGATCATCCACCGCGATCTGAAACCTGCCAACATCAAGGTGACGCCCGACGGCGTGGTCAAGGTCCTCGACTTCGGGCTGGCCAAGCTGACACAGGCCTCAGGACCCAGGCCGCAGGCCTCAGAACTCACCGCCTTACCGACGGTGACCTCCCCCGCGTTGATGACAGGGGTCGGCGTACTGCTCGGGACGGCGGCCTATATGTCACCCGAGCAGGCCAAGGGGCGCGAGGCCGACAAGCGGAGCGACATCTGGGCCTTCGGCGCCGTGCTCTACGAGATGCTCACGGGCAGG
>JACQZV010000022.1 GCA_016213695.1 Acidobacteriota bacterium | reverse complement strand
CCCATATAATCGAGCGACCTCCATGGCCCTGGCTCCCGGCAGCCGTTTCGGCCCGTACGAAATCAGCGCCCCGCTCGGTCAGGGCGGCATGGGCGAGGTCTGGCGCGCGCGGCACACGGCACTCAAACGCGATGATGCACTGAAGGTCCTGCCGGAGGCGTTCGCCACCGATCCGGACCGGCTTGCGCGGTTCGAGCGCGAGGCACAGGTCCTCGCGTCGCTCAATCATCCGAACATCGCGCATGTCTACGGCCTCGAAGAAGGTTCGGCGGTGGGTCCGGCTGCCCTGGACTCCGCTCGGGCCGGGGAAGCCGGACGCCACGTACGTGCGCTCGTCATGGAGCTGGTCGAGGGGCCGACGCTCGCCGATCGCATCGAGCAGGGGCCGGTACCCGTCGACGAGGCGCTGCCCATCGCCATGCAGATTCTCGAGGCGCTCGCGGCCGCGCACGAGCAGGGGATCAATCACCGCGACCTGAAGCCGGCCAATATCAAGCTGCGATCGGACGGCGTGGTGAAGGTGCTCGACTTCGGCCTGGCGAAGGCGCTGGAGCCGGGCGCCGTCTCCCAGGATCTCTCCGGCGTGGCGACGAGCACGAGCCCCGCGATGACCCAGCGTGGCGTCATCCTCGGCACCGCCGCCTACATGAGCCCCGAGCAGGCCCGCGGCAAGGCCGTGGACAGGCGCAGCGACATCTGGGCGTTTGGCTGTGTGCTGTACGAGATGCTCACGGGCAGGCGCGCGTTCGCCGGCGACGACATGTCCGACACGCTCGCGAACGTGCTGAAGGTGGAGGCGGATTGGGCCAGGGTTCCCGCGGGCGTGCCGCAGCGCGTTCGCGCAGCACTGCGTGCCTGTCTGCAGAAGGACCCGCGGCAGCGGATCGGCGACGTGCAGAGCGTGCGGCTCGCGCTCGACGGCGCGTTCGACACGGCATCGCAGGCATCGGGGTCCGCCGCCGCGGTGAGGCTGCCCGTGTGGCGACGGGCGCTGCCCTGGGCCGCCGGGATCGTGCTGGGCGGCCTCCTCGTCGGTGGCGCGAGCTGGGCGCTCACGCAGCCCACCGTGCAGCCGGTGGCGCGTTTCGTCGTGACCACGCCCGACACGCCGCTCTTCAATGGGGCTGTTGGTTCACAGAACCTTGCGATGTCGCCCGACGGGACCCGCGTCGTCTATCGCGCGAGCGCGGGTGGGCGCACCCATCTGTACGTCCGGCGGGTCGATCAGCTCGAAGGCACTTCGCTGTTCAGTACCGAGCAAAACATCTTCAGTCCGACCGTCTCGCCCGATAGCGCCTGGGTCGTCTTTGCCACATCCATGGACGTGACGTGGAAGAAGGTCTCGATAACCGGCGGCCCAGCGATCACGCTCTTTCCGGCTCGTGCGAACCCGCGCGGCGCCAGCTGGAGCCCGGACGACACGATCATCTTCAGCGAAGGCCAACTGGGCATGTTCCGGGTGCCGGCGGCGGGAGGTGAGCCCATGGCCCTGACCACGCCCGACACCAAGAAGGGCGAGGTCGCGCACTGGTGGCCCGAGGTCCTGCCCGGCGGCGACGCGGTGCTGTTCACCGTCGTCAAAGGGCAGAGCATCCAGAACATGGAGATCGCCGTCCTCGATCTGAGGACGGGCGAGCGGCGGACCTTGCTGGCGGGCGGCAGCCGGCCCCGGTACGCGCCCACCGGCCACATCATCTACGGCGTGAACGGCACGCTCATGGCGGTGCCGTTCGATCGCGACCGGCTCCAGCTCACGGGCAACGCCGTGCCGGTGGCGGAAGGCGTCATGACGGACGCCCCGACCGGGGCGGTGGAGTTTGCACTGTCGGCGGACGGGTCGCTCGTGTACGTCGCGGGGGTCAATCCCGGCGTGCGGCGATCGCTCGTGTGGGTGGACCGGGACGGCCGCGAGGAAGCGCTCGACGTCCCGCCACGCGCGTACACCTCTCCGCGGATTTCGCCCGACGGCACCAGGGTGGCGCTGAACCTGCGCGACGAAGAGAACGACATCTGGATCTGGGATTTGGTCCGCAGGACGCTGACGCGCCTGACGTTCGATCCCGGACAGGAGCGCTTCCCCGTGTGGTCGCCCGACGGCCGGCGTATCGCCTTTTCCTCGCAGCGCGACAAGAGCCGGGGGAACCCGTTCTGGCAGGCGGCCGACGGGACCGGCACGGTGGAGCGGCTGGCCGAAAGCGACCGCCAGACGTTCCCCACATCGTTCTCGCCCGACGGCACACGGCTCCTCGTCTACGGCGACGGTCTCGGCAACACGAATGATGACGACGTCGCTGTCGTGAACCCGCAGGGGGAGGCGCGAGCCATACCCCTGCTGCATACGATGTTTGCGGAACAGAACGCGGAGGTGTCGCCCGACGGGCGGTGGCTGGTCTACAACTCGAATGAGTCGGGACGCCACGAGGTCTACGTGCGGCCGTTTCCCGACGTCGAGAAGGGTCGCTGGCAGGTGTCCACGGGCGGGGGGGTCGAGGCCACGTGGGCCCGCAACGGGCGGGAGTTGTTCTTCCGGAACGGCGGGGCGCTGATGGCCGTGCCCGTCCAGACCGACCGGGGCTTCGCGGCCGGGAACCCGAAGGTCGTGTTCGAAGGCGAGTTCGCATCGCCGCAGGGAGGGCGAAGCTACGACGTGTCGCCCGACGGCCGGCGGTTCCTGCTGATCAAGGAGGGTGGTGCGGCGCGCGGTGACGGCCCGCCGCAGGCGCAGATCATCCTGGTCCAGCACTGGCTTGAAGAGCTGAAGCGGCTCGTCCTCACACGGTAACGTCGTCGTCGATGCGCGCTTGCGCCGGTCAGCGAGACGGCTGTCCCTGCCGTTCCTTCTGCAGCTGATCCAGATAGTTTTTCTCGGCACGTTCGACCGCGGCGCGGAAGCCCTTGGGGTCGACGAACCGGTTCGGATCGTACGGGGCGCCGGCCTTGTACTTGTCGTGAAGCCCGAACTGACCGGCGTGCGAGGACAGGAACACGTCAAGCGCGATCTGCTTCTGCCTGGCGAACGTCTGTGCGTACTCCTCGACGATCCGCGGATAGCCGGGCGACTTGAGCAGCAGCACGCCTTCGTTGATCCCGTTCATGTTGATGATGCCGACGCGGTAATCGCGGCCGCCGTCGCGCACGGTGAACGTGAAGCTCGTCGCGCCCCTGGTGTGGCCCGGGTGGTGGTGCGCGGTCAGCTCGGTGGCGCCCAGGCGGACCGTGTCGCCGTCTTTGAGCCGCCGGTCGACCTTGACCGGCTCGTACACCGTACCGCGTCCCTTCGGAAAGAAGCGGAAGTCGGAATTGCCGCCGTCTTCGAGCACCGGCACGTCCGCCTCGTGCATCAGCATCCGGGCGCCGGTCAGCCGCTTGATGGCGGCCATGCCGCCGACGTGGTCCCAGTGGCCGTGCGTGGCCAGCAGCAGCTTGATGTCACCGAACCGAAAGCCGAGCGACTCGACGCTGGCTCGAATCATCGGCACGGAGCTCCCGACGCCGGTGTTGATCAGCATGTGGCCCTGGTCGGTCGTGATCAGGTACGAGGCCAGGTCGTCGGTGCCGACGTAGTAGACGTTGCCGACGACCCGGAACCCGGGGAACGGCTTCGTCCACGCCTCGTTCGTGACCGGCGGTTCCTTGAAAGTGGTCTGTGCCGCAACGGCGGCCATGCTCAGCATGCAGGCGGCGCATGAGGCAGCGACGAGAGGCTTCAGCATGCGGCGGATTATACGCCCGCACAAAAAAAGGCGGGTCCGCGGCTCGATGATTCGAGACTCGCCGCGGAACCCGCCCTGCGTGCTTGTGACTTGAGCCTTGTGCCTTGAGCCTTGGCTCAGTACATCCCGCCCATGCCGCCGCCGTGCGGCATCGCCGGCGCGTCCTTCTTCTCCTCGGGGATCTCCGAGACGAGCGCCTCGGTCGTCAGCAGGAGCGACGCGATGGACGAGGCGTTCTGCAGCGCGCTGCGCACCACCTTGGCGGGATCGATCACCCCGGCCTTGACGAGATCCTCGTAGGTCTCGGTGGCGGCGTTAAAGCCCTCGTCCTGCTTCATCTCGCGCACCTTCGCCACCACGATCGAGCCTTCCTCGCCGGCGTTGGTCGCGATCCACCGCATCGGCTCCTCGACGGCGCGTTTGATGATCTGCAGACCGACGCGCTGGTCGCCCTCGAGCTTGAGCGCGTCGAGGGCTTTGGTTGCGCGCAGCAGCGCGACGCCGCCGCCCGGGACGATGCCTTCCTCGACGGCCGCCTTGGTCGCGTGCATCGCGTCCTCGACGCGGGCCTTCTTCTCCTTCATCTCGGTCTCGGTGGCCGCGCCGACCTTGATCACTGCGACGCCGCCGACCAGCTTCGCCAGCCGTTCCTGCAGCTTTTCGCGGTCGTAGTCAGACGTGGTGTCCTCGACCTGCGCGCGGATCTGCTTGACCCGCCCTTCGATGCCGGACTTGGTGCCGCCCCCCTCGACGATCGTGGTGTTGTCCTTGTCGATGGTGACCTTCTTGGCCTTCCCGAGGTCCTCGAGCTTGAGGTTCTCGAGTTTGATCCCGAGGTCTTCCGTGATGGCTTTTCCGCCGGTCAGGATAGCGATGTCCTCGAGCATCGCCTTGCGGCGATCGCCGAAGCCGGGCGCTTTCACGGCCGCCGCATGGAGCGTGCCGCGGAGCTTGTTCACGACGAGCGTGGCAAGTGCCTCGCCCTCCACGTCTTCCGCGATGATGAGCAGCGGCCGGCCGAGGCGCGCCACCTGCTCGAGCACCGGCAGCAGGTCCTTCATCGAGCTGATCTTCTTCTCGTGGATCAGGATGACCGGATTCTCGAGTACCACTTCCATGCGCTCGGCGTCGGTGACGAAGTACGGGGAGAGATACCCCCTGTCGAACTGCATGCCCTCGACCACCTCGAGCGACGTCTCGAGCGTCTTGGCCTCTTCAACCGTAATGACGCCGTCCTTGCCGACCTTGTCCATCGCCTCGGCGATGATCGTGCCGATCGTCTGGTCGCTGTTCGCCGAGATCATGCCGACCTGGGCGACCATGTTGCCCGAGACGGGGCGCGCCATCTTCTTGACTTCCGCGACGATGACCTCGACGGCCCGCTCGATGCCGCGCTTGACTTCCATCGGGTTGGCGCCGGCCGCGACGTTCTTGGCGCCCTCACGGTAGATGGCCTGCGCGAGCACGGTGGCGGTCGTGGTGCCGTCGCCCGCCGTGTCGGAGGTCTTGCTCGCAACCTCGCGCACCATCTGGGCGCCCATGTTCTCGAGCGGGTCCTTGAGGTCGATCTCCTTGGCCACCGTGACGCCGTCCTTCGTGATCAAGGGGGATCCGAATTTCTTGTCGAGGACGACGTTGCGGCCCTTCGGACCGAGCGTCACCTTCACCGCATCGGCCAGCGCGTTGACGCCGCGCAGGATGGCCTGTCGGGACTGTTCGCCGTAAATAATCTGCTTTGCCATTGTGATTTGCTCCTACGCCTCTTACTTTGAATCCAGGATCGCGAGCACCTCGTCCTCGCGCATGATCAGGTACTCCTCGCCGTCGATCTTGATTTCCTGGCCGGAGTACTTGCCGAAGAGGATGGTGTCGCCGTCCTTCACATCGAGCGGCTGGCGCGTGCCGTCATCCTTGAACTTGCCCTGGCCGACGGCAATGACCTTGCCCTGCTGGGGCTTTTCCTTGGCCGTATCCGGGATGATGATCCCGCCGACCTTCTGCTCGCCTTCCTCGATGCGCCGAACGATGATGCGGTCGTGTAGCGGTCTGACTTTCATGTGCGTCGACTCCAACTGGGTCTTGTGAACGCCGGGCCGGGCCGCCGGGCCCGTCAGACGGACACGGTGTCCGCGTCCCGGCGATGGAAAAGTTACTGGCCGGGCGGCTCGCTCCCTGCGCGCTGGCAGTCACCCCGACCAACTGCTAATTGTAACGGGGGCGAAAAATGGGGTCAAGTCCGCCGCAGGCGGTACTCGGCGACCTTGCGGCTGAGCGTGTTGCGGTGCAGGCCCAGCAGCTCGGCCGCCTTGCCAACGCTGCCGCCGGCCCTGGCGAGGGCGCCGGCGATGTAGCGCTTCTCGAACTCGCGGTGCGCGTCCTCGTACCGGACGCCGCGGGCCACCATGTCGTCGACCAGGCGTTCGAGCTGCTCGCGCAGGGCCGTCACGCGAGCTCGCTCCCGACGAGGCGACGGTAGGCCTCACGGTACTTCTCGCGCGTCCGCGCGACGACCTCGTCCGGCAGCGACGGCACCGGGGGCTGCTTGTTCCAGTGGATCTGCTCCAGGTAGTCGCGGACGAACTGCTTGTCGAAGCTGGACTGGGGCCGTCCGGGCACGTACTGATCCTTCGGCCAGTAGCGCGACGAGTCGGGCGTCATCACTTCGTCGATGAGCAGCACGGTGCCGTCGGGCGTGAGCCCGAACTCGAACTTCGTGTCGGCCAGAATGATTCCGCACTGCTCCGCGTGCGCCGCGCCGAACCGGTAGAGGGCCATGGTCAGCGCCCGCAGGCGCTCGATGAGCGGCGCCCCCACGAGCGCCGCCGCCTCCGACTCGCTGATATTGATGTCGTGGCCGCTGGTGGCCTTGGTCGCGGGCGTGAAGATCGGCTCCTGCAGCCGGTCCGACTCGCGCAGCCCGGCCGGCAGGGGGATGCCGCAGACCGTCCCGGTCGACAGGTAATCCTTCCATCCGGAGCCCGAGAGATACCCGCGCGCGACGCACTCCACGGGCACCGGGCTGGTCTTCCGGACGAGCATCGATCGCCCGGCCAGGATGTCGGCGTGGCGTCGCAGCTCGGGCGGAAAGCGGGACACATCCGTCTCCAGGACGTGGTTCGGCACGATCGAGCGCGTCTGCCCGAACCAGAACGCCGAGAGCTGGGTGAGCACCTTGCCCTTGTCGGGGATGCCCGAGCCGAGCACGTAGTCGAACGCGGAGATGCGATCGGTGGCGATGAGCAGGAGCGTGCTGCCGAGGTCGTAGATGTCGCGGACTTTCCCCTGCCGATGGGGAGCGCGGCCGTTCAGGCGTGTTTCAAGCAGGGGAGCTGCGACGGGCACGATCGGGCGTCCCAGGGAAGCCGGCATCTTACAGGGACGATATCGCCCTCGCAACCGTACGCAACACTAACGGTCGTCACCTCGCAGTGGCCTGATATATTGTGGGTGGCTCAGGGCTGGTGGGAAAGCGAACTCTTCTCGTCTCGGTGCTGGCGATCGCCCTCTTCACGTGGTTCCTGAGCCACGCGAACCTCGCGGACGTCTGGGTGCAACTGCGGCATGCACGCGTCGACCTGCTGGTCGCGGGGTTCGGCGCCGTCGTCCTGACCTACGTGCTCCGCGCGTGGCGATGGCGATACCTGCTGCGCCCGATTGGGCCCACGCGGTTCCGGACGGCGTTCCGGACGACGGTGATCGGCTTCGCGGCGCTCGGCGTGCTGCCGGCCCGGGCCGGCGACGTGCTGCGTCCCTATCTGCTGGCGCGGGAGGAAGGGCTGGCCATGTCGGCGACGTTCGCCACGATCATCATGGAGCGCGTGCTCGACCTGGTGGCCGTGCTCAGCCTGCTGGCGCTCTACCTCTGGGGCATGTCCGGCGTCGAGGCGCTCCCGCCCGCGCTGGTGGGGCCGATCGAGATTTCCTCGGCGCTGGCAGGCGCCGCTGTCGTGGCGCTGATGGCGCTGATGTGGATTCTGGCCACGCATCCCGAGCGGATCGGAGGGCTGGTCTTCGCTGCCGCCCGTGTGCTGCCGCACGCGATGGCCAGCCGGCTCGCCGTACTCGCCCGGACGTTCAGCGGCGGATTTGCGGCGGCGCGCGATCCGCGCGCGCTGGCGGCGGCGGTCTTCTGGTCGTTTCCGCTCTGGCTGGCCATCGCCGCCGAAGTGTGGCTCGTGACCATCGCCTTCGGGATTGTCGTGCCGTTTGCGGGGACGTTTCTCCTGCAGGGGCTCCTCGTAATCGGCGTCGCCGTGCCGACGCCGGGGGCCATCGGCAGCTACCACGAGGCCTACCGTGTCGGCGTCACCACGTTTTTCGGCGCGCCGAACGACACGGCCGTGGCGGCCGCGATCGTCACCCACGCGGTGTCGTACGTGCCGGTGGTGATGACGGGCCTGATCTTCATGATTCAGGATGGCCTCAGCCTCGGCCGGCTGAAGGCGCTCGCCCGCCCGGAGGAGGCCGTCGATCTCCCATGAAGTGCCCGTTCTGCGACCATCTCGGCGACAAGGTCGTCGACTCGCGCGAGAGCAAGGAAGGCGAGGTGATCCGCCGGCGGCGCGAGTGCCTCGGCTGCGGGCGCCGGTTCACCAGCTACGAGCGGATCGACGAGATTCCGTACATGGTGATCAAGAAGGACGGCAGCCGCGAACGGTTCGAGCGGCAGAAGCTGGTCGCCGGCCTGCTCAAGGCGTGCGAAAAGCGCCCCGTCAGCGTCGGGGCCGTGGAAGGGGTCGCCGACCGCGTCGAAGCCACGCTGCAGGAGCGGCCTGAGAAGGAAATGAGCACCGAAGAGATTGGGACCGTCGTCATGGACGAGCTCAAGCGGCTCGACAAGGTGGCGTACGTCCGCTTCGCGTCCGTGTATCGCCAGTTCCGCGACATCGGCGAGTTCATGACGGAATTGAAGGACCTGTTGAATGCCAAGGAGTAGGCAGGCAGTGCGCAGTGAGCGGTGGGCCGCGGGTCGCAGGCTGTGGCGGTAACCGCTCGCGACGCGCCGCCCCGTCCCAGACCGGTGCCGCCGCCGTTGCGGCGCAGCCCGGGACGCCGCCCGCGGCGGCCGTTCCGCGACAACACCCGGCTGATCCTGGTCGGAATCGCGGTCCTCGCGGGGCTGCTCGCGGGGCTGCTCGCGCTGGCGAGCCGGTCGGCGACGCTGGCGCCCGACTTCCTCACCGAGTTCGTCCTGTACGCGCTGTCCGCCACGAACCTGACGATCCTGGTCGGCCTCGTGTTCGTGCTGGCGCGCAACATCATCAAGCTGCTCGTGGAGAAGCGGCGGTCGCTGCCGTTCGCGCATTTCCGCGCCAAGCTCGTGGCCGTGCTGCTCGGGATGACGCTGATCCCGGCCGTGCTCGTGCTCCTGGTCGGCAGCGAGCTGATTCGCAACAGCGTGGACCGCTGGTTCAACGCGCCGATGGACGACGTCCTGTCGTCGGCCAACGCGGTTGCGGGCGACTACTACCAGGAGCGGCAGCGGCTCGTGGCGGCCGAGGCGGGGCGGCTGGCGCGCGCGTTGAGCCGGCTCGATCTCGCGTCGGCGCCCGCGGCCGCGGTTCGCGAGATCGTCGCACCCGAAGTGGAGCAGCAGCGGGTGGCGCACGTCGAGGTCTCCCGGCTGGAATCGGCCGGCGCCGCGGATCGGCCGCTGCCGGTTCAGGTCGTGGAGGTCGGCGGGTCGTCCCTGCCGCGCGCGTTCATGCGCGCGTCGGCGGCGCAGCTGACCGCGACGGCCGGCGCCGCCAGCGGGCCGGTCGTCGAGCGTCTGCCCGACGGTGGCGACCTGATTCGGAGCGCCGAGCCGATCGGCGGCGGCGTCCCGGGCACGCCGCAGGGAGTGGTGATCGCCAGCGAGTATGTTCCCGGCCAGTTCGCGGCGCGCGCCCGGCGGATGACCGAAGCGTACGAGGACTACCAGCAGCTGCAGGTGCTGAAGCAGCCGCTGGCGGGTGTGTACCTGTCGTTCTTCCTGATGCTCACATTGATGATTCTGGTCGCCGCGACGTGGATGGGGCTGTATCTGGCGAAACGGATCACGCGCCCCGTGCAGATGCTGGCGGCGGCGGCCGCCGAAATCGGGGCCGGTCACCTCGACCATCGCGTGGAAGCCGAGACGCGCGACGAGTTCGGCTCGCTGATCGAGGCGTTCAACCGCATGGCGTCGGACCTGTCGACGAGCCGCCGGCGCCTCGAACGGTCCTCGATCGAGCTCGAGCAGAAGCACCAGGACGTCGAGGCGCGGCGCCGCTACGTCGAGACGATTCTCGAGCGGATTGCGACAGGGGTGATCTCGGTCGATGCCGCCGGCCGCGTGCGCACGTTCAACGCGGCGGCCTCGCGGCTGCTGGGGCTCGAGGCGGGCGTGTCGGGGCTGCCGGCCTCCACCGTGCTCGGGTCGACGGCGCTCCGGCCGCTTGCCGTGCTGATCGACGAAGCGTCGCGTCGCGGCGAGGAAGGGCTGCCGCAGGAGGTCTCGATTACGCGTGACGGCCGCGAGCTGCACCTGGCGGTCATGACCACGCCGCTGCGCCGTGAAGACGGCGTGTCGGACGGCATCGTGCTCGTGTTCGACGACGTGACGCCGCTCATCCGGGCGCAGACGGTGGCGGCCTGGCGCGAAGTGGCGCGCCGCCTCGCGCACGAGATCAAGAACCCGCTGACGCCGATCCAGCTGAGCGCGGAGCGGATGCGGCGGCACTTCGCCGCGGCGCCGCCGCCGACCCAGGCGCTGGTGGAGGAGTGCGCCAGCACCATCGTCGGCGAGGTGGAGTCGCTCAAGGGGCTGGTCGACGAGTTCTCGCAGTTTGCGCGCATGCCGGCGCCGCGGGCGGTCCTGACGGATCTGAACGCCCTGCTCGCCGACGTGCTCGCGCTCTACCAGGGCGTCGTCGCGGACGTCGAGCTGCGCCCCGCGTTTGCCGACGCGCTGCCGCGGGTGCCGGTCGACCCCGAGCAGATTCGACGGGTGCTGATCAACCTCATCGACAACGCCATTGAGGCGATGGAGCGCCGCGGCGCGATCGATCTGGAGACGCATGTCGCGCCCGGCGAGAGCCTGGTGCGGATCGTGGTCGCCGACAACGGCCCCGGCATCCCGGCGGCCGCGCGCGAGAAGCTGTTCCTGCCGTTCTACTCCACGAAGAAGCGCGGCAGCGGCCTTGGCCTGGCCATCGTCCGGCGCATCGTCGCCGAGCACGGCGGCAGCATCGACGTGGCGGACAACGTGCCGCGGGGCACGCGGGTGACCGTGGAACTGCCCTGCTGACCCATGCCATCGATTCTCCTCGTTGACGACGAGCCCGGCGTGCGCAGCGCGCTCGGGGGCGTGCTGCGCGACGAAGGCTACGACGTCGACGCGGTCGACAGCGGGGAGGCCTGTCTCGAGCACCTGGGGCGCCAGGCCTACGACGTGGTCGTCCTCGATATCTGGCTGCCGGGGATGGACGGCCTGCAGACGCTGACGCGAATGCGCGAGCGGCAGGTGGACAGCCAGGTCGTGGTGATTTCCGGTCACGGCAACATCGAATCGGCGGTGCGCGCGATCAAGATGGGCGCCTTCGATTTCGTGGAGAAGCCGCTGTCGCTCGAGAAGACGGTGCTCGTCGTGCGCAACGCCCTGCGGCAGCGCACGCTCGAAGTCGAGAACCGGGCGCTGCGCGCCCGGGTCGACGCGCAGCACACGATGGTCGGCGAGAGCTACGCGATGCTAAAGCTGCGCGAGCAGGTGGCGATGGCCGCTCCGACCAACGGCCGGGTGCTGATCTTCGGGGAGAACGGCACGGGGAAGGAGCTCGTCGCACGGAACATCCACCAGATGAGCCGGCGCCGCAGCAGCCCTTTCGTGGAGGTCAACTGTGCCGCGATTCCCGAAGAGCTGATCGAAAGCGAACTCTTCGGCCACGTGCGCGGCGCGTTCACCGGCGCCGTGGCCGATCGGCGCGGCAAGTTCGAGCTCGCGCACGGCGGCACGATGTTTCTCGACGAGATCGCCGACATGAGCCTGAAGACGCAGGCCAAGGTGCTGCGGGTCCTGCAGGAGCAGGTCATGGAGCCGGTGGGCGGATCCAACCGCATCAAGGTGGACGCGCGCGTGCTCGCCGCGACCAACAAGGACCTGACCGCCGAGATCCGTGCGGGTCGCTTCCGCGAGGACCTCTACTTCCGCCTGAACGTCGTCCCGATCTTCGTGCCGCCGCTGCGCGACCGGCAGGAGGACATCCCGCTCCTGGCCGATCATTTCATGGCGATGCTCGCCCGCGAGTACGGCCGCCGGCCGAAGACGTTCGAGAGCGACGCGATTGTGGCGCTGCGGCAGTATCAATGGCCGGGCAACGTCCGCGAATTACGCAATGTCGTGGAGCGCCTGATGATCATGGTGCCGGGCGACCGGATCTCCTCGCGCGATCTGACGTTCCTCGACCAGGCCCTGGCGACCGAGAGCCCGGCCGCGGCGCCGGCGTCGTCCCCGGCGCGGCTGCACGACGCGCGCGACCGCTTCGAGCGCGAGTACATCCTCCGCGCGCTGGCGGCGCAGCAGGGCAATATCTCGCGGACCGCGGAGGTGCTCGGCATCGAGCGGAGCAACCTGTACCGCAAGATGCGTAGCTTCGGCATCGCGCCCTCGCGCCGGTCGGAGGCCGAGGACGAGGAGACGGCGTGACGGCTCGGTGGCCCGTCCACGTCAGAGAGATCTGCACCCCGGCACTTGTCGTCGACATCGCCGCCCTGGATCGGAATATCCGGCGCATGGCCGCGTTCTTCGCCGACGGGGCCTGCCGCCTCCGGCCGCACTTCAAGGCGCACAAGACGCCCGAGATTGCCCGGCGGCAGCTCGCCGCCGGCTCCTGCGTCGGGCTCACCTGCGCTACGGTGTCCGAGGCGGAGGTCGCCGCCCGATTCTGCCGCGATCTGCTCGTTGCCAACGAAGTGGTCGGGCCCGGCAAACTCCCGCGCGTGGCGGCGCTCGCCCGGGAGCGTGACGTGACCGTCGCGGTCGATTCCGTCGCGGGACTGGAGGCGATGGCCGCGGCGGCTCGCAGCGCCGGCGTGACGATCGGCGCGCTGGTCGACGTCAACGTCGGGCAGGACCGGTGCGGTGTGCGGCCGGGCGACGACGCCGTGGCCCTGGCGCGGCGCGTCGCCGCTGCGAGCGGCGTTGTCCTGCGCGGCGTGATGGGGTACGAAGGACATCTGGTCGGCCTCGCCGACCGGCGCGAGCGCGACACCCGCGCGCGCCGGGCGATGGCCGATCTCGTGGCGACGGCGGACCTGCTTCGCGACGCGGGCCTGCCGTGCGAGGTGGTGTCGGCCGGCGGTACCGGCACGTACGACAGCAGCGGCCGCGTCGGCGGGGTCACCGAGATTCAGGCCGGGTCGTACGCGCTGATGGACAGCGACTACGGCCGGCTCGACGTGCCGTTCGAGCAGGCATTCTGGGTGCTCGGCACCATCGTGAGCCGGCCCGCGCCCACCCGATGCGTCGCCGACTGCGGGCACAAGGCGCTGACAAAGGATCACGGACTGCCCGTCGTGCGCGGCATCGACGGTGCGGCGGTCATCTCGCTGAACGACGAGCACGCGACCATCGGCCTCCCGGCCGACGCGCGCGTCCAGGTGGGCGATTCAATCTTTCTGCGGCCGTCGCATACGGACCCGACGATCAACCTGCACGACGTGTTGTACGCGATCGAAGGCGATCGCGTGGCGGACGTCTGGCCGATCGCGGCGCGCGGGTACCCCGAACACCGGCGGCCGAGCCCGTAGGTCGCGGCGGGGCCGCGATTATCCAACCAGCGCCCGGACGGCGAGGAACAGCACCGAGGGGCACAGGAGGCACCCCAGCCCCGTATAGAACGTGGCGGTCATCGCGCCGTAGGGGACGAGCGCGGGATCGGTCGCGGCCAGACCGCCGGCGACTCCGCTCGTCGTTCCCATCAACCCGCCGTACACCATGGCCGTCTGCGGATTGTCGAGGCCGATCATCCGCGCGGCGAACGGCGTGCCGATCATCACCAGGATGGATTTCACCAGGCCGGCGGCGATGCTCAGCGCGATCAGATCCGAACTGGCGCCGATGGCAGCGCCGGTGACGGGCCCGACGATGAACGTGGCGGCGCCCGCGCCAATCGTGGTCACGCTGATCGCGTCGCGATAGCCGAAGCTCCACGCCACGACCGCGCCGACGATGAAGGCGCCGATCACGCCGACAAGCAGCGACACGGCGCCGGACACACCCGCTTTCTTCATTTCCGCGGCCTCGACGCCGAACGACGTGGCGATGATCGCGAAGTCCCGCAGCATCGCGCCGCCGAGCAGCGCGATCCCCGCGAAGGCCGGCACATCGGCCAGGCCCCGCTCGCCGCCGGTGGCCACGCCGCCCGCCCAGGCGAGCACGAGGCCGATGAAGATGGCGATCGCGGACCCGTGGACGCGCCCGCGCGTGAGGCGGTTCGAAATCAGGTAGGCGACCCAGACGATCGCGGCAATGATGCCGAAGCCCGCGAGGAGGCCGTTTCGCTGCACGACGTCGAGAAGCGTCCGAATCACGACACCGGCTCCGCCGCCCGGGCGGCTGCCGGGTCTTTCCGGCTGAGCCGGTCGATTGCGGGGATGAGCGCCGCGCACGCGAACACGGCGAGGACCCCGGCGGTCATCGCCGCCAGGCCGCCCGAGAGCGCGGCGAGCACGTTCTGCTGCGCCGCCATCGCCACGACGATCGGGATGTAGATCGCGTTCCAGAAGGCAACGCCCTGGACCGTCGGCTGCGCGATGCCGCGGCGCCGCTGGAGCCAGTTCGACCCGACGATCACGAGCAGCATCGCGAATCCGACGCCGCCGACGTTGGCCTGGACGCCAATCGCCACCCCCAGCAGGTCGCCGACGAAGAGGCCGACGATCGTACAGAACGCCAGCAGCCCGACTCCGTAGATCACCATGGCGGCATGCTACTACGCTCGCAGCGTGTTCTCGAGAATCTGATCCGGCGTGAACGAGGCCAGCTGCAGCACCTGCGCTGCGGCTTCGGGAAGCGCCGCCGCCGGCACCAGGCCGACGATCTCGCTTTCCAGGATGGCGACGCCGCGACGGGCCGCTTCGCGCCTGACCGCGTCGAAGACCGTGAGCATGGGGGTCTTCTCGTAGTTCGTCAGGTTGATGGATACCTGGACGATGCCGCGCTCCTCGAGCGACACCGCGATCGCCTTGACGTACGGGAATCCGCCGCTGCTCGACCGGATGGCCGCGGCGATCTGTCTGGCGACGTCCAGCCGGCTGGTGGCGAGGTTGATGTTGTAGGCGATGAGCGGCATCCGCGCGCCGATGACGGACGCACCCGCGCGTGGATGCGGCCGGGCCGGACCGTAGTCGGGCGCCCAGCCGGGCGTCGCCATCTTGGCGGCGAGCCCCTCGAACCCCCCGCGCCGGATATCCTCGAGATTCCTGCGCGCGGGGTCCGTAGAGGCCTCCTCGTAGAGGTACACGGGCACGTCGAACCGCTGCGCCACGTCACGCGCGGTGTCCTTCGCCAGTTCCACGCACGCCTCCAGCGTCGCGCCGTCAAGCGGGACGAACGGGACGACATCGACGGCGCCAATCCGTGGATGTTCGCCGGAGTGGACGCGAAGGTCGATTCGCTGAAGCGCGGCGTCGAACAGCGCGATCACGGCAGCCTTGAGCGCGGCCGCCTCGCCCGCCATCGTGATCACCGACCGGTTGTGCGCACGGTCGGAGGAGTAGTTCAGGAGCCGGACGGCGGGCGTACGCCGGACGGCGTCGACGAGCGCCTCGACCACATCCGTCCGGCGTCCTTCGCTCACGTTGGGCACGCACTCGATGAGGGCCACCCGGTGCTTGTACTACGGCGGGTCGGCGGAGTGGAATCCTGCCGCATGCGGGATCGGCTGTAACTGGTTGACCCGAGAAGAGTTTTGCCGCATAATCTGGGCGAAGTCAATCCTCTGGTGATGTCTGATCCGCTGTCCACACATCCGGTCCGCGCCGCAGAACCGCGAGCCGAAGCGGACCGGGAGGCGCGCATCGAGGAGCTCCTCCTCTCGGGACTCGATCACTATTTTGCCGGCCAGTACGAGCACGCCATCAGCGTCTGGACGCGCATTGTGTTTCTCGATCGCCATCATGACCGCGCCCGCGCGTACATCGAGCGGGCCCGCAGCGCGCTCGCCGAGCGCCAGCGCGAATCGGACGAGTGCCTTCACGACGGCATCGTGGCGTATAACGCCGGAGAGATCGTCAAGGCGCGCGAGCTGCTCACGCGGGCGGTCGAGCAGGGGAGCGACGCGGCCGCAGTGTTTCTGGGCCGGTTGAACCGCGTCGGTCCGGTAAGGGGCGCCATGGGCCTG
>JACQZV010000021.1 GCA_016213695.1 Acidobacteriota bacterium | reverse complement strand
TCAGCGTCGCCGGGGCCACGTCGGCGGGCACGTCGAGCAGGATCATGTCGTCCAGGGCGAAGACATGCAGATCGGTGAGCATGCGGCCCTGCGGCGTCAGCCACGCCGCGTAGCAGCCGGAGCCCGGCGCCAGCGCGCGGATGTCGTTGGTCAGCAGCCCGTGGAGGTAGCTCGCGCGGTCGTTCCCGCGCAGGGCAATGGTTGACCTCGGCGCGACCGCGCCGGTCGCGGCGTGTTCCCTGAGCGCGCGGTAAGTGTCGGGCCCCATCGTACGTAGTGTCCGGCTTCAGCCGGACCCGTGTTTGAT
The DNA here is from genome assembly GCA_016213695.1 of Acidobacteriota bacterium. Classification (GTDB taxonomy): domain Bacteria; phylum Acidobacteriota; class Vicinamibacteria; order Vicinamibacterales; family UBA2999; genus DATCJA01. The sequence continues at coordinate 12,293 of JACQZV010000021.1, read as the reverse complement.
ACGATTCGATTAATGCCTGTCCGCCATTGTATCTGGGCCATCTGGCTGCTTCTGGCCGTCGCCGCCAGTGGGGCCGGACCGCGGGCACAGACGGCCGCGCAACCGGCCGGCCGCACCTCGCGCGGCTATACCGTGTTCGTGGCCGGCGCCGTCGCCGGACGCGAAGACGTCACCGTGGAGTCGACCGCCGACGGCGTCGTCATTTCCGGACAGGGCCGGCTGTCGGGATCGCGGGATGTGGTCGTGCGGCGCGCCGAGGTGCGGTACGGACGCGACTGGGCGCCCGCGGCGTACGAACTCGAAGCGTCGGTTGGCGGCGGCGACATCACGTTGTACACGTCGTTCCCGGATGGAACGGCCGTCACCAAAGGTGTCGATGAAGGGGGCCGGATCGATCAGACCGACACGCTGCCGCCGCGCGCGGTGGTACTGCCCAACGTCTTCTTCGGCGCCTACGAAGCCCTGACGCGCCAGCTCGTGACGACCGCGGCGGAGGCGGCGAGGGAATTCCCGGTCTTCGTGGGCGCGAAGGCGCAGGGCGCGCTGCGCGTGGTCGGCGCCAGCGTCGAGCAGATGCAGGTCGGCACCTCCACGTTCAACGTGCGGCGCTACCAGCTCTCGTTCGCGGGGCCGCGCGGCCTCGCGATCGTCAACGTGTACGCGGATGACAGCGGGTCGCTGCTGCGCGTCAACGTGCCGGTCCAGCGCGTGGACGTGATGCGCGACGATCTGGCGTCGGCGACATCCCGAACCGTCGTCTTCTCGAACCCGAGCGACGAGGCGGTGACGCTGCCGGCGGCCGGCTTCAATCTGGGCGCGACGCTCACCTGGCCCGCCTCCAGGGCGGCCGCCGCGAAGCTTCCCGCCGTCGTGCTGCTCGCCGATGCCGCGGCCAGCGAACGGGACGGCGTGGTCGGCGGAGTGCCGATCCTCGGCCGGCTCGCGGGCGCGATTGCCGATGCCGGCTTCGTCGCCGTGAGATTCGACAAGCGGGGCTACGGCCAGAGCGGCGGGCGCGCCGAATCGGCGTCGCTCGGCGATCAGGCCGACGACGCCCTGGCGGTGGTGCGGTGGCTTGGCGAGCGGCGCGACATCGACCGCGACCGGATTGCGGTGGTCGGCCACAACGAAGGCGCCTGGGCGGCGCTGCTCGCCGCCACCCGCGAGCGGCGCATCGCCGCCGTCGTCTCGATCGCGGCGCCGTCCGTCACCGGATCCGAGCGGGTCCTCGAGCAGCAGCGGCACGTGCTCGAGCGGATGGACGTGCCGCCCGCCGAACGCGTCGCCAAGATCGAGCTGCAGAGCCGGATCAACGCCGCGGTCGTGAGCGGCCGCGGCTGGGACGCGCTGCCCCCGGACGTCCGCAAGCAGGCCGACACGCCCTGGTTCCAGAGCCTGCTGGCGTTCGACCCGGCCCGCGTGATGAGAGACGTGCGGCAGCCGCTGCTGCTCGTGCACGGCGAGCTCGACGCCGAAGTGCCGGTCTCGCACCTCGATCGGCTCGGCGAGATCGCGCAGAAGCAGGGCCGATCGAAGATGGTCAACGTCGTGGCGGTCCGGGGCGTGAATCATTTACTCACCCCGGCGGTCACCGGCGAGATCGGCGAGTACGCGTCGCTGACGAACCGGAACCTGAGCGCGGATGTGACCACCGCCATCAATACCTGGCTGACCAGGACGTTCGCGGCAGTTCGCTGATCCCGTCCGCCTGCGTGACACCGATGCAGCCCAAGTCCATTCGAGTGCCCGACTTCAGGGACCGCAAGCGGCGCGGCGAGAAGATTGCCATGCTGACGGCGTACGACGCCACGATGGCGCGGTTGCTGGACCTGGCCGGGGTGGACGCGCTCCTGGTCGGCGACAGCCTCGGAATGGTGGTCCTTGGGTACGAGAACACGATTCCGGTCACGCTCGATGACATCATTCATCACGCCAAAGCGGTCGCGCGCGGCGCGGAACGGGCGCTCGTCGTGGCCGACATGCCGTTCCTCACCTACCAGATCGACCACGCCGAAGCGCTGCGGAATGCGCGCCGGCTGCTCCAGGAAGGACATGCCGCGGCGGTGAAGCTCGAGGGCGGCCGGTCGATCATCGACGTCGTCAAACGGCTCGTGGACGTGGGCGTTCCCGTAATGGGCCACCTGGGACTCCTCCCGCAGTCGGTCCACCAGGTCGGCGGATTCCTCAGGCAGGCCACACGGCCGGAAGACGCCGACAGACTGGTCGCGGACGCGCACGCCCTCGAGGAGGCGGGTGCCTTCGCGATCGTGCTCGAGGCGGTGCCACCCGCGGTCGCCAGGTCCGCCACGGTGCATGTCGGCATTCCGACGATTGGAATCGGCGCGGGGCCCGATTGCGACGGCCAGATCCTGGTGTGCAACGACGTCCTGGGGCTCTTCGATCGGTTCGTGCCGCCGTTTGTGAAGCAGTACGCACAGCTCGCCGACGTCGTCGTCTCCGCGGGCCGCGCCTATGTCGACGATGTCCGCGCCGGCCGCTACCCGACACCCACCCGAGAAACCGCCGGCACGCAGACGACGACGTGAGGTGCCGACCCAGCTCATCGACTTGATCGCGCCGTTCCGCGAGCGGCTGGCGGCGGCCCGGCGGGCGGGGATGCGAATCGGGTTCGTGCCCACCATGGGCGCGCTGCACGCGGGCCACGCACGCCTGGTTGAGTGCGCGCGACGGGAATGCGATTTCGTCGTGGTGAGCATCTTCGTCAATCCGCTGCAGTTCGATCGCCAGGCCGATCTCGAACGCTACCCCCGAGCGCTCCAGGATGACGTGCGCCGCTGTACCGCACTCGGCGTGGATGTCGTGTTCGCGCCGGCGGCCGGCGAGATGTACCCGACACCTCCATCGTGTGTCATAGAGGTGGGCCGCGTGGCCGCGCACCTCTGCGGGGCCCATCGTCCAGGTCATTTCCGCGGTGTGGCCACGGTGGTGCTGAAGCTGTTCCACATCGTGCAGCCCGACCGCGCGTACTTCGGTGAGAAGGATGCGCAGCAACTGGCGGTCGTCAGACACCTCGTGCGCGACTTCAACCTCCCGGTGCACATCCAAGGTGTCCCGACGGTGCGTGAGGACGATGGTCTGGCGCTGAGCTCGCGAAACGGTCGGCTCGACGCGCAGGAGCGCCGGCTGGCGACGTCGCTCTACAACGCGCTGGTCGAGGCCCGGCGGCAGATCGCGGAAGGCGCCACGAATCCGGCGGCGGTGAGAGACGCGGCCGCCGCGGTAGTGCCCCGGGATGGGCGCGTGCGGCTGGAATATCTCGAGATTGTCGATCCGGAGCAGCTGCAGCCCGTCGAACGGATCGATCGGCGGGTCCTGGCGGCGGGTGCCCTCTGGGTCGGCTCGACGCGCCTCATCGACAACCTCCTGTGCGATCCTAAGTAATGTTTATGAAGCGTCTGTGGCCGGCGGCGCTCGCGTGCCTGATCGCGGCGCAGGTCACGACGTCCGGCCAGAGCGGGAGCGGCATGCGCAGCAAAGGTCTGACGGAAGTCGAAGGCTTGCGTGTGGGGCACGTCACGCTCACCGCGCGCCCGACCGGCTGCACGGTGGTGCTCGTCGACGGCGACGGCGTCCCCGGCGGCGTCTCGCAGAGAGGCGGGGCGCCCGGCACGCGTGAGACCGACCTGCTCGATCCGCTCAACCTCGTGGACAAGGTGAACGCCATCGTGCTCTCGGGCGGCAGCGCCTACGGCTTGGACGCGGCGCAAGGCACGGTGCGCTATCTCGAGGAGCGCAAGATCGGGTGGAACGTCGGAGCGGCGGGGATCGTGCCGATTGTGCCGTCCGCGATCCTGTTCGACCTCGGCTTTGGCGGCGACCCGAAGATTCGTCCGACCTCCGACTGCGGCTACCGTGCGGCGCAGGCGGCGTCGGATGGCGCGGTGGCCGAGGGGAACGTCGGGGCCGGCGCGGGCGCCACGATCGGCAAGGTGGCAGGGCGCGAGCGATCGATGAAGGGCGGCATCGGGTCGGCCGCCATCCGCCTGCCGAACGGCCTCGTGGTGGGCGCGCTCGCTGTCGTCAACGCGGTCGGCGACGTCATCGACCCCGCGACGGGACAGGTGGTCGCGGGCGTCCGGACCGCCGACGGCAAATCGCTCGCCGACGCACGCACGCTGCTGCGCGACGGCACGCTGCTGCGCGCGGTCGCGCCGCGCGGCGCCGAAAACACGACCATCGCCGTCGTCGCCACCAACGCGCGGCTGACCAAGACCGACGTCAACCGGGTCGCCCTCATGGCCGATGACGGCCTGGCGCGGGCGCTCAGCCCGTCGCACACGAGTGGCGACGGCGACACCGTGTTCGCGCTCGCGACGGGCCGCTGGCCGGGCACGGCCGACACGAGCATCATCGGGGCGCTCGCGGCCGACGTGCTCGCCGCAGCCATCGTGCGCGCCGCCGTCCAGGCGGCCGGCCTCGGCGGCCTGCCGTCGGCACGAGACCTCGGCACCATCCCCGCGCGCCTCAGATGACGGGCCACGGAGGCCTGTCTCGTTGAACATCTACCTCGCGCTGCTCATCGTCTATTCGGTGGCCATCGTCGCGCTCGGTCTCTGGACGGCGCGGCTGGTTCGCGGCAGCGGCGACTTCTTCGTCGCCGGACGTCGGCTCGGGCCCGGGCTGATCTTCACCTCGATGATTGCGGCCAACATCGGCGCCGGCTCCACCGTTGGCGCGGCCGGGCTCGCGTATCGCGACGGCCTCAGCGCATGGTGGTGGGTGGGGTCGGCGGGGATCGGGTCGATCGTGTTCGCCTTCTGGGTCGCGCCGCGGCTCTGGCGTCTCGCAGCCCGGCACAATTTCTACACGACCGGCGACTACCTGGAGTTCCGCTACGGCGCGGCGGTGCGCTGTACCGCGGCGTCGCTGGTGGGGCTCGGCACCCTCGCGCTTCTTGCCGGACAGCTGATCGCCGGGGCCGCCATCCTCAACGTGCTCACCGGTATTCCGCGTTGGGCCGGCGCGCTCGCCGGCGGCGGCATCATGACCGTCTACTTCACGGCCGGCGGCCTGCTGGGATCCGCGAAGGTCAACGTCCTGCAGCTGACCGTGATGATGGGCGGCTTTGCGGTGGCGCTGCCGCTCGCCCTCGGCAGCGTCGGAGGTCTCGCCGCTGTCGCCTCCGGCGCCGTGCCGTCTTCATTTACCGACATCACGTACTCGGCGGGGCCGGGCTCGGGCTGGACGCTGCTCGTCCTGCTCGCGCCGGCCTTCATCATCTCGCCGGGGTTGATTCAGAAGTCGTGGGGCGCACGGGACGAGCGGTCCGCGCGCGTCGGGATTGCGCTGAACGCCGGGGTGCTGCTGCTGTTCGCGTTCGCGCCGGTGCTGCTCGGCATGGTGGCGCGCACGGCCATCCCGGGCATCGCCGATCCGAACGCGGTGCTGCCGACGGTGCTCCGCCAGCAGCTGCCGGCGTGGCTCGGCGCGCTCGCGCTCGCGGCCGTGTTCTCGACCGAGGTCGACACGTGCGACGCCATCCTGTTCATGATCTCGACCTCGGCCGCGCAGGATCTGTACAAGCGCTTTCTCGCGCCGCAAGCCACCGATGCGCAGCTCCTGCGCACGGCGCGGATCACGGCCATGGCCGGCGGCGCAATCGGCGTGGCGCTGGCGGTGGTGCTCCAGACCGTCATCCAGGCGCTCACGATCTTCTATTCGCTTCTCGTCGTGACGCTGTTTGTGCCGATTCTCGGCGGTCTCTACGTCCGCCGGGCCGGCTCGACCGAAGCGCTCGCGGCCATTGCCGCGGGCATCGCCGCGCTGTTCGCCGTGCGATTTGGGATGGCGGGGCGCTACCTCTGGCTGGATCCGACGCTGGCCGGCCTCGTGGCCGCCGCGCTCGCGTTTGGGTTGACGATCGCGTGGCGGATCCGCTCCGCGGAATCCGCCGGACGCGCGTAGGCCGGGTCTCGCGGCGCAGCGTGATCCATGCGTCGCAGACCCGGCGCGTTCTGCAATAGCATTGACACTCACATGAATACGTATCGCATCGCCGTCATCGCCGGCGACGGCATCGGCCAGGAAGTGATCCCCGCAGGCATTGACGTGCTGAAGACCGCCGCGGCGCAGGGCGGCTTCACGTGCGAGCTCACCGACTTCCCCTGGGGGTCGGCGTTTTACCTCCGGACCGGACGCATGCTCGACCCGGACGCCATCGAGCAGCTTCTCGCTTTCGACGCGATCTACCTGGGCGCGATCGGCGACCCCCGCGTGGCCGATCACGTCACCGCGCGCGAGCTGATCCTGCCGCTGCGGCAGCGCCTCCGGCAGTATGTCAACCTCCGGCCGATGCGCCTGCTGCCCGGCATCTCGTCACCGCTCGCCGGACGCTCGGCCGCCGACATCGACATGGTGTGCGTCCGCGAAAACTCTGAGGGGGAATATTGCGGCATCGGCGGGCGCCTGCATGCCGGCACGCCGGACGAACTGGCGGAGCAGACCGGCATCTTTACCCGGCGTGGCATCGAGCGGATTGCGCGCTACGCCTTCACGGTGGCGCGCTCGCGCCCGCGGAAGCTGCTGGCGAGCGCCACCAAGTCGAACGCGCTCCAGCACGCGATGGTCATGTGGGACGAGGTGGTGGCGGAGGTGGCGAAGGAGTTTCCAGACGTGACCTGCCGCAAGTACCACGTCGACGCACTGGCGGCACGCATGGTCACGGCGCCGCAGACGCTCGACGTCATCGTCGCGTCGAATCTGTTTGGCGACATCCTCACCGACGTCGGCTCCGCCATTTCCGGGAGCCTCGGCGTCGGACCGAGCGGCAACATCAATCCCGACCGCACCACGCCGTCGATGTTCGAGCCGATTCACGGCTCGGCGCCCGACATCGCCGGGAAGGGCGTCGCCAACCCGATCGCGGCGATCTGGGCGGGCGCGATGATGCTCGATCACCTCGGCGAGCGCGCGGCCCACGACAGCATCCTGCGCGCGATCGAGCGCGTGATCGGCGACGAGCGGGTGAAGACCCCCGACCTCGGCGGCCGCGCCACCACGGCCGACATGACGAAGGCCGTGACAGGGGCGCTCACCGCGCAGCCCGCGTAGGCCACCAGGAACGCCAATCGGTAGCGGGCAGGTTCAGCCTGCGCGACGCTAAGCGCGACGCTACCGAGGCGGGGCGAAGGCGACGCTCACGTTGATCCGCGTCTCGATCGCCTGGCCGTTCAGCGTCGTCGGCTGGAACTCCCATTCACCGACCGCGGCCAGCGCCGCTCTCTCGAATTCCTGGCGCGGCGACACGGTCACCCGCATGTTCTTCATCCTGCCGTCCACGCCGATCAGTCCTTCGATGAACACCGTTCCCTCCAGCCCGGTGTCTTTCAGCACCGGCGGGTAGGCCGGCCGCACGTCCTTCAACTTGATCGGAGGGCCTACGCATCCTCCGATCGCCGGATTGGGACACGGCCTGATGCCGGGTCTGGCTGCTCGTCGTCCCTCTGGAGGAACGCACCCTCCCTGCGCCGGATCGCATGGGCCGTCGACCGCGGCGATCGTCTCCTGCACGGATCCGACCCTGAGCGTGACGTTTTTCTGCAGGCTCTCGCCGACGCCGAGCGACACCTGGTCCTTCAGGTCTTCAAATCCGATCTGGCGCGCCTCGAAGGCGTAGTCGCCCGCCGGCAGACCCGGGAACTCGAAGGTACCGCTCTGACTTGTGCGCACCTCGTGCTTCGCGTTCGTCAGTGGATGGGTCAGCACCAGTGTGGCGTTCACCAGGAGGCCGCCGCTGTCGTCGACAACCGTCCCCGAGAGCGTCGCGAAGCGCGCCTGCGCGAACGCCTCGAGGCCGGCCAGCGATGCGGTGAGGCTGAGACAGGCGACCGTGACGGCAAGGGCGGCGGCGCGCGTGACCGGCTCCCGATTGGCGTGTGCGTTCAACATGGCGTGAACTCTCCTTTCGAGAGTGGACGGGCGGGCGATCGCTGCTGCCGGCAGCCACGCGCCGCGATGTGCGCGCAGCGCGCGCGCAAGGTCGAGGAGGTGCTCCGCATACGCGCGTCCGTCAACCCCGCCACGCAGCACGGCATCGTCACAGGCCTGCTCGCTTTCCTGGCGGAGCCGCCGGCAGCCAATCCAGAGCAGCGGGTTGAACCAGTAGACGCAGCGCACTGCCTCCGCGGCGATCTGGAGCAGCCAGTCGTGCCGCTGGATGTGCGCGAGCTCGTGGCCGAGGACGATGCCGATCCGGTCCTCAGACCAGGCAGGCGCCGCGGCCGGCAGGACCACTTTCGGCTGACGCCATCCCCACGTGACCAGGATCGACGGGTGGCGGCTGTGCAGCAGCAGCGGCGCGCGACGCAGGCCGTAGCGGCGCGCCACGTCCTGCGCGAGCCGGGCCCAGCTTCCCTCCAGCACCGGGTCGCACCGCGACGCGAGCCGGCGCAGGCGCAGAAGACCAATGACGAGCGCCGACAACGCCGTCGCCATGCCGGCGATCCAGGTCGCGAAGAGGATATCCGGCACCCCGACGCGTCGATCGGAATCTGCAGACGGCGCGGCAATCGCGGTGCGGGCGCCGCCACCTGCCGGCCGCACCTGATCGAGACGATCACCGCGCGCCGGCGCAGGCGACCCACGGTCTCGCGACACAGGGATCGCACCCATGTCGACGCGCCACGACGGCATCACCAGTCCGAGCAGTGGCGACGCGCCCGCGCACGCAATCGCAGCCGCGAGCAGCCAGTGGCGCACCGCCGACGAGCGCCGGCGCAGGAGCGCCGTGGCCGCCAGCGCCAGGAGCACGATGACGGAGACCTTGATCGTGGCGTCGAGCAGCACGCTCATCGCGAGCCTTCCTTCCGTGCCCTGTGGAGGAGCGCGGCAATGCGGTCCAGTTCCTCGTCGGACAGCCGCGCCGCTTCGCCGCCGAGCAGCGCCGCCACCGCCTTCTCGGCCGACCCGTCAAAGAACGTCTCCACCAGGTGCCGCACGGCGGATTTCCGCGCGGCGTGGCGGGGCACGGCCGGGATGTAGACGTACCGGAGACCCTCCTCCTCGTGCCGGACGTGGCCCTTGGCCTCGAGCACGCGGAGCTGCGTGCGAACCGTCGAGGAACTCGGCTCGCCGGGCAGGTCCTCCATCACCTCGCCTGCCGTGGCGCGGCCGCGGCGGTAGAGGATGTCCATGATCTGGCGCTCGCGGCGGCTGAGCGCCGCGTGCAGTGGTGTGGCCATGTGCGCTCCCTCAGTGCAGTCAACCCGGGGCAATCGACGATGATGTTATTTTTATAACAATCTGCGAGAGAAATAGCACATGCGGCATGCGCGTGTCAAACAAGAGCGGCCCCGCAGGGTTTACCATGGTCCCGCCATGCGCGCGCCTGCTCGGACCGCCTCGGGCGTTGGAACCCGCCTGGCCGCCTTCGTGCTCGAGCGCTTCCCCTTCGCGCTGCCCCTTGTCAGTGAAGTGATCGAGGCGTGCGGCGCCGAACGGCTGCCCGATCGCGACCCGGCCCAGATCGAATCGTTTCGCGTGGTCGTCCGGAACGAACTGCGGCGCGCCGCCCGCGCGATCGAGGTGGGCGACCTCGTCGAGACGACGCCCGGCGTGAGCGCGGTGCAGCGGCTGGATGCCGCGCGCCGCGAGCTCGTCGAGGCGTGCGACGGCCTGCTCGCGCGCGAGGCCATTCGCGCGTCGCTCACGCCGGAGGAACGCGTCGAGATGCTCCGCGGCATGCTGCTCACGCGCGCCGTTGACAACCGCCTGAAGCAGTTCTTCCTCGGCAGCGAGATTCAGTACAACGGTGTGCCGTTCCAGGGGAAGGGCTTCCGGTCGCTCGGACAGGAGGCCGTCTACGCCGCCGCGCTCCGCCTGCGCCGGGGCGCCGCCTGGCAGGATCCCGAGCGCGGCTGGCAGGGCGACGTCGTCGGGCCGGTCATCCGGGATGTCGGCGTCGCACTCGCCATGCGACCCGAACCGGCGACCGTCCGCATGGTGCTCAACGCGCAGATGGGCAAGCAGGGCCCCCCGATGGAGGGCAAGGATCTGCACATCGGCGACTTCGACTGGGGCGTCCTGCCGCCGGCGGCGCCGCTCGCCATCAGCGCGCTGACGATTGCAGGCATGGCGATGGCGTTTTCACGCCAGCCGTCTCGGCGCGTGGCGATCTCCTTCATCGGCGAGGGCGGGTCGTCGCTCGGCGAATGGCACGAAGCGATCAATCTGTGCGCGGCCCGGCGGCTGCCGGCGGTCTTCTGCATCGAGAACAACCAGACGGCGCTCTCGACGCCGCCCGGCGATCAGTCGGCCGTCCGCCTGTTCGCCGACAAAGCCGTCGGCTACGGCGTGCCCGGTTTCACGATCGACGGCACCGATCCCGAGGCGATTGCCGCCGCGTTCGCCTGGGCGGCCGACCGCGCGCGCGCCGGCGAGGGCGTGACGCTCATCGAGCTCGTCTGCCTGCGCATGTGCGGGCACGCGCATCATGACGACATGCTCTACCTCGGCAAGGAGCCGCCGGCCGGGTGGACTTATCCCGCCCTCACTCCCGCCACGGCGTATGCCGACCGCGAACAGTACGCCTTCTGGAGCAGAAAGGATCCGATTGCCTCGTACGCGCTCGTCTTGCAGAGCGAAGGCCTCCTTGCCCGCGGCGACCTCGACCGGCTGAAGGAGGAAGCCGAGGCGATCGTCGAGACCGAGGCGCGCGCGGTCATCGACGCGCCGTGGCCGGAGCCGGAGCGGGCGGCGGAGGGCGTCTTCGCCTCGGAGCCGCCGCGCATCCGTGTGGAGCCGCTCGAATCGTCCGTGCGCGTCCGCGGGGACGATCCCGCACGGCCGCTCCCGTCACTCGAGCCGGGGCTGCCGTACGACCCGCGCGGCCGTACGTTGCTCGAGGCGATCATGCTGGGCATCCGCGACGCGCTCGAGTCGGATCCCCGCGCGTTCGTCTACGGCGAGGATGTGGGCGGCCACTACGGCAACGCGTTCCTGCTGCTTCGGCCGCTGCTGAAGGAGTTCGGCGACCGGATCGTGAACGCGCCGCTGGCCGAGGCGGGGGTACTCGGCGTCTGCGTGGGCGCGGCGCTGGCAGGCCTCCGGCCGATCGGCGAGATGCAGTTCAACGACTTCGTCGCCACCGGGTTCAACCAGCTCGTGAACAACGCGGCGAAGATCCGCTACCGCTGGGGCGGGTCGGTGCCGATGGTGGTGCGCATGCCGTTCGGCGGGCGGCGGCACGCCGGGCCGTACCACAGCCAGAACACCGAGCCCTGGTTCTACCGCACCCCCGGCCTGAAGATTGTCGTCCCTTCGACGCCCGAGGACGCGCGGGCGCTCATGGCGTCGGCGGTGGCCGACCCGGATCCGGTGCTCTACTACGAGCACATCGCGCTCTATCGCGATCCGCGCATCCGGCAGGCGCTGCCGCCAGGGCCGCCGGCGCCGCTCGAGCTCGGCCGGGCGGCGCTCCGGCGCGGCGGCGACGACCTCGCCATCCTGTCCTACGGCGCGTACGTGCACGTCGCGCTCGCCGCCGCCGCGCGCCTCGCCGCCGACGGCATCGAGTGCAGCGTGCTCGACCTGCGGTCGCTCGTCCCGCTCGACAGGCATGCCGTGCTCGCCGTCGCCCGGCACTGTGGCAAAGTGCTCATCGTGCAGGAGGACTCGCGCACCGGCGGCATCGGCGAGAGCCTGGCGGCGATCGTTCAGGAAGAAGCGTTCGAGTGGCTCGACGCCCCGGTACGGGTGCTCGGCGCGCTCGACACGCCGGTGCCCTACGCGCCCCCGCTCGAGACATACTTTCTCCCGTCAGACGAGGATGTGGAACGCGCCGCGCGCTTGCTGGTGGCGTATTAGAGGCCCAACTATGTGGATTCTGCGAACCGTGGACGACGATCAGCGGGAAAAGACGTTCCGCATTCTGCCGGGGACGGTACGAACGGTCGGCCGCGCCACCGGCGCCGACTTCATCGTTGACGCGCCGCTCGTCTCGCGCGTGCATTGCCGGCTGACGGCGCACCCCGACGGCGGCCTCGAAGTGAGCGATCTCAGCAGCACGAACGGCACGTTCGTCAACGGGAACCGGATTGACAGGGCCCCTCTCTCGTCCGGCGATCGGCTCGGCGTGGGCCGGGTCGAACTGGTGGCGTTGAAGGATGTGGACTAGGGAGAGGTCTCTGGACCTTAGTCTCTAGTCTCTGGGCGTCGCCACGAACTCCAGCACAAACGGATTGGTCGTCCGCTCGCGGCCGATCGTCGTGTCGGGCCCGTGGCCGGGATGCACGATGGCGTCATCGCCGAGCGGAAAGAGCACCTCGGTGATCGAG
>JACQZV010000140.1 GCA_016213695.1 Acidobacteriota bacterium | reverse complement strand
CACGCCAGCGACGTGACGCGCCGGATGTCGTCGAGGACGGCGCTCGTGCGCGTCTCGATACCGGCGAGCGTCCGCATCGCGCGGCGGTAGAGCAGCCACGCACCCACCGTCAGGCCGATGAGAGCAAGCGCTTCGAGGACGCTCACCGCGGCCATGATGCCGAGCAGCGTGTTCGTCGTGGCGAGATCAGGCGTCATGCGCCCTCCGCTTCCGGCGATGCAAGTCCCGGCCCAGCGGCGCCTCGCGTGGCGTGTCCCCGCTCCGGGTTTCGCCCGGGAAAATCTTCGCAGTAAGCTTAAGGCTCCCGTGAAGCTCGTCAACCCTGAGGATCGCGCCGCGCAGGTGCTGCGCGCGCTCATCGACTCCGCCGTCGACGGCATCGTCGTCATTGACGCGCAGGGGACGATCGAGACGTTCAATCCCGCCGCCGAACGGCTGTTCGGCTACCGGCAGGAGGAGGTCGTCGGACGCAACGTCACGATTCTCATGCCGTCGCCGTACCACGAGCAGCACGACGGGTATCTTTCCCGGTATCTGGGCACCGGCGAGGCCAGAATCATCGGCATCGGCCGCGACGTGACGGGGCGGAAGCGCGACGGCACGGTCTTTCCGCTGCACCTGTCGGTCGGTGAGATGTCGGTCGGCGGCGAGCGCAAGTTCACCGGCATCCTGCACGATCTGAGCGCCCGCGTCCGGATGGAGGAGCAGCTGCGCGAGCAGACGGCGCTCGCGCGGCTTGGCGAGATGGCGGCGGTCATCGCGCACGAGATCAGGAATCCGCTCGCGGGCATCCGCGGCGCGGTGCAGGTCATCGGCGGGCGGCTTGGGCCTGACGGCCGCGACGCGGCGGTCGTCGGCGAGGTCGTCAGCCGCATCGATGCGCTGAACGGCCTGATCCAGGACCTGCTGCTGTTTGCGCGGCCGCCGCAGCCCAGGCCGGCGCCGGTCGAGGTGCTGCCACTCATCGCCATGACAGCCGATCTGCTCAGTCGCGACCCGGCGCTGCAGGGCGTCCACGTCGATGTCACGGGATCGGCCCCGCCGGTCGTCGCCGACGCCGAACTGCTGAAAATCGTGTTCCAGAACCTCCTGCTGAACGGCGCGCAGGCAATGGTCTCCGAGGGCGCGCGCCGTATTCAGGTCTCGATCGCCGGCTCGGACCGTGCGTGCCGGATCACGTTTGCCGACACCGGGCCGGGAATTCCGGACGAGATTCGCGACCGGATCTTTGCGCCGTTCTTCACGACGCGGGCGCGCGGCACCGGGCTCGGCCTGCCGACCGCCAAACGGTTCCTCGATCTGCACCAGGGGAGTATCCGTGTCGACTGCCCGCCTGGGGGCGGAACGGTCGTCACGGTCGAGCTGCCGCTGGCCGCCCAGACCGCCGCCGGCTGGACCGCTTCTTGAAGGCCCCCGGCGTGAAGATGTCATGACGCCACCGGCCCACCCCCTCTGCGTACTCGTGGTCGAGGACGAAACGCTCATCCGCTGGTCGATTGCCGAAACGCTCACCGGGAAAGGCCATCGCGTCGTCGAGGCGGTGACCGCTTGCACGGCCGTGCGGGCGCTGCACGATTCGACAGCGCCGATCGACGTCGTGCTGCTCGACTACCGGCTGCCCGACTCCAACGACCTCGGCCTGCTCGCGAGCATCCGGCGCCTGAGCCCGGCGAGCGCCGTGGTGATGATGACCGCCTGCGGCACGCCCGAGGTGACGAAGGGAGCGATGGAACTCGGCGCCTGCCGCGTGCTGAACAAACCGTTTGATATGCACGGGCTCGAGGCGGTGGTGCTCGCGGCGTACGGCTCGCACGTGTCCGCGGGGGCGCACCGCTAGCCCTCCGGGTTTTTTCGCGCCCCACCGAAAGTTTCCCGCCGCTCCCCCCGGCACACGCGATAAGCCTCGGGATTCCGGAGGTTTCTCGCATGGCCGTCCGCTTGCACCGGGACACCGTACGGAGCACCCAGATGGCCTTTATCAACTTCCTGAAATCGCCGATGGGCCGGGTGTTGCGTGTGGCAGGTGGCTTCGCGCTGATTGTCTACGGCGGCACGCACGCGTCGCTCGTCGGACTCGCCCTCATGATGGCCGGCATGGTGCCGGCGGTCACCGGGCTGGCCGGCATCTGCCTGCTCGAGGAATTGGTCAGGGGGCGCGAGGCAGCCCAGGTTCCGCAGGGCAGCCCACGCGAGGGGCGCGCGTAATGTCGCGCGCCTGCATCGAGTGTTGCGGAGGCAGCCATGTTTGATCTCGTCACCGGACACGTCACTCACGCGCCCAGGGCCCGAATGGCGCCCATCGTCGTCTCGATGGTGGCCCATGTGGGAATCGTGGCAGCCGTCTTCATCGGCGCCGTCTGGTTCGTTGCGGCCCCTGTGCCCGAGTTGCAGGCGATGATGGCGTTCGTGGCGGCACCGCCGCCCCCACCGCCCCCACCGCCCCCGCCTCCACCACCCGACAGGGCGGAGGCGCCGCGGCCGGAGCCGACCTCGGGCGACGTGGCGCCGATCGAGCCGCCCAAGCAGATTGAACCGGAACTCCCCGTGGTCGACCTCGGCGAAGACCGGCCCACGCTGGGCGGAGTGCCAGGGGGCCTCGTGGGTGGCGTCATCGGCGGGTTGCCGGACGCGCCGCCGCCTCCGCCGCCCCCTCCTCCTCCTCCTCCTCGGAAGCCGGTTCGCATTGGCGGCCAGATCAAGGAGCCGACGCTGCTGCATCGTGTCGACCCCGAGTACCCGCTGCAGGCTCTCGCCAGCCAGAAGGAATGCATCGTGATTCTCGAGGCGATGGTCGACGAGGAGGGGCGCGTCGAGAGCGTGCGCGTGCTGCGGTCGCCCGGTGTGTTCGACGATGCGGCGCTGCAGGCGGTCAAACAGTGGCGCTATACGCCCGTGCTGCTCAACGGGCGCGCCGAGAAGTTCATCCTCACGGTGGTGATGTCCTTCCACCTGCAGAAATGAGCGCGCATCCTGGGGGTCGTCCGGAAGACGTGTAACACGGTCACACGAAGGAGGGGAGACGTATGCCGGTTCGGTTCGCGGCGGCGGCAGTCGGCGTGGTGGTGCTGGTGTGGCTCTGGGGCCTGAACGGGGCCGCAGCCCAGCAGTCGAACATGCCCGACATGATGAAGATGCACGAGCAGATGATGGCCGGGATGAAGGCCGATCGTACGAAGCTTGACGCGCTCGTCACGGAGATGAACGGGGCGCCCGGCACCCGCAAGGTGGACGCGATGGCAGCCGTCGTGACCGAGCTGGTGCGGCAGCACACCGCGATGTTCGATCGGATGGGCCAGATGCACGAGCAGATGATGGGCGGCCGGGCGATGATGGGCCGCCGCGGCATGACGAGGGGCCAGTGACACCGCTGCCGCACCATTACGATGTGCGGCTGGCTGGGGGGCCCGCGGGCTACGCCGCGCTCAGGGCGGCGGGCCTTCCCGAT
>JACQZV010000137.1 GCA_016213695.1 Acidobacteriota bacterium | reverse complement strand
GGTCGGCTGACGCGCGAGCAACTCGCCGCTTGGCTCCTTGCCCACCTTCGCCAGGCTGGTTGATCTTCCGTCCGTCAACGGCACAACTGAGCCGCGGCGCGGCAGAATTCACGCGCCGTCGGCTCCAGTTGATGTTCGGCCGTCCATCAGTTCCGTGCAGCCATCCCAGTAATGTTCACTGTGTCGCCGCTTTGTCTGAAGGTTGCTCGGCACCTGGGCCGAAGCTCACGTACTTGCGACCGACGTAGGTCACGATCGTGGCGAGAAGAAAGCTTGTGAGAAACAGCAAGGTGCGTTGGGCGAAGGTTGCCTCAAGTATCAGCGGTCCTCTGGCTGGATCCAGCCAGAGGTCGAACACTCGGTCAACTTTGCTGACAGCGTAGCCGCTGACGAATACCGCCACGACGTTGCCGATCTTCTCGAATCGCCCCCGCTCGCTCTGATAGGGGGTTGCGAGGATTCCGGCGCCCCATCCGGCGGCGAGACCCAAGGCGGTACTCGTCCATGCGGTGGAGTCCCTGAGCCGTACAAGCACGCACAGCAATATCACCCCGACGATGGCTGCAAAAATGAAACTGGAGGCAATCTTGATCTGCTTCGATGTCGTTCGAGCCCCCGAGTTCTAGTTTCATGATTCACGGGTCCGGCCTTCGTGATGATCCTCAGGCAAGGTTCTCCCAGTCGTTCGTTTGTCGGCCGAACAAGCAGTAGGCAGAACTACCTAATCCGATATGTCTGCGACGGCCGCAGTGTAGCGCGGTGGGCGTGCCCGGACAATCAGGCAGTAAGTCACTGACCGCCTGGTACTTCGAGCTGGAAATGCCTCATGTCCTGCGCGGAATAGGCAGATCTGCGTAGCATCGACACTACCGCGGGGCTTGCTGTGTAGCGCGGAGGCCGTCGTCCTCCGTGCCTCCGTGTCTCAGTGGCCCGTGGGCGTGGAGGGTCGGCTAACGAGGGGCGCGGCTGAACTCCGCCAGCCGCACCACAATGCGATCGATCGCCTCGACGGCCGCGGCGCCAGACCCCTCGAAGTTGTCCGCCATGATCGCAAAGGCGAGCGCCTCGCCGTCGCGCGTGCGCGCGTAGCCCGCCAGCGTGCGGATGTTCGACATCGTCCCCGTCTTGGCCCGCACGGTGTTCTCCGCCGCCGTGCCCCGCATGCGGCCCTCGAGCGTGCCGTCCCGCCCCGCCACCGGCAGCGCCGTCATCCAGGGCGACCGCCCGGACGCGTCGTACATCCGCTGCAGCACCACCACGAGCGCCTCCGGCGCCACGGCATCCCGGCGGGACAGCCCCGATCCATCCACAATCTGCCACGCGCCGTCCGGAATGCCCCACGCCGCCAGCCGCATGCGAAGGCCCGCGAGCGCCGCGTCATTGGTCGGCACCGCGCCCGGCGCCGCGCACAGACGCAACACCGCCTCGCCGTACAGGTTGATGCTGTCCTTGATCATCGGCTGCGCGATCTCGGCCAGCGTGGCAGACCGGTGCGTGTACAGGACCGCGGCCTCGCCCGCCTCCGGACGCGGCGCCACATCGTCCACGTCGTACGCGTCGCCGTCAACCTGGACGCCCGCGCCCACGAGCGAGTGGCGAAGCGCGCTTGCAAACCAGTACGTCGGATTGCCCGCGGCGACGCGAAGCCGCGCCGGCGGCGCGCCCGCCGGCACCGATCCGGCCAGCGTCAGAGACGACTCTCCTGGACGCTGCTCGGGCCAGACAAGCTGCGAGGACCCCGGCGGACCGGTGATGAGGCTGTTCACAAGCGGCCGCGACGAACCCTGCGGCTCGACGCTCAGCACGGGCGGCTCGCCCGCTGTGGACGCGGGTGTGACCGTCACCTCCATCTGGTTTTCCGCCAGGTTGAGCGCGCCGAAGAGGGCGCCCGTCGGGTAGCCCAGGTCGTCCCACGCCCAGGCAAGCTGCGGCCGCGGCTCCTCGATCGCGTTGTCGTCGCCGATCACGCGCCCGACGATGCGCCGCAGGCCGCGGGCCTTCAGCGCCTCCACCCACGCGCCCAATCCCATGCCGGCGCGGCCGCCAATCGACGGGTCGCCCGATCCCGCCACAATCAGGTCGCCCTGCAGCACGCCGTCCACCACCGGGCCGGTGGCGCGAAGCGTCGTGTCGTAGCGGTACTCCCACCCGACGGCGTCCACCGCCGCCGCCAGGCTGAGGAGCTTGGCCGTGGACGCCGGCACGAGCAGCGTGCGCGCGTTCAGCTCGAACAGCCGCTCGCCGCGATCGAGCGACTGCACGACGATGCCCCAGGCGGCGCGCTGGACGCCGGGGGCGCGCGTCGCGGCGGTGATGTCGCTGGTGAGTTGCTGAAGGGGACCGGAGGGACGGGAAGGGGTGACGGCTGCGGGGCCTTTGGCGCAGCCGGCCAGGTCAACGGTCAGGGCGCAGAGAACACAGAGAATCCAGCCGCGCCACGCCGGCGGACATCTCACTTCAGGCCATCCGCCGCCTTCATCGCCTCGTCGAACGCCGCGGCGCTCACGGTGGCCGCGCCCGACTCGTCGCTGCGGCTCGCGAACACGCCGGTGCCCGAGCGCCCGAACGTCACCGTCTCGGTCTTGCTCTCGTCGAAGCGAACGGTCACCGCCGCCGCCGGCATCTTCATCGACGGGGGCGCGGCCGCCTGGAAGGCGTCAGCCTTGAGGTTCGACAGCTTCGTGAGCACGTCCTCGATCTTCGCGGTGTCGGCGTCCTGTCCGCCCGCCTTCTTCCACGTCGTCTTGCCGCCCGCTTCACTCTTCTCGAACGCCAGCGTCTCGCTGCCGCGGCGCAGCTCGAGACGGGTGGCGCTGAACGAGCGCGCATCAAAGAGGTCCTTGCGCCGGAATTCGGCCATCTCCTTGCCGAGGTCGGTGGACAGCGCCTGTTCGACCGTGAACACCACCGGGCGCGCCGCATCCTTCGCGTAGTAGCCGCCGTCGTCGGACATCTTCCCGACGAGCAGCGTGGCCTTCGAACTTCCCGCCGTCACGGTGGCCGTGACCGACGGCCGGTCGAGGCCGTAGGTGCGCAGATCGCCGCCGTTCTCCGTCACGATCTTGAGCATGTGGGTGGACGACAGCCGCGTGAGCAGCCCCTCGGACGCCGCATAATCGGCACGCGCCGTCGCGGGTTTCACGATGCGCCACTCGGTGCCGGTCCGGGCAAACAGGGTCGGCGCGCCGCCGGTCTTGACAATCTCGACGCCGTCGGCCTTGTCGCGGTCGAACTTCAGGATCGACTTCTCGCGCAGGTCGAACGGCGTCTTCGTGAAGATGGAGTCGGTGAACGACGGGATGAGGATGACCTTCTTCTCGTCGGCACGCCTGGCGAAGAAGTCGCCCCCAGCGGGCGCCTTGTCGCCGACATGGAGCCGCTGAAAGTCCTTCTGTCCCTTCAGCCGGAATCCGACATCGAGCCGCGGCGGATCCAGCCCGAACTGCTTGAGGTCGGCCGGGGCCTCCTCGACCACGCGCTGCACCTCGAGCGTCGAGAGGTTGCTCGTCACCGTACCGACGACGCCGTCGTCGGCGTCGGCCTTGACCGGCTCCAGGAGCTGCCAGTCGTCGCCCACCTTCTGCACGCGCGAGGTGTCGCCGGCCGGGTCCTTGATCTGCAGCTCCTCGATGGTGTCGGCCTTGAGCTCCGCGTACGCCTTCGGCTTCGCGTTCGGGTCGGGCGTTTCCCGCTTCGAGTCGACGAAATAGATGTAGCCGACGAGCCCGCCGAGCACGACGAGCAGCACGATGGTCGTCGTTAAGCCCCGCATGTCACCGCCTCCGCCACCAGGTGAACACCCCGGCCGCGAACACCAGGCCGGGAATCACCAGAATCGACGCCAGGAACGCCATCGTCTGCTGCCGCGGCGTCATCGTCACGCGGCGGTCCGCCGCCTCGGTCGGGCGGATCGCGATCAGGTTTTCCTGCTGCGCGAGCCAGTTGATGGCGTTGGCGAAGAGGTTGGGATTGCCGGGCACGCCCGCATACGCGTTGGTCGCGAAATCGGAGTCGCCGAACACGACGACGCGCGTTTCCGGCTTCGGCGCGTTGTCGGTCGTCGCCGGCGGCGTGCTCTGGCCGTCGGCGGAGGAGGCGGCCGACACGGCGATGCCCACCGGAAGGGGGCCCGGCTTGTCGCCGGTCTTCTCGTCCATCTGCACGCCGGTCGAGAGCGACGCGAAATTCGATTCGGCCCAGCTCGCCCGGCTCGTCTCCACAATCGTCTGCGGGTTGTGCCCGTTGACGCCGCCCGACACCGCGTCGACCGTGCGGGCGATCGGGTAGATCGTCAGCGTCGAAAACCGCTCGGTGATCGCGTGCAGGGGGTACGTCGCGGCGACGGCGATGCTCGGCTCGTTGGTCGCGCCGCTGACGTCGACGATGACGTTCTTGCCGAGGGTCACGCCCCACTCCCTGGCGAGCGACTCGAGGTTCGGCAGCGCCGCCGGCGCGCCGCCGAGCGGCGGGTCGATGAGCAGCATCAGCTTGCCCGCTCGCGCCAGGTACCGCTCGAGCATCTCCAGCTCGGCCGGCAGGACATCGGTCGTGGGGCCGCCGACGATGACGACGGTGGCGTCGGCCGGGACGTCCTTCTGCTGCGCCAGCACCAGCCGCTCCACCGCGAAGTTGTCGCGCCGCAGCATGCCGCTCAGCGCGCTGTAGCCGTCGCGCTCGGTCTTGTTCGGCTCTTTTTCGCCGTGGCCCTGCAGGAAGTACACCTTCCGTTCCTTGCCCGTCATCGCCTTGATCAGGCCGTTGGTGAGGTCCTGCTCGCTGTCGGAGGTGACGCGCTCGCGCCGCCCCATGTAGTCCACCACCACGGTGCCGTATTGCTCGATGCCGTACTCCTTGGCCACGACCGGCTTGGTGTCCGGGTCGATGTACTCGACCGACACCTGCTTCGAGTTGTAGGCGTACTCACCGAGCCGGTTGCGGAACCGGTCCATGTTGGTCTGCTGGTCGAACACCACGAACTTGGCGGGCGAGGTCAGGCCCTGGAGCACCTTGATCGTCTGCTCCGAGAGGCTGTTCTGCCGGTTCGTCGTCAGGTCCCACCGCTTGTTCTGCCGCGCCGAGAGGTAGTTGACCGCGACGACAATCGCGAGCGCCACCAGGACGCCCATCGTGGCGATGGCGCCGTAGCGCGCCTGCCGCCGGCGGAAGTAGGTGATGATGTCGCGCCACTGGCCGAGGGTGTAGAGCACGACGAGCGCCAGCCCCGCATAGGCGGCCCACGTGATGTAGCGTTCCTGGCCCGGCTGGAGGGTCAGCGTGCCCGACCCGTTGAGCAGGCGCACGGCGACCGCCACGAACACGAGCGCCGTGCCCACCCACCCGAGAAGACTGAGGAGTTTCTGCAGCATGGCTTATCCGCGCCAGCGTTCGCTGTCGACCGAGCGGACGGTCAGAAACAGGCTGAACGCGATGAAGGAGACGTAGTAGACGAGGTGCTTGGTGTCGACGACGCCCCTGGTGAAGTCGTTGAGGTGCTCGGTGATCGACAGATAGTTCAGGACGGCCTGCGTCGTCGGGCCCGTGAACGTCGAAATCCAGTTCACGACCCAGAAGAGCAGGAAGACGGCGAAGGTGATCATCCCCGCGACGATCTGGTTGCGCGTGAGGCTCGAGATGAACAGGCCGAGCGACAGGAAGCAGCTGCCCATCAGCAGCAGCCCCAGATAGCCGGTGACGACCGGCCGCCACTCGGGATTGCCGAACGCGAACAGGAACGCCATGTGCACGACCGTCACGGCCAGCATCGCGGCATAGAGCACCAGGCCGCCGAGAAACTTGCCCATGACGATCTGCAGGTCGGTCAGCGGCGAGGTCAGCAGCAGCTCGATCGTACCCGACCGCTTCTCCTCGGAATAGGTCCGCATCGTCACGAGCGGCAGCGTGAAGAGGAGGATCACGCTGACGTTCAGGAAGAGCGGCGCGATCAGGCTCTCGTTGACGTTGACCGACTGCGGTCCGCCGAAGCCGCCGCCCGCCTGCATGGCCATCCGGTCGAAGTAGTACAGCAGGTTGATGAAGAACCAGCCGAAGAGGATCGCCGAGAAGCCGATCACGATGTACGCGATCGGCGACGCGAAATAGCCCTTCAGCTCCTTCTGCGCGATTGCCAGCATGTTACTCATGCGCCACTTCCTCGGTCGTCAGATGCAGGAAGATTTCCTCGAGGCTCATCCTGAGCGGCCGCAGCTCCAGCAGCCCCCAGCCCTTGACCACGACGGCGGAGGCGAGCTCGCGCCGCACGTCCCGGCCGGCCTCGCTGTTGACTTCGTAGCCCGCGATCGGCCCCCGCGTCTCGGCCAGCGAGACGTGCGTGACGCCCGACACGGCGGCGAGCGCCGTCTGCACGTCGGCCGGCGC
Organism: Acidobacteriota bacterium; assembly: GCA_016213695.1. Classification (GTDB taxonomy): domain Bacteria; phylum Acidobacteriota; class Vicinamibacteria; order Vicinamibacterales; family UBA2999; genus DATCJA01. The sequence goes on along the minus strand of JACQZV010000137.1, from coordinate 21,188 downwards.
CGGGGCCTCCACCTGGACGTACATCGTCTCGGAGCCGCGCACGCGGGCCGTCAGGTTGTCCGGCGTGTCAACCGCCACCACGCGCCCCTTGTTGATGATGACGACGCGGTGGCACGTCTGGCTGACTTCCGGAAGGATGTGCGTGCTCAGGATGATCGTGTGGTCGCCGCCGAATTCCTTGATGAGCTGCCGCGTCTCGATGATCTGCTTGGGGTCGAGCCCCGCCGTCGGCTCGTCGAGAATCAGCACGTCCGGGTTGTGCAGGACGGCCTGGGCGAGCCCGACGCGCTGCCGGTAGCCTTTCGACAGCTTGCCGCAGTGGCGCGTCGCCACGTCGGCCACGCGCGTGCGCTCCATGACCTCGTTGACGCGCGCGGCACGGCTGGCCCTGGGCACGCCCTTGATGCGTGACACGAACAGCAGATAGTCGCGCACCGTCATCTCGGGATAGAGCGGCGGCGTTTCCGGAAGGTAGCCGATGCGCCGCTTGGCTTCGATCGGCTCATCGGAGATGTCGAAGCCGGCGACGACCGCCCGGCCTTCGGTCGGCGGCATGTACCCGGTCAGGACTCGCATGGTGGTGGTCTTGCCCGCGCCGTTCGGGCCGAGGAAGCCGAGGACTTCCCCTTTCTCCACCGTGAAACTCACGTCGTCGACGGCCGTCGTCGGACCGTAGCGTTTGGTGAGGTGCTGGACCTCGATCACGTGCGTCCTCCCTGTAACCTCTAGAATGGCAGCGGTTTACCCGAACCGCCAACCGCCAATCCTAGTCCATCCATACCTGCGCCGGCAACCGTCGGCTGAGCGGAAACCACAGGACCGACCCATTTCGACGCGCGATTGCCGTGAATAGTCTGGGGCCGCTACGCTCAGATCGTCGCGATGGCCCCGAACCAGACGTCCGTGTGCCCCGTGTGCGAGCTGCACGCCGAAGCGGTATTCCGGGTGGAGGGGATGGACTGCAGCGAGGAGGTGGTCATCCTCGAACGCCGGCTCAAGCCGCTGGCCGGGATCGAGGCGCTCTCGGCCGATCTGGTGGGGCAGCGGCTCCACGTCAAGTACGACGCCGCCAGGCTGACCACGTCGGACATCGTGGACGCGGCCGGTCAGACCGGGATGCGGATCTGGCTCGAGCATGAGGAGCCGGCGCTGCTCGGGGCGGGGCTCGCCTGGAGGTGGCGGCTGATGGTCGGCTGCGCCGCGGCGATTGGGGCGGGCGAGGCGCTCTCGCTGCTGGGCCGCCCGGCCGCTGCCGCGGCGGTGTTCACGGCGGCGGCGGTCCTGGGCGGCGTGTTCCCGGCACGGCGCGCGGCGGCGGCCGTGCGCGCGCGGACGCTCGACATCAACACGCTGATGGTTGTCGCAGTCGCGGGCGCGCTGGTCCTCGGCCAGTGGCTGGAGGCGGCCGCCGTGGTCTGCCTGTTCGCCGTGGCGCAGTGGCTCGAGCTGCGCACGATGGAGCGCGCGCGCCAGGCCATCCGCGCCCTTATCGATCTGTCGCCGCGCGAGGCGACCGTGCGGCGTGGCGGCCTCGATGCGCGCGTGGCGGTCGACGCCATCCGCGTCGGGGAGGAGATGCTCGTCAGGCCGGGCGAGAAGATCCCGCTCGACGGCGTGATCGGCGCCGGGCACAGCGAGGTCAACGAGGCGCCGCTGACGGGCGAGTCGCTCCCGGTGGACAAGGGGCCGGGGGACCCGGTGTATGCCGGCACCATCAACGGCCATGGCGCCCTGGGCGTCCGCGTCACGCAGGTCGGGCGCGACACGCGGCTGGCGCGCATCATCCACCTGGTCGAGACGGCGCAGGCCAGCCGGGCGCCGGTGCAGTCGTTCGTCGACCGCTTCGCGCGCACCTACATGCCGGCCGTGCTCGCGCTGGCGATCGCGGTCGCGGTCGTTCCGCCGCTCGCCGGCGCCGATGCCGCCACCTGGGTCTATCGCGCGCTCGTGCTCCTCGTGATCTCGTGTCCGTGCGCGCTCGTCATCTCGACGCCGGTGTCGTTTGTGGCGGCGCTCTCGGCCGCGGCGCGCAACGGCGTGCTCGTGAAGGGGGGCGCGCACCTCGAGCGCCTCGCGGCCGTTCGCGTGGTGGCCTTCGACAAGACCGGCACGCTCACGACCGGCACGCTGCGGGTGACCGGCGTCATTGCCCTCGGCGGCCGCAGCCCCCAGGAACTGCTCCGGCATGCGGCGGCCGTGGAGGCGTGCTCCGAGCACCCGCTCGGCCGCGCCGTCGTGGATCACGCGCGACGCCTGGGGCTCGACGTGCCCGGAGCGCTCGGCTTTGCCTCACGGCCGGGGATGGGCGCGGAGGCCGACGTGGAGGGGGTCCGGGTGGCCGTCGGCAGCGAACGGCTGTTCCGCGATCGCGGGATCGACGCGCCGTCGGGCATGCCCGACGTCGACCGCGCGAGGCAGGACGGGCACTCCGTGGTCCTCGTGGCGATCGACGGGGTCGCCTCCGGCGCGCTCATGCTGGCGGACCGTCCCCGCGACACCGCCCGGGAAGCCGTCGGCCTGCTGCGCGAGCAGGGGATCCGGTGGGTGGCGATGCTGACCGGCGATCACGAGCGGACGGCGGCCCGCGTTGCGCAGGAACTGGCGCTCGACGAATGCCACGCGGATCTGCTGCCCGAGCAGAAGCACGCGCTCGTGCGCGAATTGAGGCACCGCCACGGCGTCCTCCTCATGGTGGGCGACGGCATCAACGACGCGCCGGCGCTCGCCGCCGCCGATGTCGGCATCGCCATGGGCGCCGCCGGCTCCGACGCCGCGCTCGAAACGGCCGATGTCGCGCTCATGTCGGACGAGCTGCTGCGCGTGCCGTATGCGATCCGGCTCGCGCGCGCGACGCTGCGCAACGTCCGGATGAACGTCGCCATCTCGCTCGCGCTGAAAGCGGCGTTCCTCGTCATGGCGGTCACCGGCACGGCGACGCTCTGGATGGCGGTGCTGGCCGACACCGGGACGTCGGTGATCGTGGTCGGCAACGCGCTGCGGCTGCTCCGCGCGCGGTGATCCGGCGCTTACGCCTTGCGATTGCTGAAGAAATGCGTGCGGACGAAATCGTCGATCGCGGCCTGCGCGGCCGGATCGATGCGCGTGAAGCGCAGGCCCATCCCGGCCCGCCGATCCGCCCACGCCACCGTCGCCTCGGCATCGACGTCTCTGGCGCCGTTCGGCAGGCGGAACCGGACCTTCACCGGCGTGGCCGGCGGGAGCGGACTCGTGGTGCGGATCGCCAGGCCGCCGCGGCTGATGTTCAGCGTGAACGCCGCGGCAATCGTGTTGCCCACCCGGTAGGAGACCGACATGCCGACGACCACGCGCGGGCCGGTGCGCCGGTTGTTCTCCTCCGGCGACAGATGCGGCGCCAGCGCCGGCACGATGTGCTGCACGGCGCTGTACTCGTTGACGTAGCCCGCGACGCCGGCGAGCGACAGATCCCGGACCTCGTCGGCGCTGGCAATCGTGCCGCTGAACACGACGATCGGCGCCGTGAACCCGTCCACGGCCCGGAGCGCGTGTATCAGGCCGAGGCCCTGCAGGGGCGGGAGCCGGAGGTCGAGCACGACGAGGTCGATGCCGGCCGGCTCCTCGCGGATGCGCGCCAGCAGCGCCGCACTGTCGCCCACCGCGGTCGTTTGATGGCCGGCCGACCGCAGCGCGGCCGTGAAGCGGTCGCGCACAAACGCCGTGTCGTCGGCCACGACGATGGTCTTCGCCGCGGTGGGCGCCGACGCTGGCATGCCTGATGTATCGGTGGACGGCGGAGCGGCCCGTAGAGCCCTTGCCGGGCATGTCCGGATGTATAATCCGGCCCTTGTCCACGATTCTTTTCAGCACCACCGCTCTGCTGTATGGAGCCAGTATGGCGACCTGTCCCGAATGCGAATTCGACGAAATCGACACGACCGACCATGAGGAAGGCGACGAACTGAGCTGCCCCGAATGCGGCAAGATGCTGGTGCTCTCGGGGTCCGAGCTCGAAGCGGTCGACGACGACGATGATGACGACGACGACGACGATGACGAGGATGACGATGACGAGGATCTCGACGACGATGAGGAAGAGGCAGACGTCGAGGACGACGGCATCTTCAACGAGGACGAGGACGTCGGCGAAGAAGAGGACGAGTGACGGTTGCTGCTGACATCAGCCTTGCCGCCCGCGAGCGCCGCCTGCACGGCCTGCTCGCTTCCTGGGACTCGGTCATCGTGGCGTTCAGCGGCGGCGTCGACAGCGCCTATCTTGCGTGGGCGGCCACGCAGGCGCTCGGCCCGGCGGCGCTCTGTGTAACCGCCGACAGCCCGAGCTATCCGGACCATCATCGCCAGCTGGCCCTTCGCCTCGCCCGGGAGCACGGCCTCCATCACGAGTTCGTGCGCACGCTCGAAACCGAGCGGCCCGAGTACCGCGCCAATCCAGTCAACCGCTGCTACTACTGCAAGCAGGAGCTGTACGGCGTGCTGTCGCGCCTGGCGGCCGACCGCGGTATTACGGTCATCGTGGACGGCAGCAACGCCGACGACCGCAGCGACTACCGTCCTGGGCGCGCGGCGGCGCGCGAATTCGGCGTGCGGAGTCCTCTCGATGAAGCGGATCTCACCAAGGCCGACATCCGCGAGCTGTCCCGCCGCGCCGGCCTGCCCACGTGGGACGAGCCGGCGTCGGCGTGCCTGTCATCGCGCATTCCGTACCATTCAGAAGTGACCAGCGGGAAGCTGCAGTCGATCGAGCGCGCCGAAGCCGTGCTGCGCGGGATGGGCTTCCGCGTGTGCCGCGTGCGTCACCACGACACGCTGGCCCGCCTCGAGATCGGCGTTGACGAGTTGAGCCGCGCGCTCGAGCCCGCCGTGCGCGAGCGGATCGTCCGCGAGCTTCGCGCGATCGGGTACCAGCACGTCACCATCGACCTGCAGGGGTATAGGATGGGCAGCCTGAATGAAGGTGTCCGTCTCCGGCCGGCCTGACGATCCCGGGCCGCCGAGCCACGGAGCAACTCCGTGGCCTGTTGGCCTCATCGCTGCCGCGTACGTCGCGGCTCACCTGCCCTTCCTCGCTCCCTCCCTCGAAGACTACGACTCGATCAATTTCGCCCTCGGCCTCCGCGACTTCAATCCGGCGCTGCACCAGCCGCACCCGCCCGGCTCGCCGGTCTACATCGCGCCCGGGCGCGCCTTGCTCGCGCTCGACTCCATCGTCCGGCCGTCGCTCGGACGGCCGGCGCTCGAGGCGCTGACGCTGGCGCTCTGGTCGGCGGTTGGCGGCGCGATCGCGCTGCTGGCGCTGGCGCGCGTGTTCGCCGCCGTGGCGCCGGGCCACGCCCCTCGAGCCCGCTCGGGGCGTCTGCTCGCCACGGCCCTTGTCGCGGCGGCGCCGCTCTTCTGGATCTCGGGGCTGCGTCCGATGAGCGACCTGCCGGGCCTGGCGGCGGCGCTCGTCGCCCAGGCGCTCATCCTTGAAGGGCGAACGCGGCGCGCCCTGTTGGTCGCCGGCGCGTGTGCCGCCGGCCTCGCGGCGGGTATTCGCGTGCAGACGGCCCTGCTTACCCTGCCGCTCCTCGCGCTCGTGCTCGTCGAGCAGCGCCGCGCCGGCTGGAGGTGGATCGCGTCCCGTCCGATCGCGGCTGCCGCGATCGGGGTCCTGATCTGGGCGGTCCCGCTCATTGTCGTGAGCGGCGGCATCGACGCCTATCTGGGCGCGCTGCAGGTGCAGGCGGGCGAGCAGTTCACGTGGGACTTCACGGTCTGGAGCGACCCGACGCCCCGGCGGCTGGCCTTCGCGCTGTACGACACGTTCGTGCTCCCCTGGGGATCGACCGCGCTTGCCGCCGCGGTGGGCCTTGCCGCCGGCGCCGGCGTCGCGGTGACGCTCGTGCACGCGCGGCGCGAGCTGCTCTGGCTGCTCGTGCTGTTCGGGCCGTACCTGGCGGCGCACCTGTTCCTGCAGGAGGCCATCACCGTCCGCTACGCGCTGCCGGCCCTGCCGCTGGTCGCCTACGCCGCGACGCGCGGCGTCGCCGCCACCGGGCGGCTGGCCCCGGCCGCTGCCGCAGCGCTGCTGGCCTGGGCGCTCGTCGTCGCCGTTCCCGTCGGCGTGGCCTACGGCCGCGCGCCGCATCCGGCCTTTCAGGCCATCGACGCCGCCGCCGCATACGCGAAGACGACGCCTCCCTCCGTGGTCTTCGCGCACCAGAGTCTCTACCGCGCGCTCCAGGCGGACGGCCGGATGCTGCCCCTGGTCGAACCGTCGCGCCTGTATGAGTGGCTCGGTCCGGTGTCGTACTGGAGGAAGGGCGGTACCGGTGCCGTCTGGTTTTTCGCTGACCCGCGCCGCACCGATCTCGATCTCATCGATCCCCAGGCGCGCCTCGACGTCGTGCGCTACTCGTGGGCGGTCGCCGCGCGGCCCGAGATGAGCGGCACGCGGCCGCTCGGCGCGGACTGGTACCGGATGCCTCCGCCCGGCTGGTTTGCCGGCGAAGGGTGGTCGCTGACGCCGGAAACGGGAGGGCTCGCACAGGCGACCGCGACGGGCCCCGACCATCGGTCGATCGAAGCGTGGGTGCGGCGCCGCGAGGGTCCGCTTCATCTGGTCGTCGGCGGCCGGCATCTCGGAAACCCGGGCGATCCGCCGGCCGAATTCGAACTCGCGCTCGACGGGGTCGTTCGCGATCGCTGGACGCTGACGTTCGAAGAGCGCAACTTCCTGCGGTTTGTCGACATTGCCGGCGGGACCGGCGGCGGCGAGGGCCCCTACGCGGGCCTCACGATTGCGTCCAGGGCCGGCGGCGGCGCTGGTCGGGGCGCCCCTCCGGTGGGCATCCGGCAGTTCGACATCCAGTCCACGAGCCGGCTTCTGCACGGATTTGCAGAGGGGTGGCACGAGGAGGAATACGACGTCTACACGGGCCGGCGGTGGCGCTGGACGAGCGAGCGGGCGGTTGTCCGCGTCAAGGGCCCGCCGGCCGGCGTCCGGATCACGCTGCGTGGCGAGTCGCCGCTGCGCTATTTCGACGCCCCGCCCACCGTGCGCATCACGGCGGCCGGACGGGTAATCGGCCAGATTCGGCCCGATACTGACTTCGAATGGTCGGTGGCCGTGCCGGCGGCGGACGTCGCGCGCGCCGGGGGCTCCATCGCCATCGAAACCGACCGCGTGTATCTGCCGGGCGCAGCCGAGGGCACGTCCGACCAGCGGCATCTGGGCCTGCGGCTCTATGAGTGCCTCGTGTATCCTGTGCCGGATTGATTGACACGCAGCAGGTCCGGACGTAAGCTGCACCACGCACTTTCGACGAAAACGCAGGAGAATTGGCTAATGAGACTGCGCCGCTCAGTGCTCTTCTCGATTGTCACGCTGCTGATGGTGGTCGTCCTGGCCGGCTGCTCGAGGAAGACTCCGCCTCCCGCGCCGCCTCCGCCCGCACCGCCGCCGCCCGCGGCAGTGCCGCCGCCGCCTCCGCCGCCTCCGCCGCCTCCGGCCCCGAAGCCCGCACCGCCGCCGGCGCCGAAGCCGCTGACCGAAGACGAAATCTTCGCGCGCAAGACGCTGGACGAGCTGAACAAGGAGATGCCGCTCGGCGACGCGTTCTTCGACTACGACATGTCGGCGGTCCGGCCCGACGCGCAGGCCGTGCTGCAGAAGAACGCGGAGTTCCTGCGGCGGTGGCCGTCGACGCGCGTGACAGTCGAAGGACACGCCGACTCGCGGGGGACCAACGAGTACAACCTGGGGCTCGGCGACCGCCGCGCGAACGCGATCAAGGACTATCTCGTGAGCCTCGGCATCGCGGGCGATCGCATGCTGGCCGTGACGCGCGGCGAGGAAAGCCCGCAGTGCACGGAGGAGAACGAGTCCTGCTGGCAGCGGAACCGCCGCGGGCACTTCGTCTTCACCGCGAAGTAGCGCGCAGGCCTCCGCCTGCGCCCGGCGCCGGACAGATGGAAAGGCGGGTCTTTGGACCCGCCTTTTTTTTGCGCTAGACTCCGCGCATCATGTGGACGCGTCCATCCCGTCGCCGCTTCGTCGCCGGCCTGCTCGCGGCATCCGCATCGACGGGGTCCGGCGCGGGCGCGCAGCCGGCCGGCCGCGTCCGCGGCTTCGACCACGTCGCGCTGCCGATGCAGAACACCGCCGCCATGGTGGCGTTCTATCGGGCGCTCGGATTTCAAATCAGCGAGAACGCGAACGCCGTGTCCGTCTACGTCGGCGACGCCACGATGATTAATTTCCATCGTCCCGCGCGGTGGCAGGATCCGGCCTACACGCTCAGGGCGCCGGCGGCGCGCCCGCCGTGCGGCGATCTGTGCTTCGTGTGGGACGGGACGGCGCCGGCGCTGGCGGCGACGCTTCAGCGTGCCGGCGCGAAGCCGATTGAAGGGCCGGTGGATCGGCCGGGAGGCCGGAAGGCCACCGGGTCGAGCGTCTACGTCCGCGATCCCGACGGCAATCTGCTCGAGTTCATGATCTATTCGTGAGGCCCGCCGGCCGCCTGCGCCAGCGCGTCGGCGATGGCGTGCGCCGCCGCGCGCGGGTCGGGCGCGGCGAGAATCGGACGGCCGACGACGATGAAGTTCGCCCCTGCACGGACCGCCTCGGCCGGTCCCATCGTCCGCGTCTGATCGTGGCGATCCCCGCCGGCCGCGGCACCGCGGATGCCGGGTGTCACGATCGTGAAGCCGCTCCCGCACGCCTGACGGATGGCTGCGGTCTCGTGGGGAGAGGCGACCACGCCCTGCAGCCCCGCGGCGTGCGCCATGCGCGCGAGCGACACCACCTGATCGACGAGCGGCCGCGCGACGCCCGTCTCGCGCAGCACCGCCTCGTCCATGCTCGTCAGCACGGTGATGCCGACCACGAGCGGCGCGGGACGCCCGACGCGCGCCGCCGCTTCCTGTCCGGCACGGGCGGCCGCCTGCATCATCGGCACGCCGCCCGAGGCGTGCACGTCGACCATCCACGCGCCCGTCTGCACGGCGGCCTCCACCGCCTGCGCAACGGTGTTGGGAATGTCGTGGAACTTGAGATCGAGAAACACGCGCGCGCCGCGGTCGACGAGCCGCCGGACCAGATCGGGCCCTTCGAGCGTGAACAGCCGGCTCCCGACCTTGAAACCGCCGGCCAGATCGCGAAGCAGATCTGCCAGCTGCAGCGCGCGTGCGCCGGTCTCGACGTCGAGGGCGACTAGGAGCTGGTCCACTCTTTTTCGCGCGCGGTCGTGTCGAGCGTGCCCGTCAGGTCGCGTACCCGCGCGATGCCGTGGCGCTGCAGGTAGTCGCGAATGCCGTCGACGAGCCAGGTCCAGATGAACGGATCGACGAAGTTGGCCGTGCCCACCTGCACGGCGTACGCGCCGGCTATCATGAACTCGATCGCATCGGCCGCCGACGCGATGCCGCCCATGCCGACGACCGGAATCTTCCCGGCGCGGCGGCATTCGTACACCATCCGCACCGCAATCGGCCGGATCGCGGGTCCGCTGAGGCCGCCGACGATGTTCGACAGCTTCGGGCGCCGCGTCTCGACGTCGATGGCCATGGCCAGGAACGTGTTGACCAGCGACACCGCGTCGGCGCCCGCCTCCTCCGAGGCGCGGGCGAACGAGGCCACGTCGGTGACGTTGGGCGTGAGCTTGGGAATGATCGGCAGCCGCGTCGCCTTTCGCACCGCGCTGACCACGTCGAAGGTGCCGTTGAGGCTGCAGCCGAACGTGATGCCGCCCTCCTTGATGTTGGGACAGGAGATGTTCAGTTCGAGGGCGCCCACGCCGTCGGCATCCGACAGGATGCGCGCCAGCTCGACATACTCGTCGAGCGTGCTGCCGCAGATGTTGACGATCACCGTGGCGCGTCGCTCGCGCAGCTCCGGGAGCTTCTCCCGGATGAAGCGGTGGACGCCGATGCCCTGCAGCCCGATCGCGTTCAGCATGCCGGCCGGCGTTTCGACAATCCGCTGCGGCGGGTGCCCCTCGCGTTCGGCGAGAAAGAGCCCCTTGACGGCGACCCCGCCGAGCAGCGACAGATCGACGACGTCGGCGTACTCGACCCCGTACCCGAAGCAGCCGCTGGCGGCGATGACGGGATTGCCGAGGGTCAGCGTTCCGATCTGAACGGTGAGATCACAAGGCACAAGTCACAAGTCACAAAGCCCAAAGCCCAAAGCCTGAAGTCTCATTCACTCCCAGACGACGTCCGCGCCGGCAAACACCGGTCCGGCGATGCAGGAGCGCACGTAGTGGCGCCCTGTGGGGTCCTGCCGGACCGGAATCACGCAGCTGTAGCAGCCGCCGAGGCCGCAGCCCATGACGCGCTCCACCGACACCTGCGAGGCGCGGTGGTATGTGGCGGCCACCCGCGCGACCGCGGCGAGCATCGGCTCGGGCCCGCACGCATACACCATGAGGTCGCGGCCGGCCGCGGCCTGCAGCTCGCGTTCGAGCGGCTGCGTCACCCGCCCGCGGTCGCCGAGGCTGCCGTCCTCGGTGGCGAGCACGAGCCGGACGCCGCGTTCGCGAAACCAGTCGAGATAGAAGAGCTCGCGTCCGGTCCGGGCGCCGTAGAAGAGCGTCACGCTCGTGCCGCGCGCGCAGAGCGCCTCGGCCAGCGTGGCGAACGGCGCCAGGCCGACACCGCCGGCCACCATCCACGCTTCGGCCGGCGGGTCGATGGTGGCGTACGGCCGTCCGAGCGGGCCGAGGCACGACACGACGTCGCCTTCGACCGCATCAAACAGCATCTGCGTCGTCACGCCGATGCGCTTGCTGAGGAGCGTCAGGCCGTTGACGGTTCTACCCGTTCGCAGGACCTCGAAGACGGAAAACGGCCGCCGCAGCAGCGGCGTCGAGCCGTGGCCGAGCTTCACCATGACGAACTGGCCGGGAGCCGCGGCGGCGGCGATGGCGGGGGCGGCAAGGGAAATGACGTTGTAATCGGGGGAAAGGCGCGTGTTGGCGATCACCCGCGCCTCCACGTCGACGGGCATCGGGCCTGAGTATACCGTCGATGGCCGGCAGCCCCCGACCCCTGCACCGCGAGGCCGGGGGCCTGTATACTCCCCGGTCAGACCGCCGCGTTATCGCAATGCCCGGCCGGGCAGCGCAAAGGGGGAAGACGATGTCGCGACCAGTGATTCGCACGACGCTCGCGTTGTTCTCGCTCGTCCTCGGGCTGTTGTATCTGCACGCCGACGTCTCCGGCCAGAACGGCCACCAGAACGGTCAGGCGACGGGGAAGACGATCGAGTGGCTTCACTACAACGCCGATCTGAAGGGCACGAGGTACTCACCGGCCGACCAGATTGACGCCTCCAACTTCGGCAAGCTGGAGGTGGCCTGGCGGTTCAAGACCGACAACCTGGGCCCGTTCCCCGAATACAAGCTCGAAGGAACGCCGCTCATGGTCAAGGGCGTGCTGTACACGACGGGCGGCACGCGCCGGTCGGTGATCGCGCTCGACGCGAAGACGGGCGAGCTCATCTGGTCGCACAGCCTGCGCGAAGGCAAGCGCGCGGCCGTCGCGCCGAGACAGCTCTCGGGCCGCGGCGTCGCGTACTGGAGCGACGGCAAAGGCGACGACCGCGTCCTGTACGTCACCACGGGCTACCGGCTCATCGCGCTCAACGCGAAGACCGGCGCGGTCATCCCGTCGTTCGGCATGAGCGGCATTGTCGATTTGAAGGTCGGCGTGGTGAAGGGCGCCAACGAGCCGATCGATCTGGAGACCGGCGAGATCGGCGTCCACTCGACGCCGACCGTTGTCGGTGACGTCGCCATCATCGGTTCGTCGATGCGCGAGGGCGCGACGGTGCCGACGCACAACAACACCAAGGGCCTGGTGCGCGCCTACAGCACGCGGACAGGGAAGCTCCTGTGGCGCTTCGATACGATTCCGCGACCGGGCGAGTTCGGCGCCGAGACGTGGGAGAACGGGTCGTGGGCGATGAACGGCAACGTCGGCGTGTGGAATCAGCCGACCGTGGACGAGGAGCTCGGGCTCGTCTACCTGCCCGTCGAGACGCCCTCCTCCGACTATTACGGCGGCCACCGGCCGGGCAACAACCTGTTTGCCGAGAGCATCGTGGCGGTCGATCTGAAGACCGGCAAACGGAAGTGGCACTACCAGCTCGTGCACCACCCGATCTGGAACTACGACATGCCGGCGGCGCCGATTCTGGCCGACGTCGTCGTCGACGGCCGGCCCCGAAAGGTTGTGGCGCAGCTGACCAAGCAGGCGTATGCGTACGTGCTCGACCGCGTGACCGGCGAGCCGATCTGGCCGATTCCCGAGCGCGCGGTGCCGCAGTCGGACGTGCCGGGCGAGAAGCTGTCGCCCACGCAGCCGCAGGTAACCAGGCCGCCGGCGTACGCGCACACGTCCCTGAAGATGCCGGATGACGTGGTCGACTTCACGCCGGAGCTGCGGGCGCAGGCGCTCGAGGTGCTGAAGCGCTACAAGATTGCGGACACGCCGTTCAATCCCGGGATCCTGGGCAACGTGAACGGCATGCTCGGGTCCATCGTCCCGGCGACGGCCACCAACTGGCCCGGCGGCGGCTACGACCCGGAAATGCACATCCTGTTCGCGCCGGCGGGCAACACCTTCGGCGTGCGCACGCTCGTCGCCCCGCCGAAGGAATTTTCCGACATCCGGTACGTCACGGGCCTCGGCGGCCGGCCGTTCCAGATCGTGTTCGGCCCGGGCGACTGCTGCGCGGCCGATGCCGGCGTGAAGAACCGCGACGAGCTGCCGCAGGCGCCGGCGGCCGCGTCGGCGCCGCCGCCGCCCGGACTGAACGTGCAGGGCATTCCGATCTCGAAGCCGCCGTATGGCGTGCTTGCGGCGATGAACCTCGATCGCGGAGAGCTGCTGTGGCAGACGCCGCACGGCGACACGCCGGACAACATCCGCAACCACGCGCTGCTCAAGGGCGTGACCGTACCCAAGACAGGTCAGGTGGGCACGTCGGGCGTCGGGCTGGTCGTCACCAAGACGCTCGTCATCATGGGCGACCCGCAGATCACCGCGCCGCCCGGACGGCCGCGCGGCGCGATGCTGCGCGCCTACGACAAGAAGACGGGACAGCAGGTCGGCGCGCTGCTGATGCCCGCGATCCAGAGCGGATCGCCGATGACGTACATGCTCGACGGCAAGCAGTACATCATCGTGGCCGTGAGCGGCGGCAACTACTCGGGCGAGTACCTGGCGTTCGCGCTGCCCGATCAGGACGACGATCGGTAGGCTATTTCTTGTCGCCCGTGGCAACCGGGCGATAGACGTCGCTGTTGAACGCGTTGTAGTCGGACGGGACGCAGAAGTCTTCCCAGAGCTCGGCGCCCGGCGAGAGCCGGATCGTCGCGGTCGGGGTGACCCAGGGCTTGGTGTAGGTCTTCGGATCGGTCACCGTGATCTGGACTTCGAGCGTCCCGTAGTTCACCCGCCGCCACCGCTCCACCACGCGCATCTCGTCGCTGTGCGGGAACCCGCCGTCCGGCATCGTGTCGGAGAGCCACGACCGATCGTCGAAGCCGACGCCCTCGACCACGAACGTGTTGCCGTCCCAGCGGCCGACATTCCATCCGTTCCACTGCAACTGCGGCGGCGGGTCGGGGAGCTTTCGCCCGTCCGTCCAGATGGTGCGCCACGTGTGCGTCAGCTCGAAGAACTGGAGCACCCGGTCGGGCAGCACGACGAACTCGAAGCCGTAGTTGTAGGTGTGCAGGCGGGGCCAGCCCTTCGGGTCGCAGTTGACCGGCGAGCCGGCGCCCTCGCCCGACGTGTCTTTCGTGTGGAGCGGCTCGCCCGCCGCGTTCTTGTCGCCGATGGTCGCGTTGAACTGCTCCTGTCCCCACGGCGTGAAGGGCGGCGGGGTCCTGAACGTCGCGCCGACGCCCTGATTGCCCCAGACGCCCGAGATGTCGCGCGGGGTAAAGGGGTGTCCCTCCACCTTGTACTTCGCGTCGGCTTCTTTCCGGTCCTGCGCGTTCTGGCAGCGCGGGCACTGCTTCCATCCTGGAGGCGGCGGCACCGACGCGACGGCGGCCGGCGGCGCCGGCTGCTGGCCCTCGTCCCCGGCCATCGCCGGCGATGCGAGCGCGGCCATCGCCGCCAGAGCCACGAGTGAGACACGAATGTGCTGCTGCCGCATGTCTGCCTCCGCAGTTGACGAAGCTGGTGCTACTGTTCGAGCAGCCCGCGCCGCTCGGACAGATCGATGATGACCTTGCCGTCGGGGCGGACGATTTTGATGACCAGGCCCTGAGGGTTGCCCGACTTGGCGGGCATGAACGTGACCGTAATCGGATCGCCGGCCTTGAAGGTGGCTCGACTCAGCCCCTCGCTGAGCATCGTGGCAGGCGAGGAGAACTCGCCGGTCCACTTCTGCGCGCCGCCGTCCTTGGAATCCCAGATGAGATAGACGTGCGGGTTCCGCCAGATCACCTCGGTGACGACGACTTGCTGCGTGGTCAGATGTTCCTTGGCGGTGTCATAGCCGGCCCGACTGTGATGCGCTGAGACGGCGCCGCCCACGCAGACGGCGATAACCAGAACCAGCAACGGGGCTGCCAGACGGCAACGGGTTCGCATGCCGTACCTCCTCAATGATGCCTGCAGGATGCAATCATTCTGTGAGGCGGCTGTCAAGGGGTCTGGAGCCCGACCCGCTCCCGTTTCAGGCTGCGCGATTACGCGCGTGGCGGTCCCTGCGGCGGGCGAGCCAGTCGAGGAGCCAGATGCCCCACGCAATGGCAGCGATGCCCGCCAGGAACAGCACGGCCTCCGTCATGTCCTGTCCTCCGCGATCATCAGGGCAAACACCAGTACTGCGCCCCACAGAGCGAGCACGGCCAGCAGCAGAGTGCCGGGTGCTCGCGGCTCCCCAACGAGAAAACCGATGACCAGGGCGCCAGCGATGATATTCGTTACGTCCGGTACCTTGTCAGCCAGCACGGCGCGCCGCCGTGGCGTCAATCGTAGCATCGTCGCTCCCGTCCCTGGCTGAAGCGAGAGGCGTGCCCCCGTAGACTCTGAGGAAATCCTGCGATCGCGCGTTGAAGTACGCAGTTTCTGCCGTGCGGGAGCGCTCCAGACGAGGCAATTTCTTCACCCCCAAGTCTCATATAATCCGCCTCGTTCCTGGACCAACTGAATGGCCTTGACCGCCGGCACGCGCCTCGGACCGTATGAAGTGCTGAGCTCGCTCGGGGCGGGCGGGATGGGCGAAGTGTATCGCGCACGCGATACGCGGCTGAAGCGCGAGGTCGCGCTGAAGATTCTGCCGGAATCGTTCGCCACGAATGCCGATCGCCTCGCGCGCTTTCAGCGCGAGGCCGAAGTGCTCGCGTCGCTGAATCACCCGAACATCGCGGCCATTTACGGCCTGGAAGAGTCGAACGGCACGCTGGCGCTGGTGCTCGAACTCGTCGAAGGCGACACGCTGGCCGACCGCATCGCACGCGGCCCTCTGCCTCTGGACGACGTGCTCGCCATGGCCAGACAGATCGCGGACGCGCTCGAAGCCGCACACGAACACGGCGTCGTCCACCGCGATCTGAAACCGTCGAACATCAAGGTGACTCCCGCCGGCACGGTCAAGGTCCTGGATTTCGGGCTCGCTAAGATGCTGGCGCTCGACGGACCGGCATCGTCGCGGTCGATGTCGCCGACCCTCAGCATCCAGGCGACGTATGCGGGGGTGATTCTCGGCACCGTCGGCTACATGAGCCCCGAGCAGGCGCGGGGCAAAGACGTGGACCGGCGGACCGACATCTGGGCGTTCGGCTGCGTGCTCTACGAAATGCTGACCGGGCGTCAGGTCTTCGGGACACATGAGACGGTGTCGGACGCGGTGGCGGCGGTCCTCACGCGCGAGCCGGACTGGGGCGCGCTGCCGTGGGTTGTGACGGTACTCGCACTCGGCGTCGTCGTCCCGGCGTTCTGGAGTCGAAGCGGGCCGTCGGTGCCCGCGGCATCGCCGGTCCGGCGGCTGGAGATCAATCTGCCAGCCGGCATCGAGCTGTTCACCGCATCGCCGCGTCCCGTCGCGATATCCCCGGCCGGCGACCGCATCGCGTTCGTCGGCGTCCGCAGCGGCAGCCGCCTGGTGTACGTGCGCTCGCTCGACCAGTTCGACGCAGTGCCGCTCAGGGGCACCGACACGGTGGCCGGGTGCTTCTTTTCCCCGGACGGCCGGTCGATCGGGTGGTTCACATCGGGTGGAGAGTTGAAGACGGTGTCGCTGGCCGATGGCCTCGTGACGACCGTGGCGAGTGACGTGAACTTCCTCTACGGTGGCGCCTGGGGGGCCGACGACAGCATTGTCGTCAATCGCGCCGGCGCCTTGTGGCGAATCCCTCGAACCGGAGGCACGCCGGCCCCGCTGACGATGCTGGGCGGCCCGGAGCGCGACACGCTGCACGCCTGGCCGGTGCTGATTCCCGGCGGTGCGGCCCTGTTGTTCGCTGCGGCGTCCGACAGCCGGTCGCGCATCGAGGCGCTCGTGCTGGCGACCGGCGAGCGCCGTACCGTCGTGGACCGCGGCACGCTGCCGCTCTACGCGGGCGGCGGTCATCTGGTGTTCTTCCGGGACGGCGAGTTGCTGGCCGCGCCCTTCGATGCCGCCGCGTTGCAGGTGACCGGGCCGGCCGTGCGGGTGATCGACAACCTTCCCGCAAGCGTCGCCGGCGTGCCCGTCGTGGACGTATCGCCCGCCGGGACGATGGTCTTCGCGCCGACCACCGCGGCCAGCAGGCTGGTATGGGTGTCACGGCAGGGCGCGGAGCAGCCGCTCAATGACGTGCTCCGTCCCTATGCGAACCCGCGTCTCGATGCCGACGGCGGCCGCGTGCTGGTCGAAGCGGCCGGTTTGTGGATGGAGGACGTGAAACGGGCGACGTTCACCAGACTGTCCGTGGCGGAGGATGTGCTGCCCCGATTTCCCATCTGGGCGCCTGACGGCCGCAGGGTCGTGTACCGCACGCCCCAGGGCCTCGCCATGCAGGACGCGGACGGGACAGATGCGGGCCAGGCGATCGCCGGTACCTCGCCGTTCGACTACCCGGGGTCGGTGACGGCCGACGGCAACACGCTCCTGTTCCTGCGCAGTTCGCCCGACACGTCATTTGACGTGTACGCGATGTCGCTGCGCGAGCCGGGCACGATGCGGCCCATTCTGAATACGCCGGCCTACGAGGGCGGAGCCAGCCTGTCGCCTGATGGCCGCTGGCTGATCCATGTCTCGAACGAGTCGGGACAGAACGAGGTGTACCTCCGGCCGTTCCCGGGGCCGGGGCGGCGGTGGCAGGTCTCGACCGACGGAGGCACGCAGGCGGTCTGGAACCCGAACGGCAGGGAACTCTTCTATCGCAGCGGCGACAAGATGATGGCGGTTGAGGTGTCGACAACGCCGGACGTGACGCTCTCGCCGCCGCGGCTGCTCTTCGAGCGGCGCTACGCCTATGGCGCCGGCGTCACGATTGCCAACTACGACGTCACGCGCGACGGACAGCGGTTCATCATGGTGAAGGAAGAATCGAACGCCGGCCGCCTCAACGTCGTCTTGAATTGGTCGTCCGAGCTCGGCCGGTGAGATATTCCCGGGTTTGGACCAGCCCTGATCCCTGATTCCTGATCCCTGATCCCTGATCCCTGATCCCTGGACCCTGAGGCCTGCTATACTCAGTGCACTCTTTAACCGCGGCCCCGAGAGACCGCAAAGAGGTGCCACATGCCCGTAGTCATGGATGCGGACCGCATCGGCCGCACCCTCACCCGCATCGCCCACGAGATCCTGGAGCGCAATCGAGCCGTCGACGACCTGGCACTGGTCGGCGTGCGGACGCGCGGCGATCATCTGGCCCGGCGGCTGGCGAAGAGCCTGCGCGAGATCACGGGCCACGAAGTGCCGACCGGCGCGCTCGACATCACGCTCTACCGCGACGATCTGATGCGGCAGTCGGTCGGGCCGCAGCCGCTCGTGCGGCGCACCGAGATTCCCTTCTCCATCGACGGCAAGAGGATCCTGCTCGTCGACGACGTGCTCTATACGGGCCGGACGACGCGCGCGGCGCTCGACGCGCTGATCGACTTCGGACGGCCGAGCGCCATCCAGTTGATCGTGCTCGTGGACCGCGGCCATCGCGAGCTGCCGATCAAGGCCGACTACGTCGGGAAGAACCTGCCGACGTCGAGTGAGGAGAGCGTGCAGGTCTACCTGCAGGAGAGCGACGGCCGGGATGAAGTCGTGCTGCAGGGAGGTGCCGCATGAGCGCGCCGGTCACCACGCGCGTGGACGATCCGCCGGCCGTCACCGCGCTGCGCAGCAAGGATCTGCTGGGGATTGCCGACCTGACGCCGGAGGAAATCTCGCTCATCCTCGACACCGCCGAGGCGATGAAGGAAGTGGGGGAGCGCCCGATCAAGAAGGTCCCGGCGCTGCGCGGCAAGACCGTGGTGAATCTCTTCTTCGAGCCGAGCACGCGGACGCGGACCTCGTTTGAAATCGCCGAGAAGCGGCTGAGCGCCGACACGCTCAACATCGCGGTCGCCTCCTCCAGCGTTGTCAAGGGCGAGACGCTCGCCGACACGGCCCTCAACCTCGAGGCGATGCGCCCCGACATGATCGTGCTGCGCCACTCTTCGTCGGGCGCCTGCCACCTGCTGTCGCGGATCTGCCGCTCGGCCATCATCAACGCCGGCGACGGCATGCACGAGCATCCGACGCAGGCGCTGCTCGACGCGTTCACGATCCGCGAGCGGAAGAAGCGGCTCGCCGGCCTGAAGGTGGCCATCATCGGAGATCTCCTGCACAGCCGCGTGCTGCGGTCCAACATCCATCTGCTGACGCGGATGGGGAGCGACGTCTGGGTGTGCGGCCCGCCGACGCTGATTCCCGCCGACATCGCGCGCTTCGGCGTGCGGGCCACCAGCGTCATAGACGAGGCGGTCGCCGACGCGGACGTGATCATGCTGCTGCGGGTGCAGCTCGAGCGCATGGAAGGCTCGTTCTTTCCCTCGCTGCGCGAGTACTTCAGCGTGTTCGGGATGACCGAGGCGCGCCTGGCCCGCGCGCGGCCAGACGCGATCATCATGCACCCCGGCCCGATGAATCGCGGCGTCGAGATTGCCTCGGAGGTCGCCGACGGCCCGTACTCCGTCATTCTCGAGCAGGTGGCCAACGGCGTCGCGGTGCGCATGGCGGTGCTGTATCTGCTGTCGGGGGGAGCGAGCGATGAAGCGGCTGCTTAAGGGCGGGCGCGTCGTCGATCCCGCCAGCGGCATCGATGGCCGGCACGACGTGCTCATCGACGGCGATCGCATCGTGCGCGTCGGGCCCGATCTGCCGGCCGACGGCGCCGAGGTGGTGGAGATCCCGGCAAGTCTGGTCGTGTGTCCCGGCTTCATCGACATGCACGTGCACCTGCGCGAGCCCGGCCAGGAGCACAAGGAAACGGTGGCGACCGGCGCGGCGGCCGCGGTGGCCGGCGGCTTCACGGCAGTGGCGTGCATGCCGAACACGAGCCCCGTGAACGACAACGCGAACGTCACCGCCTTCATCCTCGCGAAGGCGGCTGAGGCGGGCCTCGCGCGGGTCTACCCGATTGGGGCGGTCTCGCGCGGCTCGAAAGGCGAGCTGCTCGCCGACATCGCGGAGCTGAAGCAGGCCGGCTGCGTCGCCATCACCGACGACGGCCATCCGGTGGCGACGGCGCTGCTGATGCGGCGGGCGATGGAGTATGCGGGCATGTTCGGCATGCCGCTCATCGAGCACTGCGAGGACCCGACGCTCAAGGGCGACGCCGTCGCGCACGAGGGCTACCACGCGGCCGCGCTGGGGCTGCGCGGCATGCCGGGCGCCGCCGAGGCGCTTGGCGTCGAGCGCGGCGTGCTCCTGTCGGAGCTCACCGGATCCGCGTTTCACGTCGCCCACATGAGCGCGCGCGTGTCGCTGCGGGCGGTGCGCAAGGGCAAGGAGGCGGGCGTGCGCGTGACCTGCGAGGTGGCGCCGCATCATTTCACGCTCACGGACGAATCGCTCGCCTCGCCGATTCCCTACGACACGAACGTGAAGATGAACCCGCCGCTGCGCGAGGTGGCCGACCGCGACGCCATGCTGGCCGGCCTCGCCGACGGCAGCGTCGATGCGATTGCCACCGACCACGCGCCGCATCACTACGACGAGAAGAAGGTGGAGTTCGACCGCGCGCCGTTCGGCATTGTCGGCCTCGAGACCGCGGTCTCGCTCGCGCTCGATCGCCTCGTGCACACCGGGCTCGTCCGCCTGCCGCGTCTGGTCGAGCTGCTGTCGGTGAATCCCGCGCGCATCCTCCGCGTGGCGGGCGGGACGCTGGCGGCGGGGGCGCCTGCCGACATCACGATTGTCGCCCCCGACCTGAAGGTGCGGATCGAGGCGGCGGCGCTGCGCTCGCGCTCGAAAAACACACCCTTCGACGGCTGGGAGCTGCGCGGCGGCGTCGCCGCGACGCTGGTCGGCGGGCGCACGGTGTTTGTGAACCCGGCGATCGGCCTGAAACGTCTATGACGCGTCGCGATGACATCCGCAGGAAGGCGCTCGAGGATCTGCAGCAGTACGAAGTGCTGATGCGCAACGGGCACTTCGATTTCGGCAACGGCTTTCACGGACCGGTGTACCTGAACCCCCACCAGCTGTTCCGGTACCCGTCGACCATCTGGCGCTTCGCGCAGGACCTGCTCGACGTGCTGCCGGCGTCGATCCTCGACGAGACCGAGGTCGTGACCGGGCCGGTGACCGGAGGCGCCCTCCTCGCGCACACGATCGCCGGTCTGCTCGACAGCCGGCGCGATCTCGGTCGCGCCCCGACGCTATTCGCGCCCTTCACGCTCGATTCCGGCAGCGGCCACACGCTCTCGCGCTTCTACGCGCGGCTCGTCGCCGGCCGGAAGGCGCTCGTCGTGGACGACGTGCGCAACACCGGACAGACGCAGGCGCGGTGCGTCGAGCTGGTGCGCAACGCGGGCGGCACCGTACTCGCCACCGCGGAGATCTACGACCGCATGGAGGCGATGGTCGACGCCGGCGTGCCGAACGTCGCGCTGGCCGAGTACAAGGCGCCCGAGAACGTGCCCGCCGAGGCCTGTCCGCTCTGCACGGCGGGCGTTCCCGTCACGACCTTCTAGACCGGTGAGCAGCGAGATTCGCATCGAAG